>DASYCM010000040.1:0-6089 GCA_036500165.1 Pseudolabrys sp.
CCGGCGTGTGATCAAGAGCGTTGCGGCGCCTTCGCCGCCTTGTCCGCGTCCCACCACCACACGGTTGGAAACGCCGAGCGTCCATACTTCGGCATCACTTCGGGATGGCTGAAGCGGTCCCAGCGCGCCGTGCGCGTAAACTGGTACGTCCACTGCGGCACGACGTAGAAATTCCACAACAGCACGCGATCGAGCGCCTTGGTGGCAGCAACGAGATCCTCACGGTCCTTGGTGAAGATGACACGTTCGATTAATGTATCGACGGCCGGATTCTTGATGCCGCTGAGATTGCGCGAGCCGGGCTGATCGGCCGCCGCAGATCCCCAGAAGCCGCGCTGCTCGTTGCCGGGCGACAGCGACTGTCCCCACGAGCCGACGATGATGTCGTAGTCCCACTGCCGCAGCCGGTTTTCATATTGCGCGGCGTCGACGGTGCGGGCGCTGACACCGATACCGATGCGCTCAAGCGATGGCTTGTAGAACAGCACGAAGCGTTCGGTCTGCGGATCGTCGACCAGAAATTCGACTTTGAACTGCTCGCCAGTCTTGGAGACGACGAGCTTGGTATCCTTGATCTCGTAGCCGGCCTCGCGCAACAGCGCGAGCGCCTGACGGAAATTGTCGCGCAATGCCTGCGGACTGCCGCCGGTCGGGTTTGTGTAAGGCTTGGTGAAGAGATCGGCCGGCACCTTGTCCTTCACGGTCTGGAGAATTTCCAGTTCCTTGCCTTCCGGAATTCCCGACGACGCCAGTTCGGTACCTTCGAAATAGCTCGCGATACGTTTGTATTGGCCGAAGAAAATCGTGCGGTTCATTTCCTCGAAGTCGAAAGCGAAGTTGAACGCGCGCCGCACGCGTGGGTCCTTGAATTTGTCGCGCCGCGTGTTGAGCACGAAGGCCTGCATGATACCGAGATTGCGGATCGGAAACTCTTCCAGTATCACGCGCTTCTCGCGCACCGCGGGGAAATCGTAGGACGTTGCCCAGTTCTTGGCGCTGTTCTCGGTGCGCCAGTCGACCTGATCGCCTTTGAAGGCTTCGAGCGCGACGGTCGAATCGCGGAAATATTCGTAACGGATTTGTTGAAAGTTGCGCGTGCCGATGACGACGTTGAGGTCCTTGCCCCAATAGGCATCGACCTTCTCGTAGACGATGCTGCGGCCGGGCTGGAATTCCTTGACGCGATAGGGACCAGAACCGAGCGGCGGCTCCAGCGTGGTCACGGTGACGTCGCGCTTGTTTCCGTTCTTGTCGGTGCCGGTCCACCAGTGCTTCGGCAGCACCGGCAATTGCCCGACAATTTGCGGTAACTCGCGATTGCCTGGGCCGTCGAATGTGAAAGTGATTTCGCGCTCGCCGGTCTTTTCCGCCTTGGTGACGTGGCGGTAATAGGCGCCGAGCTGGGGGCTGTTGGTCTTGAAGGCATCGAACGAGAAGATCACGTCGTCCGGCGTCACCGGCTTGCCGTCGTGCCATTTGGCCTTGGCATTGAGGCGATAGGTCACCGACGAGAAGTCGTCCGGATAGCTGACGGCGTCCGCGAGCAGCCCGTATTCGGCAGAGACTTCATCGAGCGCATCCGTCATCAGCGACTCGGTGAACATCTCGGTGCCCATGGCGATCGAGCCCTTCACGCCGGAGATGACCGAGTTGAAGTTGTCGAAGGTACCAAAGGCGATCTGGCGCACGACGCCGCCCTGCGGGGCCTGCGGGTTGACGTATTCGAAGTTCTTGAAGCCCTCGGCGTATTTCAGGTCGCCGAACAGCGACAGGCCGTGCTTCCAGGACTTGGTGGCCTGCGCTGCCGCCGGACCGGCTAGGCTCCCCGCCCCGATCGCCCCCAGCGCCGGAGCGGCAAAAGTGGCCGCGGTGGCGCGCAGGACGGATCGGCGGGTCAATTTCATGGAACAAGCTCCGGCGGGTAATAAGTCAGCAGGTAATGGGGTTTGGTAACAACCGATTCCGGGGGGATTATGTCGGTTTTCCGGGCCCCGCAAAGCGCCGAAGGGCCGCATTACCCGCTCATTTCCGCGTGAATCATAGCAAAACGGCCGGGCTTTAGGCCCGGCCGTTTTGTCGCATCCAGTTGATGTCTCTTACTTTTTCGCGGCCGGCGGCGCAGCGGGAGCGGCCGAGGCCGTCGGCAACGGCACCGGCGTATCGGCCTGCTGACGCAGAAACGCAATGACGTCAGCACGCTGCGCGTCGCGCGAGATGCCAGCGAAGGTCATGTTGGTGCCCGGGATGTAGCTGCGGGGATTGGTCAAGAACTTGTTGAGCTCGTCGTAGGTCCACTCGCCGCCCTTGGACTTCATGGCAGCCGAGAAATTGAAACCGCCACGGCCCTTGCCGCGCTCGTCGCCAACGACGCCATACAGGTTCGGGCCGACGCGATTCGGGCCGCCCTTCTCGAAGGTGTGGCAGGCTTGGCACTGCTTCGCGGTCGCAGCGCCCTTTTCGGCGGATGCATTCGCCATCAGCACTTCAATCGGCTGCTCAGGCTCCTTGGCCGCGCCGGCCTTGTCGCCGCCCGTTTCCTTGACCGCGATGTCGTAGCCGGGCTTCGCCGGCTTCACCGGGGCAAACAGAGCGCCCGCGCCAATACTGAGGGCAAGCAGGATCAGACAGGTGGCGAGCAGGGCGCCGAGGACTTTATTAAGTTCGAAGGAATTCATCGAATTACGGCTCCCGAAGGGGCAGAAACAGGCGGGATATCGGTACATGACGGAGGGTCATGTATTGGGCGGAGAGATACCGGTTTGCCTCCGCCCTTGCAACCCGTATAAGCACCGCAGCGCCATGGACATTCGTCTTGTCCAGCGGGTTTAAACCGCCGCCCTAATCATGCCGAACACCATCATCCTCATACCGGCCCGCATGGCCTCGACCCGCCTGCCCGGCAAGCCGCTGGCCGATATCAACGGCTTGCCGATGATCGTGCAGGTTCTGCGCCGCGCGGAAGCGGCCGGCATCGGCGAAGCGGTGGTGGCGACCGATTCCGAGGCCGTGCAAGCGGCGGTGGAAAAGTCCGGCGGCCGCGCGGTCATGACCCGGGCCGATCACCCCTCCGGCTCCGACCGGATTTATGAGGCGCTCGAAGCGCTCGACCCCGAGCACCGCGTCGATCTGGTGGTCAACGTGCAAGGCGACCTGCCGACGGTCGAGCCTGCCGACATCCGCGCCTCGCTCGGCCCCCTCGCCGACCCCAAAGTCGACATCGCGACACTCACCGCCGTCATCACCGACAACGCCGAGCGCATCAATCCGAACGTCGTCAAGGCTATCGGCACACTGATCGCGCCTGACCGGCTTCATGCCGCTACCTTTACCCGCGCCGACGCCACCGGCGCCGGTCCGCACTATCACCACATCGGGCTTTACGCTTACCGACGAGCGGCGCTGGCGCGTTTCGTGGCACTGCCACCGTCCGCGGACGAACAGCGCGAACGCCTAGAGCAGTTGCGCGCGCTCGATGCCGGCATGCGCATCGACGCCGTGATCGTGAAAAGCGTGCCGCTCGGCGTCGATACGCCAGAGGAATTGGAAAAAGCGCGCAAGATGCTCGCAAGTTGACTTGAGGCAAGCGCTCGGCGCAAGGATCGTTCGAACGACGTTTTTAGGATCAGGCGATGGCGAAAAAGAAGATCATTTTTCAGGGCGAGCTCGGCGCAAATTCCCACATCGCCTGCCAGCAAGCCTATCCATCCTATGAAGCAGTGCCTGGCGCGACCTTCGAGGATTGTTTCGCCGCGATCACCAGCGGCAAGGTCGATCTCGGTATGATCCCGATCGAAAATTCGGTCGCAGGCCGCGTCGCTGACATCCATCACCTGATGCCGACCGCGAAGCTGCACATCATCGGCGAGCACTTCATGCCGGTGCATCACCAACTTCTGGCGGTCAAAGGCGCGAGTCTCAAGACCATCAAGACCGTCGAAAGCCACGTGCACGCGCTCGGCCAGTGCCGCAAGCTGATCCGCTCGGCAAAACTGAAAGCGATTGTCGCCGCCGACACCGCGGGTTCCGCGCGCGAAGTCGCCGAAGCCGGCGACAAGACGCGCGCGTCGATCGCTACCGCACTGGCCGGCAAGATTTACGGTCTGAAAGTGCTGGCGCGCGACATCGAGGACGAAAAGCACAACACCACGCGCTTCATCGTGCTGTCGCCCAAGAAGCGGGACGCCAAGCCGGACCGCGGCAAGGTCGTCACGACTTTCATCTTTCAGGTCCGCAACATTCCGGCCGCGCTGTACAAGGCGCTCGGCGGCTTCGCCACCAACGGCATCAACATGACCAAACTGGAAAGCTATATGGTGGGTGGCAGCTTCTCCGCCACGCAATTCTATGCCGACGTCGAAGGCCATCCCTCGGAGCGCGGCCTGCAATTGGCGCTGGAAGAATTGGACTTTGTCTGTCAGCCTGGTTCGCTGCGCATTCTCGGCGTCTATCCAGCACACCCGTTCCGCAAGAAGCTCAACAAGAGCTGAGCTCTATTCGCTCTCATAGCGATCGACGAAGCGCGGCGACAGCTTGCGCAGTCGATCCAGATCGACACGGCCAGACCGCGTGATGTAGCTCATCGCGAATTCGATCGGCGACAGCGCCATGTGATCGGCGAAGTTCTCATACCAGACGGCGCTGCCATTGGCGCCGGTGACGATCTTTTCCACGATGGGCCGCCGCGCCGCCTCGAAAGCGGGAAGCGCCGCCACGACGTCATCCTTATGCTCGGCCAAGGCGCGATTGAGCGCGATGGCATCTTCCATCGCCAGCCGCGTGCCGGAACCGATGGAGAAATGCGCCGTATGCAGCGCATCACCGATGAGTACATGTTTGCCGTGATGCCAGCGCGCATTGCGCACCACCGGAAAACGCCGCCACACCGAGTTATTCGAAATCAACGGACGGCCGTCGAGCGCATCGGCGAACACCCTCTGGCATAGCCCGCGAGACTCTGCGTCGTCCATGCGCTCCAGACCGGCACCAACGAAAGTCGCCGCGTCGACTTCGACGATAAACGTGCTGCGGCCCGGCGCGTAGCGATAATGGTGCGCGTTGAAATTACCGATCGGCGTGTGACGGAAAGTCTGCGTCAGCGTATCGAAAGGCTTGCTGGTGCCGAACCAGGCGAAGCGGTTGGCGAGATAGGAGACGCTGGCGCCGAACTCTTCGGTGTATGTATGCCGCACCAGCGAGTTGACGCCGTCGGCACCAACGATGAGGTCGGCCTCACCCAGCTCGTTGAGCGATTTCACGACGCGGCGGAACTGCGGCGCGACGCCAACCGATCGCACCCGCTCCTGCAATAGCTGCAACAACTTCAGACGTCCGATAGCTGCAAAGCCGATGCCGTCGATAATGACGCGCTCGTTCTTATGAACGAGCGTCATGTCGTTCCAGGACTCCATCTGCGGCGCGAAGGCGGCAAAGGTGTCGGGATCGTCGTCGCGCAGAAACTCAAGCGCACGGTCGGAGAACACCACGCCGAAGCCAAACGTTGCGTCCGCGGCGTTCTGCTCAATGACGACGACGTCGGCATCCGGCCGCCGCCGCTTGATCAGATACGAGAGATAAAGTCCGGCAGGGCCGGCGCCGAGAATGGCAATGCGCATGTCGCGCTTGTACCGCAACGTCTGCCGGGCGTGCTAGCGTGATCCGGGCCGCTCCAACCGGGAATGCACCATGCTCGACACCACCTTCGCTCTCGCCCTTCACGTCCTTGCCGCCGTGGTCTGGGTCGGCGGCATGTTCGCGGCCTATCTCTGCCTGCGCCCCGCCGCGGGCTTTCTCGAAGGACCGCAGCGCCTTCAGCTGTGGCGCAGCTTCTTCGCCAAGTTCTTTCCCTGGGTCTGGGTGTCGGTGATCCTGCTGCTCGGCAGCGGCTACTGGATGCTGCTGACCACCTTCGGCGGCTTCAAGGGCGCGCCGCTCTACATCAACCTGATGCAGTTGCTCGGCCTTGTGATGGCGGCGCTGTTCATCTGGCTGTTTCACGGCCCATGGCTGAAATTCAAGCGCGCCGTGGACGCCAAGGACTACGCCGCCGCGGGCGGCCACATCGGGCTGATCGCCAGAATCATCCAGATCAA
>DASYCM010000041.1:0-2864 GCA_036500165.1 Pseudolabrys sp.
AATCGACGGAATGGCGCGCAACGCCTGCAATGTCGGATCAAGCAACCGGAACATCGTCTTCGAATAGCCGGTGATGGCCCCGAGCACCGTCCCGGTCGCCACGCCAAGGCCGAAGCCCGCCATGACGCGCGCCAGCGTCGCGAGTGTGTGGCGCTGCAGTTCGCCGGTTTTGGCCAGTTCGGCAAAGGTCGCGTATATAACGGAAGGCGGCGGCACCAGGCGGCCGTTCGACCAGCCCGCGCGCACGGCAAATTCCCAGCCGACCGCCAGCACCAACGGCAACAAAAGGCCGATGGCCGGGCTGGTAAAGCGGCCAAGTCCGGGCTTTCGCCCCGATTTTCGCTGTTTCTTTTCAGCCGTTGCCGGCTCGGCTGTCGCGGTCATTTGCACAAGAGACATAAGCAGCCCGCGAAAGGCAACCCCGGACTGCGCCAAGCCTTACTCGGCAAGCGCAGCCCAGGACAGCAGACTTAAATCACTCAGTTTGTCGCGACGTACTGGTCGGCGATCAGGTCATCGACCGCCTTCTTGACGTCGACATCGGCCTTGAGCACGCCGGCCTTCTGCAAGGCGATACCGGCCTGCAGGATCGAGTCACGCTGATCCGGCCCGATCTTGTTGAAGGTGATGGTGGTACGCTCCTTGAGCTGGCGATCGGCGATGGCGTCGGACAGCTTGGTCGCGGCCTGGAACGCCTTCTTTTCTTCGGCGTAGTTAGCGAGCGAATACTTGCGCGCCTGTTCGTACACCGCGAGAACCCGCTTCACGAGATCGGGGTGATCCTTGAGGAATTCCTCGCGTACATTGAGGATGCCCCAGGTGTTGGCGGCCTTGTTGCGGTAGAACAGCTTGGCGCCATCATCGATTTCGGCCTGCGCCATCATCGGATCGAGACCGGCCCAGGCGTCGACATCGCCGCGGATCAACGCCGTCTTGCCGTCCGGATGCTGCAACAGCACCGGCGTGATGTCCTTTTCGGTCAGCCCGACGCTTTGCAGCGCGCGAACCAGGAAGATGTGCGGATCGGTGCCGCGTGTCACGGCGACGCGCTTACCCTTGAGATCCTCGATCTTGCTGATCTTGCTGTCCTTGGTGGTGACCAGCGCGGTCCATTCCGGCTGCGAGAAGACATAGATCGACTTGATCGGATTGCCGTTGATTTTGGCGACCAGCGCGGCAGAACCCGCGGTCGAACCGAAATCGATCGAGCCGGCGTTGAGGAACTCCAGCGCCTTGTTGGAGCCGAGCGTTTGCACCCAGCGGATCTTGATGCCGTCCTTCTCGAATTCCTTCTCGAGCAAGCCCTTGTCCTTCAGCACCATCGAAACGGGGTTATAGGTCGCCCAATCGATATTGATGGTGTCCGGCTTGCCAGCGGCAAAAAGCGCCGTGGCGGGCAACAGGCCCGCGGCCAATGCAGAAGCAAACAGCGCCCGGCGTGAAAACAACGACATATTTATCTCCCCATGCGCCCAAACGGGCTCTTTGACGTAATTTTTATTCTATAGGGGGGCCCCATACCGGGGTCAAAAGCATTAAATTCCCTATATTCAAGCTCTGCTAGTACGGGTATTCCACTCATCCGGCCGGGATAAACCGAGTGATTATCTTTATGCGCTAGCGGTGACACGGATCACCTGCTCCGCTATTCGGAATTACCCATGGCCTCCCTTGCCGTCGAACATTCGCCGCGCGCACGAACCGAAACCCCGAGCCGGGCACCGGTCGAGCTAGTCGACAGCAAAGCCATTGCCGCCGATCTCGAAGAGATTGCCGCCGGCCACCAGGGCAACGATCGCGACCTGCGCACCGCGCTGGCCAAACGGTTGAAGGCCGCCTTGACCGAAGGCCGCGCCAAGGCCGAACAGCTTTTGCTGAAAGATCGTCACGGCCGCCGCTGTGCCGAGCGGCTGTGCCGGATGGAAGACGAGATCATCCGCATTCTCTACGAGTTCGTAAAGCGGCACCTGTATCCGTCGGAGAATCCATCCGAAGCCGAACACATGGCGGTCGTCGCGACCGGCGGCTACGGCCGCGGCCTGCAGGCGCCGGGCTCCGACATCGATCTGTTATTCCTGCTGCCCTACAAGCAGACGGCGTGGGGCGAGTCGGTCGCGGAAGCCGTGCTCTACTGTCTGTGGGACACCGGCCTGAAAGTCGGCCACGCCACCCGCTCGGTTGACGAGTGCATCCGCCAGGCCAAGGCGGACATGACCATCCGCACCGCCATTCTCGAAGCGCGCTTCCTGATGGGCGACCGCAAGCTTTTCGACGAACTGATCACGCGTTTCGACAACAACATCGTGCGCAATACCGCGCCGCAATTTGTCGCCGCCAAATTGGCCGAACGCGAAGAGCGCATTCGCCGCTCCGGCCAGTCGCGCTATCTGGTCGAGCCGAACGTCAAGGACGGCAAAGGCGGCTTGCGCGATCTGCACACTTTGTTCTGGATCGCGAAATACGTTTACCGCGTGCGCGAGCCGGATGAACTGATCAAGCGCGGCGTATTCAATAAACAAGAATACCAGTTGTTTCGCCGTTGCGAGGATTTCCTCTGGGCGGTGCGCTGCCACATGCACTTCGTTAGCGGCCGCGCCGAAGAGCGGCTGGGCTTCGACATCCAGCGCGAGATCGCGCAGCGGCTCGGTTACACCGAACATCCCGGCCAGCAGGATGTCGAACGCTTCATGAAGCACTACTTCCTGATCGCCAAGGACGTCGGCGATCTGACGGCCATCGTTTGCGCCGAACTGGAAGACAGCCAGAACAAGACCGTGCCGGTGCTGAGCCGCATGATGGCGAAGCTCAGGCCGGTCAAGCGGAAGAAGATCGCCGGCACCGAAGACTTCATCGCCGACAACAAC
>DASYCM010000042.1:0-18595 GCA_036500165.1 Pseudolabrys sp.
TGTCGTTTCCAAGATGGAGCAGACCGGCTCGCGCATCACCGACACCATCGTCAGCCGTTCGAACAACATCGCCGACACGTTCCGTGACAGCGCCGAACAGCTCGCCGCCTCGCTCGATACCCGCGGCAGCGCGGTCAAGGAGATGCTCGTCGCCCGCCTCCAGGCCTTCGAAGACATGTTCAACCACGGCGGCACCGAACTGACCGAGAAGATTTCACGCGACTCGACAACGCTCGGCAATTTAATCACGCGCCACATCGCCGAATTCGACAACACCGTGAAGACCTACGGCGGCGAACTGGTCGAACGCCTCGGCCAGCGCAGCAACGACGTTTCTGAGTCGATGCGTAACTACCTCGACACCTTCGACCAGCGCGTCAGCAGCCGCGGCACCGAGCTCAGCACGACGCTCGATCACCGCCTCGGCCAGTTCGAAGAGTTGATGGGTTCGCGCGTCACCGGTCTTGCCGACACTTTGAGCAGTGGCGGCCGCGACGTCGTCAGCGCGCTCGACAAGCGCATTAACGAGGTGTCCGACACCATCAATGCGCGTGGCACCGAGGTCGCAGACCTGATCGGTTCGCGTACCGCGCAGATTGACCAGACGCTTGGCGCCCGCGCCACGGAAGTCGCCAATACGCTCGATACCCGCATCAACCGCTTCGAGGAGTTGCTGGTCGGCCGCGCCGAGACCGTCACCGAGCATATCGAGACCCGCACCAAGGCGGCTGCCGATGCGCTGCATTCGCGCATGGAGCAGTTGACGCAGGCGATCACCTCGAACTCGGCCGAAGCCGAACGCTCGCTCAGCCAGCTCGCGCTGTCGACCACAGACGCGATCCGCGCCAGCGCCAGCGAGGCCGAACGCACGCTCACCGGCGTCAGCGATGAAGTCGCCCGCAATTTCGTCGGCAAGGCCGAGGAAATTGCCACCGCAGTCAGCCACCGCACCGGCGAAATGGCGTCCATCCTTTCGGACAAGAGCGGCGGCGTGCTCGCCGTGCTCACCGAAAAGGGCGCGCAGTTCGCCACCGATATCACCAAGGCGACCGACACCGCACTCGCCTCGATCGAGGAAAAGGGCTTCGCCTTCACCCGCTCGATGCTGGACAACGGCAACGAGATCTCGCGCCAGATCAACACCGCGGGCGAAACCGCCACCAATAATGTCACCCGCACGCTCAACGAATTGAGCGACACCGCGCAGAAGGCCATCACCCTCTCGAAGGAAATGACGACGAGCACCGTCGCCGAGATGCTCGAGACCCACAACATGCTGCGCTCCGACACCACCGCCCTGTTCGAGCGGCTGCGTGAAGCCAACATCATGTTGCAGGAAGTGCTGTCCGGTTCGCACGAGAACATGAGCGCGCTGGAAAACACGCTGATGCTGCGTGTCTCCGATTTCGTCACCGCGATGAACGAAGTCAGCCAGTCCACCGGCGTCGCCACCGAGCGCGTCGAGCGCAACATCACCGGTTTCCGCGACATCACCTCGCATGTCATCGCCGACCTCGGCCAGCTGGCCGTGCAGTTCGACGCCCATGGCCGCGATCTGGCCAAGGCGGCCGAGCTGGTCGACCGCAGCAACCAGCGCAGCGAAGAAGCCGTCAACGAGCGCCGCGTTCAGCTCGACTCGCTGGTCTCCACCCTCGACATCCGCACCGAGGATCTCGAACAGCGCCTGACGCGCTTCTCCGGGCTGCTCGACGAGTCCCTCGAAGCCGCCTCCACCCGCGCCCGCGACGTTGCCCGCGTGGTGTCGGAAGCCAGCGCTGAAGGTTCTCGCGCCATCGGCGAAGTCGGCCGCGTCGTCTCCGATGCCAGCGCCGAAGGCTCGCGTGCCGTCGGCAACGTGGTCCGCGCCGTTTCCGATGCCAGCGCCGAAAGCGCCCGCGCCATTGCCGAAGTCAGCACCGAGAGCGCTCGCGCGGTTGCCGAGCAATTCGAGCGTATTCGCGAGAGCGCCGAGGACGAGCGCCTGCGCACCGCCGATGCCATGCGGTCGATCGTCGAGCGCTCGAATACCGACACCACCACCCTGTTTGGCGACGCCAACGAGCGCTTCGCCGATGCCATCGGCGGCATGAAGCAGATGGTCTCGGAAATGCAGCGCGAGCTGGAACAGGCCCGCCAGTCGACCCAGCGCGAACTGGAGACGATGCGTCAGCAGATGTCGCGCGAACTCGATGCCACCCGCACCGAACTGCGCCGCGGCGTGTTCGATCTACCGCAGGAAACCGCCGAAAGCGCCGCGCAGATGCGCCGCGTTATCGTCGACCAGATCGAGGCTCTGGCTGAACTCAACCGCATCGTCGCCCGTCACGGCCGCAATCTCGATGCGATCGAGCCGGTGCAGCGTCAGGAGCCCGCCCTCGCCATCGTCGGCGGCCGCAACGAAACAGCCGCGATCCGCCAACCGTTACGTCAGGAACCGCGGCAGGAATTCCGGCAAGAAGCGCGTCAGGAGCCCCGGCAGGAATTCCGCCAGGAAGTCCGTCAAGAAACACGCCAAGAGCCGCGCCACGAAGCGCGTCAGGAGCGTCAGGAAACGCGCCAGGAAACGCGTCAAGATGCGCGTCAGGAGCGTCATGACGTGCCGCAGCGCCCTGTTGCGCCACGCAGCGAGCCCGCCGCCTTCGCACCGGCCGCGCGCCGCGCCGAGGCGAGCCGCACCGAGGCGCCGGCCGCCGCCGGCCGTGGCTGGCTCTCGGATCTTCTCACGCGCGCTTCACGCGAGGACGCCGAACCACAACGCGACTTCCAGCGTGAGCCTCGTGCGCCGGAAGAGCGCACCGCCCGCCACTCCATCGAGTCGCTGGATTCGCTCTCGGTCGACATCGCCCGCATGATCGACCACGACGCCGCCGCCGACCTGTGGGACCGCTACAAGCGCGGCGAACGCAACGTCTTCACGCGCCGCCTCTACACGTTGCAGGGCCAGCAGGCCTTCGACGAGATCCGCAAGAAGTATCGCTCCGACCGTGAGTTCAAACTTACCGTCGATCGCTATATCGGCGAGTTCGAGCGGCTGCTCGACGAGGTTTCGCGCGACGACCGCGGTCAGGTGGTGGCCCGCACGTATCTCACGTCGGAAACCGGCAAGGTCTACACAATGCTGGCGCATGCCGCAGGCCGCTTCGATTAAAGCCGCTTCGACCAAGCCAGTTCGTCGCAAAATCTGCAAAACACGCCGGCTCAAACCGGCGTGTTTTTGTTTGAGCCCGGCATGCGTGGTTAGCAAAGGTCTAACGGCATCGTTCGAATTGCCTTGTTCCACGCACCGCAATCTCAATGGAACTCGTTTAAATCCGCTCCGGGGAATGTAAATTCGGGACCGGACGTGGCTCAAGCTCATCTGCCTTCGCGCAGGCACACTTATCCAAAGACGATGATCGGGATCGGCGCGCTGATCACGGTGATCTTCTTGTCGATCGGTGGCATAGTCCTCTTCGAGAACGCGCGGCACGATTATGCGCGCGCGGCGACAGCCGCCGAAAACGTCATTGCGACCATCGACGCCGAAATCACCCGAAACTTCGAACTCTACGATCTATCGTTGCAGGGCGTTGTCGAGGGTTTGAGATCTCCGGAAATTGCCAGCGTGTCGCCGGCACTCCGTCAGCAGATCCTGTTCGATCGTGCGGCAACGGCAAAATATCTCGGCTCGATCTTCGTGCTCGACCGGACCGGCGATCTCATTCTGGATTCACGCAGCACGGAACCACAGCGGTCCAATCACGCCGACCGTGAATATTTCCAGATCGCCAAACACAACACCAACGGCCAGATGTATCTCAGCGCTCCATGGTCGACGCCGAACGGCGACCATTTGATCGCCATCAGCCGCCGCCTTTCCGACAGCGACGGCTCGTTCCGTGGCGTTGTCGTCGGCACCATACGGCTGAGCTACTTCTTCGGCCTGCTAGATAAAGTGAAGCTGCAGCCCGGCGATGCGCTGCTCCTGGCGCGAAATGACGGCACCGTCATCATGCGTGCGCCGTTCAATTACAACGACATCGGCCGCAATCTGAGCGCCTCGCCGATTTTCCAGCACATGACCAAAGAAACGTCCGGCTCGTTCGACTTTACGGCGAGTACCGACGGGATCGAGCGACTGCACGTCTTCCGCCATGTCGGCAATTCGCCGCTGATCGTGGCCTACGGCCAGTCACTACGCTCGGTTTACGCGGGATGGTGGGACCAGGCCTTGCGCCTCGGCGGCATTGTTGCGCTGGTGTCGATCCTCAATATCGCATTGATCGTGTTTCTGGCGCGCGCGTTGAAGCGTGGCGCGGTCGCGGAGCATCGTCTTGCGACGGCAGCGATGACCGATGGCCTCACGGGCCTGTGCAACCGGCGGCGTTTCGACGAAATTTTCGAGACCACCTGGCGTGTCGCGCAGCGCGCCAACCGGCCGGTATCGGTGCTCATGATCGATGCCGACTTCTTCAAGTCCTATAACGATCAATTCGGCCATCAGGCCGGCGACACTGCCCTGATCGCGATCGCCGGCTGCATCCGCAACGGCGCGCGCCGCGCCGGTGACATCGTGGCCCGCTATGGCGGCGAAGAGTTCGTTGTGTTGCTCACCGATGCCGGCCCGGAGCAAGCGCTCGACGTCGCCGAAACCATCCGCGCGCTGGTACAGGAACAGCGCTCCGCTCAACAGGGCCGCGCCGACGTCATCCCGACCATCAGCGTCGGCGTCGCGGCAGCGGTCGCGAACAACGGTATGGAGCGCAACGAACTGGTGAGGGCCGCCGACCTCGCGCTCTATCTCGCCAAGAACAACGGCCGCAATCGTATCGAATTGTCGAACGGGCTTCGTCTGGTCGATACCGCTAATGCACGCGCCGCGGCGTAAGAACGCTAACGCTTCTTCGCCGCAGGCGCCGCGGCGTTGGCCTTCTCTTTTTCCTTCTCATCCGGCGGCGCGCCGCCCCAGATGATCCGGCTCGGATTGGCGTCGAAGTTCTTCGCCGCCTTGTCGATCGTCGACAGCGTCCGCGTACCCGTCTTCGCCAGCCGTCCGATATAGCCGGTGAGTTCCTCGGTGCGTTTGTCGAGATTGTCGGCAAGCGTCTTGATCGAGCGCGCGGCGGCGGCAACATCGCCGCTCTTGCCGTCTTCGCCGCCGGCAAGATTCTGCAAGCCGGCGATAATCTTGTCGATGCGCTCCGAATTGCGTCCGAGCGAACCGGAGAACTTGTCGATGTTGGCGAGCGTGCTGTCGATGTGATCCGAGTTGCGCGACAGCGTCGCCGTGAACGATTCAATGTTCACCAGTGCAGCCTTGATGGACTTTTGATTTTCCTCGATCAGCTCCTGCACCTTGCGCAGCGCCTCGCGCGCAGCCGTTGTGACGTCCTGCGTCGCACCGGGCGGCGCAATCATGACCGGCATGCCGTCGTCCTTGGCGGTCTTGCCGCCAACGAGCGGCGCTTTCGCCGGATCGCCACCCCGAAGCGACAGCGCGGAAATACCGGTCAGGCCCTGGAATTCGAGGGTGATCTCGGTATCGGGACGGATCGCAACGTTCTTGTCGACCGAGATGCCGGCGACCACGGCCTTGGGCCTGCTGGGGTCGAGCCTGAGCTCGTTCACTTCGCCGATCTTGATGCCGTTGAAAAGCACCGACGCGCCGGTGCGCAGCCCTGAGACGGAACCTTCGAACTGCACGCGGTAGAAGGCGCGCTCGCCGGCGCCGCCGATGTTCTGAAACCAGTAGACGAAGCCAAATACGCCAAACACCACGGCCAGCGTGAAAGCTCCGATCAGGACGTAATTCGCTCTGGTTTCCATCTCTGCTCCAACCGGCCAACCTAGTCCGTAACTTGCCGGTCCGTAATCTTAGCGTGGTTTCAATGGCGATGCGTCGAGCCGCGCCCGTTTTCCGTGAAAATAAGCCTGCAACCAGGGATGTTGGGAAGCCAGCATCGTTTCCATAGGACCGTCGGCGATCACCTTGCCATCGGCCAGAACCGCGATGCGGTCGCAGACCGTGTGCAGGCTGTCGAGGTCATGGGTTACCATGAAAACGGTCAGCCCTAAAGTTCGTTGCAGCGTCGCGATCAGGGTGTCGAAGTCGCCGGCACCGATCGGGTCGAGGCCGGAGGTCGGCTCGTCGAGAAACACGATTTCCGGGTCGAGCGCCAGCGCCCTCGCCAGCGCCACGCGCTTGGTCATGCCGCCGGACAGTTCCGAGGGAAACTTGTCGCAGACCGAAGCATCGAGTCCGACCATTTCCAGCTTCGCGATCGCCAATTCGTCGAGCAGGCGCGGCGACAAATCGAGATATTCCCGCACTGGAAATTCGATGTTTTCCTTCACCGTCAGCGACGAGAACAACGCGCCCTGCTGAAACAGGATACCCCAGCGACGTTCCACGGCCTGACGTTCTTCGTCATTGGCCGCGTCCATGTCGACGCCGAATACCTTGATGCTGCCCGAGTGCTTGGGCACCAGACCGATGATCGTGCGCATCAGCACCGACTTACCCGCGCCTGAACCGCCGACGAAGCCGAGCACCTCGCCGCGATAGACGTCGAGGTCGAGACCTTTGAGAACAAGACGCTCACTGAAGCCCGCCTCCACCGCGCGGACCTCGATAATCGCTTCCTTGCCGTTCTTCATCGGTTCGAACGCCATCGTCACATCCCGATCGAGGCGAAAAAGATGGCGAATAGCCCATCGAGCACGATCACCAGGAAGATCGATTCAACGACCGAGGCGGTGGTCTGCAAGCCCAGCGATTCCGCCGAACCTTTGACCGCGAGGCCTTCGACGCAGGAAACCACGCCGACGATCAGCGCCATGAACGGCGCCTTGATCATGCCGACCTCGAACGTCGTCAGCGAAATCGACTCCTTGAGCCGCGACAGGAAGATGTCCGGGTCGATACCGCCATAGAGCCAGCACACCAGGCCGCCACCGTAGAGCGCGGCCATCGAACCGAGAAACGTCAGGATCGGCACGCCGATGATCAGCGCCAGAATGCGCGGCAGGATCAGCACCTCGATCGGATCGAAGCCCATGGTGCGCAGCGCGTCGATTTCCTCGCGCATCTTCATGGAGCCGAGTTCGGCGGTGTAGGCCGAGCCGGAGCGGCCGGCCACCATGATGCAGACGATCAGCACGCCCAATTCGCGCAGCACCAGAATGCCGACCATGTCGACGACATAGACGTCGGCGCCGAACCTGCGGAAATGAAACAGGCCCTGCTGCGCGATGATGCAGCCGATCAGGAACGTGATCAGCAGGATGATCGGCACCGCGCGCCAGGCGACGTTGTCGAGCTGATGCACCATCGAGGTGATGCGGAAGCTGCGCGGCCGTGCGATCACGCGCATGAACGCGAAGACCAGCGCGCCGATGATATTGACGATCGCGGCAACGCTGCTGCCGACCTGCGTCATCGCCAGACCGATGGATGCGACGGCAGCCGTCAGCGCGTTTGTCGAGCGATGCGGCGCCTCACTCGACTTGACGTTGTGAACTTCGTCCATCAGCGCGCGGTATTTTTCCGGCAAGCCGACGACGTCGGTAGTGGCGCCGTGCGCGGAGAAACTGCGCACCAGACGTTCCAGCAGCCAGGCGCCGAAGGTGTCGAGCCGTTCGACATGCGTCATGTCGATCTGGACACGCTTGACGCCGCCGTTCTCGCGGGCTGCGCCATCGATGGCGTATTCGAGCCGCCCCGCGTTTTGGGCAACCCAGGCGCCGCTGGCGGCAAGCGCCAACCGCTCGCCTTCCGCCTTACCGTCGAGCAGCCTATCGCTCACCGAACCCGCCTCACATCCCGCACTACAGCCCCGGGAACCGGAGAATCTGACCCGTCATACTTGACCCACAGGTACGAAACTGTCGAGGGTTTGGATCGTCTCACGAACAACCTCAGGTGTTTGAATTTGTCATATAATTTGCGTCTGAGCGCCATGACAGAGCGGTGGCCGATTGCCGGAACATTTGCCATCAGCCGAGGTGCTAAGACCGAGGCCGTCGTCGTCGTGGCGGAGCTATCCGGCGGCGGCTTCACGGGCCGGGGCGAATGCGTGCCCTATGCCCGCTACGGCGAGAGCGTGGAAAGCGTCACGGGAGCCATTGAGGCTCTACGGTCGAAACTGGCCACGGGACTGACCCGGACGGCCCTCCAGGCCGCCATGCCACCTGGCGCCGCTCGTAATGCACTGGATTGCGCCCTGTGGGATCTGGAGGCCAAGCGCGCCGGAAAGCCCGTCCATGAGATCGCCGGGCTGCCTGCCCCACAGGCCCTGACGACCGCCTTCACCATTTCGATCGGTACGTGCGAGGCTATGTCGAAGGCCGCCGCCAAAACCGCCACCCGGGCGCTGCTGAAGGTCAAGCTCGGCGGCAGTGATGAGCATGGCGGCGACCCCGAGCGGATTGCGGCCGTGCGGAGCGCCGCGCCCAAGGCCGCCCTGATTGTCGACGCCAACGAGGGCTGGACCGCGCAAAACCTCGCGGCAAATCTAGCCGCCTGTGCCAAGGCCGGCGTCGTGCTGGTTGAGCAGCCGCTACCCGAAGGCAAGGACGACGCACTGGCGCGCATCATCCGCCCTATTCCGGTGTGCGCCGACGAGAGCGTTCATGACCGCGACTCTTTGGCGAAACTCGCTGGCAAATACGACGCCGTAAATATCAAGCTCGACAAGACCGGCGGCCTCACCGAGGCACTGGCGATGGCGCAGGAAGCACGCAAGGCGGGCTTTGCCATCATGGCCGGCTGTATGGTCGGGACATCGCTCGGCATGGCGCCCGCGGTGCTGCTGGCGCAGGGCGCCCGCTTCGTTGACCTCGACGGCCCGCTCCTGCTCGCCAAGGACCGGGAGAACGGCCTGCGCTACGAGGACAGTCTGGTTTATCCCGCCACGCCCGCCCTATGGGGCTAGCCACAATTACGGTTAATGGAACATTGCCTAAATAATGGAACTCGTTGCCCTGAAGACACACGCGCCGGAAACCATCGTCGCCATTGGGTAAAACGGCACTTTCTATGTCAAATGCTAATTGACCGGCAGCGTTAAGAGCCTAGAAAACGCGCATCTGTCTTACCCTAAGGAGTTCGTGAAATGCTTCGCAAGATTTTGTTGGCTTCGGCCGCCCTGGTGTCCTTCGCGGGCGCCGCTTCGGCCGCCGATATGCCGGCTCGCATGCCGATGAAGGCTGTGCCCTACCTCGCCGTCTACAACTGGACCGGCTTCTACGTCGGTGCGAACATCGGCTACGGCTGGGGCCGTGACACTGCCGGCGGCAGCAGCACGAGCCTGAACGGCGTCATCGGCGGCGGTCAGATCGGCTACAACTGGCAGATGAACAACCTGGTCCTCGGCCTCGAAACCGACTTCCAGGGTTCGGGCCAGCGCGCGGACGCCACCGGCGGCGGCGCCACTTTGACCGAGCGCGTCCGTTACTTCGGCACCGTGCGCGGCCGCCTCGGCTACGCTTGGGATCGCACCTTGGTCTACGTGACCGGTGGTTACGCCTACACCAACGTCGGCGCGGATCTGACCTTCGGTGGCCTGACCGCGTCCTCGAACACCACCAAGTCGGGCTACACCGTTGGCGGCGGCGTCGAATACGCCTTCGCCGGTCCGTGGAGCGTCAAGGCCGAGTATCTTTACGTCGACAGCGGCACCACGACCCTTACCGTCGGTGGCATCAGCGGCGATGTCCACGTCAAGAACAACATCGGTCGCATCGGCATCAACTACCGCTTCTAAAAACAGCGGCGTCAAACGACAGATCCCGCCGGAGCGATCCGGCGGGATTTTTTTATGCGGAGCGGTACTATTTTACGTTTAATTTCAGTGACTTGATCTGGCTCAAGGCGGATGGCCTTAACACCGGGCCAGATACCAAGATGCCCCGCGCTTCCCGCATCCCAAGTTTAACCGCGCCGCATTCGGCCAAGGTGGCGGAACGCCTGCTGGCGCACGCCAAGCTATGCCGCGAGATCGCGGCGCGAAGCTGGAATGAGGACAGCGCCCGGAAGCTTGAGGAATTGGCCGACGCCTGCACTCGCGCCGCCGGCTCGACGTTCACGCCACCCGCAGGGCGATTACACTAAGAACGCTCGGCGAATTGTTCCAATATGGAACAGCGATGCAGCGCCGCCACACGATTCAAGTTCCTTTCAGACGTCCCCTAATTTCCGTTAACCATAGCTTCCCGAAAACGTCGCCATCTGCCTAAGATTGGTTAACGTCCGTTAACCAAGTTCCGTATGGTCCGGAATGCGGGCGTGGATGGGGTTGGGGTAATGCGTTTTCGAAGCCTGTTGCTCGGTGCGGCTTTGTTGATCTCCGGCCTGCCACTGGTTGGCATGGCACCGGCCTCCGCTACCATGCGGATCGCTGAAGACCGCGGCGGCCAGATCGGCCAATACCTGCAAGCCTTCGCCATGCTGCGCTCCTCCGGCGAACGCGTCGTCATCGACGGCAACTGTCTGTCGGCCTGCACACTGGTGCTCGGTATCGTTCCGCATTCGAAAATTTGCGCGACGCCGCGCGCACGGCTCGGCTTCCACGCCGCGTGGATGCCGGACGTCGACGGACGTCCGGTCACGAGCCCGATGGGCACGCAGGCTTTGTGGAATGTCTATCCGAACCACGTGCGGCGCTGGATCAGCCGCAACGGCGGCCTGTCGCGCAAGATGATCTACATGCAGGGCCGCGAGCTCAACAATTACGTCGCGAGCTGCGAACAGCCGACGCAAAGCGCCAAAACCAAATCAGACCGGCGCATCACCACCGGCTCGATACGCTACGAACGCGCAAGCGCCGCCAGCTATCGCCGCTAGTGCCATCGCCATAAAGGCGAAGCTGCCGAAGCTTTCGATCAAAACACCCGATACCGCCGTGGCGCAGGCCATGACGAGGCCCATCGCAATCGCGAGATAGCCTTGCGCTGTCGCAGCCTGGCCGGGCGGCGCGTGACGCGCGACAAATCCGATAGCGCCGAGATGCGTCGCGCCGAACGAGGCCGCGTGCAGCACCATCAACAACGGCAGCACCAGCAGCGGCGGAGCGAACGCCATGCCGGCCCAGCGCAACGCCGCACCCAAAGCGCCCACCATCATCAGCACCGTCGGCGTAAAGAACAGCGGCAGCCGCCCAGAAAAAGCAAACAGTACGACCTCGGCCGCAACGCCTAACGCCCACAGCGCCGCGATGACAGTGCTATCCAT
This sequence comes from Pseudolabrys sp., assembly GCA_036500165.1. GTDB lineage: Bacteria > Pseudomonadota > Alphaproteobacteria > Rhizobiales > Xanthobacteraceae > Pseudolabrys. The sequence continues at coordinate 11,210 of DASYCM010000042.1, forward strand.
GCCGGCAGCGCGCCATTGCATCGCGGTGAAGCCATAGAACATGGCGTGACTGGCCTGGATCAGGCTCGATCCCGCCACCACCGCGATGAACACCGGATCGCGCAACAACTTGCGCCGCACGGGCAGCAGTGGATCGTCGGCGTGCCTGGCGATCGACACCGGCATCAGCGCGAAGGAGACGAGCACCGTGGCGCAGCTCGCAACGGCAATCATCCAGATGATATGCGCCGGCGCAAGGAGATCGGCAGCGACGCCGGCGATGAGATTGCCAACGATAAATGTTGCCGAACCCCACAGCCGCACGGAGCCATAGGCTCTGCCGCGCTGAGCAAGGCCTTTGTAGGCGTAAGTTTCCGACAAAGGCATCAACGGCGTGAAGCCGACCGAGGCGAACGAATAGGCGAGCATGATCGCCACCGCACCTTCCGCCAGCCCCATCAGCCCATAGCCCACGCAGGCCACACAGGCCGCGACGATGATGCTCAGCCGCAGCGCGTCATGCCGGTCGGCCGAGCGCGTCGCCAGCGGAATGGTGATCACCCGCAGCAGCATTGGCGCCGCCAGCACCAGGCCGATCTTGGCGGGCTCCAGCCCTTTGGCGGCCAGCCAGACAGGCAAAAACGGCTGGCTGATGCCGGCAACGATGAAAAACGCCCCATAAAGCGCCGAAACCCGCGGTGTGAAACCGATATCGATGCCGGAGAAAGGCCGCATGGATCAATGAGCCGGGCGTAAGCCGCTGGAGGAACTAGCCGAATCAAGCAGTCTGATTGATAAACTGTGAGTCTGAGGAATGCACTGATGGCGACTCGCTCGCTGGCGACCGACATATCCGCGTCCACCCCCACGGGCCTGCGCGAAGAAGACTACCGCACGTTCTGTGCGGCCCTCGAGTCGACTCAGCGCGGCCGCGACTTCCTCGTCGAATACGCCCGCCGCAACCGCAACGCCGATACCGAGATGCTGCTCGACTCGCTCGACCGCATCGAGAGCATGATGCAGTCCGAGGGCAAGGCGCGCGACCGGCTGCGCGACGAGTTGCGCGTGCTGCTTATCGCCATTCGTCTGGCGCGCCCCGACATCAACTCCTCCACCGCGCTGACCAAGGCGGCGCGTCTCGTCGATCTGCTCGACCTCATGGAAAAGCGCATCGACGCCATGGTCGAGAACAAGGACTTGGCTCCGATTGAGGAAGAGCCGCTGCCGCCATTTGCGCCGGCTGTGCTCGCCGTCGTGCCGCAGCCCGACGAGCCGGAGCTGCCGATCCCGACAGTCACCAGTCTTCAGGGGCCGGTCGTCGCGCTGGTACTGGAGCCGACCCGCGTCGTCATCACGCCACTGCCGCAAGACGTGTTGATAGCCGAAGTTCCACAACAGGAACTGGCGATACAGGAAGTTCTGGAACAGAAAGCGCCGAAGCAGGAAGCGCAAAATCAGGAAGCACCAAAGCAGGAAGCGGCAAGACAGGAGCTTCCGCAGCCAACGCTAGAGCAGGCGCAGGAATTGCAGCCGCACGAATGGGCGCAGCTTGAAATTCTCAATCAGCCGCGGCTGACAACAACCATTGTTGTCGAGCCGTATGAACTCTGGGAAACGGTCGCGGAAGCTGCGCCCGCTCCTGCCGTTGTATCGGCACCTGTTGCAACAGCGCCTGTTACAGCACCTGCGGCTGCTGTGCCGGTTGCGACACTTCAAGCTGCGCCTAGTGCGGAACCCGAACCTGTGCCCGCGCCTGCTTCCAAGCCCGCACTGGCTCCCACCAAATGGCTGCCCGACTTCGGCGGCGAAGCCCAGATCATCCACACCAAGCCGGTGACCGCCGCTGCCTTCATGCCGGAAGTCACGTTCACGAACGCGGCGCCGCGGCCGGCCGCCAATGAAATCAAAGCGCCGAGCGAAACGGTGACGAAAGCAGAGGCGGCGATTGTCGATATCGCCGTCGCCTCGGTTGTCACCGCCGCTGCCGAAACGATTGTGCCCGTTGCAAGCGAGATTCAGCCTTCATCGCCCACAACCAAGGCGGTGCCGCCGCGCAACGATCCCCTCGCCGCGATCATGTCGCTGAGCGAAGCCGAACGGATTGCGCTGTTTACGTAATTCTCCGTCATTGCCGGCATAGCCCGTCGAAGATGGGCGTGAACGCCCTTATGACCCGGCAACCCATGACCCACGCCCGTCACCGGCAGCCTTACGTAAGATTTTTTATGAAGCAGCAGCTCATGGATGCGCGGGTCAAGCCCGCGCATGACTAAGCGGAAATCAATTTCGCGAATAATTCCGTATCGACATTGCCGCCGGACAGGACGCCGACAACAACCTTGCCCTTGATATCGACTTTACCGGCAAGCAGCGCCGCAAGCCCGATGGCGCCGCCCGGCTCGACCACGAGCTTCAACTCCTCGAAGGCATAGCGCACGGCGCGGCCGACTTCGGCGTCGGTGGCGCTGATGCCCTGCCCGATCAGCTTCGACGTGATCGGAAACGTCAGCTCGCCCGGCGTCGCCGTCATCAGCGCATCGCAGATGGTGCCGCTCATGCGCGCATTGGCCTCGCGCTTGCCGGAAACAAAAGAACGCGCGGTGTCGTCGAAGCCGTCGGGTTCTGCCGTGTAGAATTTCGCCGACGCGACGCGCGATTTGACACCAAGCGAAATGCCCGCCGCCAGACCGCCGCCGGAGGCGCCGACCACGACGATCTCGGGCTTGAGCCCGCGTTCGGCCAGTTGCTCGACGATTTCGAGGCCGATGGTGCCCTGCCCTGCAATAATCAGCGGATCGTCATACGGCGGCACCAAAGTCGCGCCGCGCTCGTTGACGAGTTTCATCGCGATGGCGGCACGGTCTTCCGTAGTGCGGTCGTAGCCGATCACCTCCGCGCCGAGCGCTTCCGTGCGCAACCGTTTGGCGCGCGGCGCGTCCGACGGCATGACGATGGTGGCGCGCATGCCGAGCAGCTTCGCGGCCGCGGCGACGCCCTGTGCATGATTGCCGGACGAATAGGCGACCACGCCAGCGGCCCGCTTTTCCTGCGGGATCGACGAAATCTTGTTGTAGGCGCCGCGGAACTTGAACGAGCCGGTCCGCTGCAGCGTTTCGGCTTTGAGGAACACGCGCGCGCCCAGGAGATCGTCGAGCACCGCCGCATTGATCAAGGGCGTGCGCACCGCGACGCCGGCCAGGCGCTTCGCCGCCGCATCGATGTCGGCTGCTGTCGGCAGAATCGTGGTGTCGAGGATGCCCATAAGGGCGAAGGCTAGCGCCGCCGCCCTCGGCTGTCATCCAACCTCTTGCGGCCGTCCCCGCGAAAGCGTCTCGATCCGTCACCCTGAGGTGCGAGCCGCAAAGCGGCGAGCCTCGAAGGGCGACGGCCGTTCATCCTTCGAGGCGCGCAAGAGCGCGCACCTCAGGATGACGGAGAGAGACTACCGCGCCGCCGATTGCCGGCGTTGGCGGGCGCTGACGAACAGCGTCCTGAGCCGCTCTTTGCGGGTTTTCTTTTCGCGCCAGGCGCGCGCGCCTTCGGTCACGTGCTCGAGGAAGGTCTGCGCGCAGGCCCGCCAGGTCAGCCGTTCGGCGAATTCGCGGCAAGCCCTGCGGTCGAGATCCAAGGCTTCCAGACAAGCGCGCTGCAAGTCCGCATCTATTCGCCCGACAGGCGCATCGCCAATGACATCGCGGGGCGCGGCCGCCGGGAAAGTCGCTACCGGCACACCGCTCGCCAAAGCCTCCAGCAGCACCAGCCCGAAGGTGTCGGTGAGGCTCGGGAACACAAACACATCCGCGGAAGCATAAATGTCCGCCAGTTCGTCGCCTTGCTTGGAGCCGACGAACACCGCGTCGGGATAGGCCTTGGCGAGTTGCGCCCGCGCCGGGCCGTCGCCGACCACCAGCTTGGTGCCGGGCAGATCGAGCTTGAGAAATTCCTCGAGGTTCTTCTCCACCGCGACACGGCCGACGGTGAGAAAAATCGGCCGTGGCAGATTGAGTCCTTTGCGTCGGCGCGGATTGAACAATTGCGCGTCGACGCCGCGAGACCACAGCTGCACATTGCGAAAGCCGCGATCGACGAGTTCCTGTTTCAGCGTCGGCGTTGCCGCCAGCACCGCCGCGCTCTGCGCATGAAAACGTCGCAGCCAGCCCCATGCCAAATCGGTGGTCCAGCGCTCCGGCAACGGCAGACGCTCGGCGAGATAATCGGGAAAGCGTGTGTGAAAGCTGGTGGTGAATGGCATGCCGCGCTTGATGCAGACGCGGCGTACGGCGTGGCCGATCGGGCCCTCGGTCGCGATGTGCACGCAGTCGGCGCGGGTGCGATCGAGCCGGCGCTCGATGTCGTTCGGGCCGGTCAGCGCCAGCCGGATTTCCGGATAGCCCGGCATCGGCAGCGTCAAGAAACCTTGCGGGCTCAAGAATTCCAGATCGGTGCCGAGAGCGCTTGCCTCATGCGCCACTTGCCCGAGCGTGCGCACCACGCCGTTGACCTGCGGATGCCACGCATCGGTGGCCACCAGGATTTTCATGCTCGGTCCCTCGCGGCAGATCGGGGCAAACTCACGCGGCCTTCGGCGCTACGAGTTGCGGAACTGTCAGACCCTGCTCATCGCCGGTCTTGGTCCAGGTGATGATCTCGAAGCGTCCGTCCTCGTGCTCGGCTACCGCGGTGCAGCTCTCGACCCAGTCGCCGCAGTTGATGTAGCGCAGACCAAAGTTGTCGTGCAGCGCCGCGGTGTGGATGTGGCCGCAGATCACGCCGTCGGCTTCATGGCGCTTGGCTTCGGTCGCCAGCGCCTTCTCGAAAGCGCCGATAAAGTTGACCGCGTTCTTCACTTTCATCTTCGCCCACTTCGACAGCGACCAGTACGGCGCGCCGAACACGCGGCGCAGGCCGTTGAACACGCGGTTGGCGGTGAGCGCGAAGTCGTAGGCCTTGTCGCCGAGCAGAGCGAGCCAGCGCGCCTGCGTCACGACGAGGTCGAACATGTCGCCATGCACGACGAGGAAGCGCTTGCCGTCGGCGGCGACGTGGATGTCGTTCTCGACGACCTCGATGCCGCCGAAATGCGTGCCGTAATAGCCGCGCAGGAATTCGTCGTGGTTGCCTGGGATGTAGATCAGCCGCGCACCCTTGCGCGCCTGACGCAGCATCTTCTGCACCACGTCGTTGTGCGCCTGCGGCCAGTACCACGACGAGCGCAGCGCCCAGCCGTCGACGATGTCGCCGACCAGATAGACAACGTCTGCCTCGTGATAGCGCAGGAAATCGAGGAGTTTGTCGGCCTGGCATCCCCGCGTGCCGAGATGGACGTCGGAGATGAAGAGCGCACGAAAGCGCTTCGGGACGGGCTCCGTCACGATGCGCTCCTTAGAAATTGCATTTCCATGTGCGATGTCTTTAGTGCGTTTCGGTTTCAGTTTTGTGACAACGCCATTAACCAATTCACACGCGCGAACGCTTCCTCGGCAAAGGCTTACGCAGCGACGCTCTGCTGTTCGACGCGCTTGAAGCGCACCAGCGTGTAGACGCCGAATGGCTTGACCTTGCGCCGCTCGATGAGTTCGGCGCCGCCGTGACCGGTCGCCCAATCGGCGAGCCGCTGGAACGGAAATTCGGGCCGCAAGCCAACCGTATGCGCTTTTTTCGCCAGCAGCCGTTCGACCGCGGCGGCAAGGCCACGCTCCGAATAAAGATGATTGACGAGGATGATCTGGCCGCCGGGCTTCACCACTCTTGCGCATTCGGAGAGCACGCGCTCCGGGTCTTGCACCAGCGTGATGACGAACTGCCCGACGACGCAATCGAAGCTCGCATCCTCGAAGCGCAGATTGTGTGCGTCCATCACTGCGAGGCCTTTGACGAAAGGATAGCGCCCGCTCGCGGCACGGACGCGCGCCCGCGCGATCATCGGCTCCGAGATGTCGATGCCGGTGATCTCGGTCGAGGTGTCGTAGTCGTCGAACGATAGTCCTGTGCCGACGCCGATTTCGAGGATCTGCCCGCCGCAGTCGCGCGCGGCTTGAGCTGCGGCGCGGCGTCCGTTGAGGAAGATCGGCCCGCACAGCGCGTCATAGATCGGCGCCCAGTGTGCGTAGGCATTCTCCATCACCCGGCTTTCGGGATCGCGTGGCGAAGTGCGGATCATTCGGAACCTCGAATCGCGTTGTTTTGACGCATCCGAGGTATCAAGCGATTGCTACAGTGAGGCGACAGAACACGTAATTCCGGAGCGAGCGAACCCGCAATGACGAAGAAGGGTTGACGCCCTCGCTGCCGCCACTAACACTTGTGTTCATAGAAACGTCACGCTGAAGGAAACGTCATGGATCTCGGAATTGCCGGCCGCAAGGCCATTGTTTGTGCCTCAAGCCGCGGCCTCGGCAAGGCTTGTGCGCGCGCTTTGGCCGAGGCCGGCTGCGAGGTCATTATCAACGGCCGCGACGCCAAGACGCTCAACACCACAGCCGGCGAGATCGCCAGCCTCACCGGCGCCAAGGTGATCCCCGTCGTCGCCGACGTCGCCACGGCCGAAGGTCAGAAAGCGCTGTTCGCCGCCTGCCCGCAGCCGGACATTCTGGTGAATAACAATGCCGGACCGCCGCTGAAGGATTTCCGCGAACTCTCGCGCCAGCAGATGCTCGACGGCGTCACCGCCAACATGGTGGTGGCGATTGAACTGATCCAGAAAGCCATCGAGCCGATGCTGTCGCGCCGCTTCGGCCGCATCATCAACATCACCTCCGGCTCGGTGAAGGCGCCGATCGCCGGCCTCGATCTGTCGTCGGGCGCGCGCGCGGGCCTCACCGCCTTCGTCGCGGGCGTGGCGCGCACCGTCGCCGACAAGAACGTCACCATCAACTCGATCCTGCCCGGCGCCTTCGATACCGACCGTCTGCGCGGCACGCTCAGCAAGCACGCCGAGAGCAAGGGCAAGAGCATCGCCCAGGTCGCGGCCGACCGTATCGCCACCATTCCGGCGCGTCGTTTCGGCGACCCGGCCGAGTTCGGCGCCGCCTGCGCTTTCCTGTGCTCGGCGCACGCCGGCTACATCACCGGACAGAATCTGCTGATCGACGGCGGCAATTTCACCGGCGCGTTCTAAGACGTCACCCTGAGGTGGCCGCGAAGCGGCCCTCGAAGGGCGACGGCAAATTCTTCAAGAACTCGGCTGTCACCCTTCGAGGCTCGCCATAAGCGCGTTTACGCGCGTCTTTGACGCGCTATGGCTCGCACCTCAGGATGACGAACAACAAAAAAGGCCGGCAGCGATGCCGGCCTTTTCGTTGAGGTCTTTGCGAGCGCTTACTTGGTGATGAGCTTGCTCGTGCGAACCGGCTCGCCGTTATCCCACTGGTAGCGCATGGCCACCGAGAAGATGTGGATGTTCGACTT
>DASYCM010000043.1:0-13726 GCA_036500165.1 Pseudolabrys sp.
GCCATGGTCAGGGCGCCGACGGCGAAGACGATCACGGCTGCTGATAGTGGGGGGTCTTTACGGACGAGAGCCAGATACTCGTTCATCAGGTCTCCGAACGCCGCCCGAACTCTCGTAAGGTGGTGCCCCCAGCCGGAATCGAACCAGCACACCTTGCGGTACCTGATTTTGAGTCAGGCGCGTCTACCAGTTCCGCCATGGGGGCAACGCGGCGGGATAATAGCGGCGGAAACCCCGTGGTCAACGGTCGTCGAGTTTGCCGGTGTATACGGCGCTTTCAGGGCCAATCCGGCGGGCTTATGCTCGCCGGCGGCGATTTCCCTCGCCCTGGAGCATGCCCATGAACGAAGAAGCCCTGAACATGTCGCTGCGCAAGTTTCTTAAGGTCGTCGGCGTGACGTCGCAGCAGGAGATCGAAAAGGCCATCCGTGCCGCCGACGCCGCGGGCGGGCTCAAGGGCAAGAAATCGGTCGCGGCGCAGATGGTACTGACGATCGGCGACGTCTCGCTCACCCACAAGGTCGACGGCACGATCGAGCTGGAATAGGCCACCGGCCTTACAGTCCTGCCGACGCCTTCTTGTAGTAAGACAGGTCGAGATATTTGTCGGGCGAGGCCTGGGCGCCGCCCTCCCACTGCGACCGCAGTTTCAGCACATTGTTGACGCCGGCCATGTCGACGGCGCCGTCCTTGGCGGAATCGTTCTTGGTGTCGTCAAACGATTGCGTCGCGATCTCTTCGCTAAGCTTGAGCCGCTCGGCGAGCAGCTTGACTACCTCGGCCTTGTTCTTCGGATCGAAGGCCCAGCGCCAGCCTTCGATATAGGCCTGGATATATTTCTCAAGTGTATCGGAATTGGCCTGCGCCCAGGAACGTAACACGAAGGCCGACGTGCCCTGATAGGCGCCGAGCGCGGCCGCGGCGGTGCCCATGTCCTTGAGCCCTTCCTTGACCGCACGGGTCGAGAACGGCGGGTTCATCATGCCGGCGACATTGTTCTTGTCCTTGAGCATGGCGTCGAGCCGCAACGCCGTGCCTCCAGCGAGCTTGATTTCGTAGTCGCCTTTGTTGACACCCTTCTGCTTGAGCATCTCGTAAAGCTGGAAGGCGTAGGCGGTGTTGATGGCGTCAACCACCACGGTCTTGCCTTTGACCTCGGCGAGCGACTTGATGTCAGGCTGGACGATGAGGTGGTTGTAACTGTTGTCACCGCCAAGCACGACGGCGATGTCGGCATTGGCCTTGTCCTTTAGCGCGAAGGCATTGTCGATGGCCGAATGCGCGATCTGGTATTTGCTTTCCGCCAGACCGCCGCGCAATTCGTCCGAGTTCACCGTGAACTTGATATCGACGGCGAGACCGCGCTTGGCATAAAAGCCCTTCGCCTGCGCCGCGAACAGCGCCAGATTCTGCACGCCCGGAAAAACGATCACATTCAATTTTGTGTCTTCAGCGCGCGCATCGCGCGGCGCAGCAGCGAATGCGGACACCGCGGCCAGCGCGACGGCGAGCAAAGATTTCATCATGTTCATCTTGGCGTTCTCCCGGACCTGGTTTCTTGTTGTCGATTATAACACCGCGTCGGACTGCACATTCCGCCGGCCGAAAGCCTGCTCCATCTCACGCCGCACTTTGACGGCCAAATCATTCGGATCGTAAACAACATCCGCCCATTTCAGCGCCCCGCCTTCAGGGATATCGTTCTTGAGCTTGACGTTGTGGGCAAGACCGAGCGGCAAGAGCTCCCGATCGAGCGATACATCCGCGGGCGTCTGCTTGCCCCAAACGCAGAAGCCGCCCTCGCCGTCCAGCATTTCACCGGCCTTCAATGCGCGCTTGGCGGTCGCGACAACGTCGGAGCGGAAACCCGTCGGCGCGCCAGTCGGCTCATTGCGCAACGCGCAGCTTGCGACCGAGATTCCGAGTTCGAGCCCGATCATGTGGATCGGCCGGTACAGCGCGGCGTATCTGCCGCTCTTGTCCGGCAACATGGAGTATTCCTTGAAGCAGCGGCGGGCATATTCCGTATCACCCTCGAACACCACATAGGTGCCAAGCGCGAGGTGATGCGGCACATCCTTGCCGTCACGATAGACCGACGACGTCACCTCGGTGACACCAGCTTTTTCCAGCGCGCCGCCGTTGCTTCTCGGCTTGCAGATATCCGCCAGTTCGAAGCGCGTCGCCGGTGGGAAGCCCAAGCCGTCGCTCTGCGGCAGCAGACCCGTGGCATTGCACACCGCTGTCATCTCGATACCGGACTTGGTGCCGTCAACGAAAGAGTTGAACATCTTCGGATTGATCGACTTGCGGTCGGTGATGTTCAGATATTTGTCGAGAATGTCCCAGACATTGTCGGGGTTGGATTTGTGATAATGCGGCTCGTAGCGCGTGCCCTTGCCGGCGCAGATGACCTTGAAGCCGGCAGCGCGTGCCCAGTCGACATGTTCGCAGATCAGCGCGGGCTGATCGCCCCACGCGAGACTGTAGACGATGCCCGCCGACTTGGCACGGCGCGCCAGAAGAGGTCCCGCCACCGCGTCGGCTTCGACATTGACCATGACGATATGTTTGCCGTGCGCGATAGCCTGCAAGGCGTGATGGATGCCCGCGCCCGGCACGCCGGTGGCTTCGACGATAACCTCGATCCGCGGATCAGCGATCAACGATTTCGCATTGTCCGTGACGAGTGTCGTGCGCCGCTTGTGCGCATCGTCGAGCGACGCAGCAGCATATAACTCCGCCGGCCAGCCGGCGCTATTCAACCGGCTGCGCGCCCGCGCCATATCGAGATCGGCAACGCCTACAATATGCATGCCGGTGGTCAGCCGCGCCTGCGACAGGAACATGGTGCCAAACTTGCCGGCGCCGATCAGTCCGACCGTCACCGGCCTTCCGGCGGACTCGCGCTCGAGCAATTTGGCGTGGAGGTTCACCGTTCGCTCCCAGGACTTTTCTTATCTGCGGGAAGCGAAACACAGGCCAAGCGCGAGAACAAGCGCAGCGACAAGCGCCCGGCGCTCCGCAAAAATCAGGTGATTATTGGCAAAGCGCCCGCGACACAAAGGTCTCGTCACGGCATTCACCTACTGCGCCGGTACGGCCCGACAACATCACCTTCGGCGGACAAACCTCGGCTGTCGTCATGTCGAGGCTCTTGCCGGTCTCGAAGCCCTTACCCTTGCAGAGCCGTTCAGCGGCGGCGACACAATCGGGCGCACCGTTCGGTGCGTTGCGGCATTTTTCGTGGCCGACCGTGACACGCGCCGACGGAATGCGCGCGACCGCCCCGGCCGCATCCTTGGCATTGTTGACGGTGGCCTTGGCGGCAACGCCAGCTTCACGGCCGAAGTTTTCGACCTGCTTTCCGGCGCCCTGGAAAGTCGAGCCGACGTTGCGGTCGAACCAGTCGGCGATGTTTTCGAAGAAGCCCGGCTCTTCCCGTGGCCTGGCTTCCTGCGCCACCGCCATTGCCGACGTCACAAGGGTAAGCGCGAGCAGGCACGCACTGACGTGCGCCGCGTGAAGCCTCGCCTGTAATAAAGGTGTCCGCATTTTGCCGGTGAATTCCTATCGTCCCGCCCGCGGGGCGGAATTGAGGACAGCCCGACTCGAACCGTCAGATCAAGTATACCGCAAGCACGATGCCGATGACGACCACCGCGGCGCCCAGGGTGACCCAGAGGCCAAGCCGCTTCTCGATGATGTGGCGGGCCTGCTCGCCGTAACGGTGCAGCAGGAAAGCCAGCAAGAAGAAGCGGCCGGACCGCGCGATGATCGAAAACACGACGAAAAGCAAGAAATTGTAGCCGGCAAAGCCCGACGTGATTGTGACGATCTTATAGGGGATCGGCGTCAGGCCCTTGAGCAGGATGATCCAGGCGCCCCACTGCGCATAGGCGGCGCGGAATACCTCGACCTTTTCGCCGTAGCCATAGAGCGAGATCAGCCAGGCACCGACAGAGTCGTACAGCAGCGCGCCGATGGCGTAGCCGACGATACCGCCAGCGACGGAGGCGAGCGTGCAACACGCCGCCATGACATAGGCGCGCTGCGGGCGCGCTAGCGCCATCGGAATCAGCATCACATCCGGCGGAACTGGAAAGAACGAGCTTTCGGCGAAGGCGATGGCCCCCATCGTCCACATTGCATGCGGCTTGTGCGCCGCATCGATGCACCAATCGTAGAGACGACGCAGCAGCGAACGCGGCTCGGAGGCCTGAACTGTCATGAGAAACTCAAATCAGGGAAAAATGGCGGATTAGCGGGTCGTGTCAGCGCGTTTTACGGACGCGCCGGGATTCCAGCGCCACGACTTTCCGTCGCGGCATGACGGTCGCTGCGCCTTTTGCCATCTTTGGCAGTTTCTCGGCAATACCGAACATCTGCTCACGGCGTCGCATCTCGGCCCAGACGTCATCGGGGCTGACGCCGGCGTGAACCCAAAGAACAACGAGATTGTAGATGAGATCGGCACTTTCCCGGACTACGGCATCGGTGTGGCCGTCCATGGCGTCGATGACGACCTCGACCGCTTCTTCGGCGAGCTTTTTGGCCATTTTGGCGCGGCCAGAACTCAGCAGCCGGGCCGTCCGCGATTTCGTCGGGTCAGTGCCCCGAACGGCGATCACAGCCTCATGGAGCCGGGAGATCGAATCAGCCATGCCGGAACCATACCCGATCCGGACCTAAAACCGGTTAACGAAACGCCGCCGGAAAAGCACTTTCCGGCGGTATCGTTATCGTCGCAGGCAGTGCGTCGTTACCACCCGGCCTAACGGTGGTGGTGACCACCACCAAGCACGCCGTGGCCGCCATGAAAATGTCCGCCGCCGAGCACGCCGCGGCCGCCATGAAAGTGGCCACCGTGAAAGCGGTGCCCGCCGCCGCGATAGCCGCCGTAGTAAGGACCGCCGCCGTAATAGCCATCGTCATAGCGGTCCGCGGCGGCAGCAGCCGCGATGCCGCCGGCAATGATACCGAACATCGCCAGTGCCGCAGCGTTATTGCCGCGATAGTGACGGCGGCGAGCGCTGATATCCGTGGTGACGGACTTCGACACCTGCGGCGTCTGCTTGGGTGCGGCTTGCGCCGGAAGATTGAACGATGTCAGCGTCACCGCGGCGGCAAGAGCCACGACGAGGGAACTCCGGAATTTGTTGCGCATACTTATCCTCCACAATGAGATGTCTATCGGACGTTTTAATTATTGAACGGAGGGGCGCCCGCCTTCCTGTGGGTCTTCACAGTGACGTGACGCATTGTCGCAATACGCAATGCGACTTTTTCGCGGCGCTATTCTTCTTCCGCCAGCAGCGTCGCATTGCCGCTTGACGCGGCGATGCTGTCCACCACCGCACCAATCATATCGCGATTGTTCTTTGCTAGAGAGACATTAAGTTCACGCCGTGCCTGTCACCGTCACGAAGGACGAGTATGATGAGCGTTCGCCACGCCGGCCGGGCAATCGCCAGCTTTCTTGCCGGATTGATGCTGATATCCGCAGCCCAATCCACGGCCTTTGCCGCCGACACCAGCATCAAGTTCAGCCTCGATTTCAAATTCGAAGGCCCGTCAGCGCTGTTCGTCGTACCGCTCGACAAGGGCTACTACAAAGCCGAAGGCCTCGACGTGACGATCGACACGGCGGCGGGCTCGGTGGAGCCGATCAACCGCGTCGCGGCCGGCGACTACGACATGGGTTTCGCCGACCTGAACTCGCTGATGAAGTTCCGCGACGCCAATCCGGCAATGCCGATCAAGGCGATCTTCATGGTCTATAATCGCGCGCCCTTCGCGGTGATCGGGCGCAAGAGCCGCGGTATTTCCGTGCCAAAGAATCTCGAAGGCAAGAAGCTCGGCGCACCCGCGCCGGACAGCGCCTACGCGCAATGGCCGATCTTTGTGCAGGCCAACGGCATCGACGATTCTAAAGTGACGATCGAGAACATCAGCTTTCCGGTGCGCGAGCCGATGCTGGCGGCAGGTCAGGTCGACGCCATCACCGGCTTCTCGTTCTCATCCTTCATCAACCTCAAGGACAAGGGCGTTGCAGTCGACGATATCTCGGTGCTGCTGATGGCCGACTACGGCGTTAATCTGTACGGCAACGTCGTGATCGTAAATCCGAAATTTGCCGCCGAACATCCCGACGCGGTGAAAGGCTTCCTGCGTGCCTTCACTAAAGGCCTCAGGGAAACAGTGAGGTCACCCGACACGGCGGTCGACTCGGTGCTCAAGCGGAATGACGTTGCCAAGAAAGCGACCGAACTCGAACGCCTGAAGATGGCGTTGCGCGACAACATCATCACCGCCGAGGTCAAGGCTAGCGGATATGGCGCCATCGACTCAGGCCGCTTCGCCAGGGCCGTCGAGCAGATTGGCCGGACCTACAAGTGGAAAGCCACGCCGCCGAAGCCGGACGATATTTTCGATGCATCGTTCCTGCCGAGCATGGCAGAGCGCAAGGTCAACTAGCGGTCGCGCAGGTCACATTGATGAGCGACTTTGTAACGCTCGACAACGTCACCCACACCTAAGCTGAAGCCCAAAGTTTCAAAACTAAGCCGCCGAGTTCTTGGCCCGGGTCAATGGCGGCATGAAATCTTCAGCCTCCACCCTCCCGCCATCGCTGTCGGGATGCAACGCCCGGCAAATCAGATCGGCGAGTTGCTCGAGCACTTCGCGGCCGGAACCCTCGCGGATGTAAATGCCGCAGAACACGTTATCGAGTTTGGGCAATGGCGCGTTGTCCCACACCAGACTCGCGCCATTCCAGCCCAGCAAGCCGAACTGATCGACGCGGCGGCGCGCCAGCGCCATCACGCCGATACCGGATGCGACCGCGCCGGACAGGCTCAGCAGGCTCGGGCCGTAGAACACGTCTTCCCATTCCAGGCCGGCGCCCTTGAGCGCGGTCACCGCCAGCTGCCGGTTGAGACTTTTCTCGCCGTAGGATACCAGAGGGATCGGCTGGCTCGTATCGATCTCGGCACCGTCGCCGCGAACCCAGACTACGTCCTCTTCCCAATAATGCCGGGCGTCGACCGGTCGCGTCGCCGACAGGCTGACGACCAAGTCGATTTCGCCCTGGCGCAATTCGCGGATCATCGGATCGTAGGAGCCCGTCCGTACATTGAACCGGGCGCCCGGCCATTGACCGCGAAACCGAGCCAGCGTGCGCGACAGGATCGTGGCGACGAAATCGCCGGGCGCCCCGATGCGGATCAATTGCTCAGCCATGCGGCCGGGACCGCCGATCTCCATGATCTGGTCATTGATCGACAACAGACGCCGCGCATAGCTGACCGTCATCTCACCGTGCGGCGTCAGCGAAATACCCTGCGCGCTGCGGTCGAAGATTTCCTTGCCGAGCAAGTACTGGAGCCGCTTGATCTGCGCGCTGACTGCCGGCTGAGTGATGCCGAGCGATGCAGCAGCTTTGGTGAAACTACGCAAATCGACGACAGCGACCAGCGTTCGTAAGAGATCCGTCGGAATATTGATCATGCCGTTGCTCGCCCCCCCGGGCATTCGCTAAATCACTGGATAGGTCGTTTCACCAATTCGTTTGTATGCCAACTATATCCTAACACCGCCCAACTCTATCACGTCCCGCATCGCGATCAATTTATGATGCGACGCGCGATTGTTGCATACTAATTGCCTGCGCGCTCGGGGAGAAACGCAAAAAAGCAACAACCGCAACTATTTAATACGCTCGAGGATACTGACGTAGTTGGCCACGGCAGTTCCACCCATGTTGAAAATGCCACCCAGCCGCGCGTCCGTGACCTGAAGGTCGCCCGCGGAGCCTGTCAGTTGCATGGCGGTAAGAGCATGCATCGAAACGCCGGTGGCGCCGATGGGATGGCCTTTGGCCTTCAAGCCGCCAGACGGATTGACGGGCAACCTTCCGTCCTTTTGTGTCCAGCCCTCTTTGATGGCGCGCGCGCCCTGCCCTTCTGCGGTCAGACCCATTGCTTCATATTCAATGAGCTCCGCGACTGTGAAACAGTCATGCGTCTCGACGAACGACAAATCGTTGAGTGCAAGCCCCGAGCGGGTGAGCGCCTGCTTCCAGGCGAGCGCGCAGCCGTCGAACTTCAAGATGTCGCGCTTTGCCATCGGCAGGAAATCCTGCACGTGCTCCGCAGCGCGGAAGGCGACTGCTTTCTTGAATTGGAGCGCCGTCGAGATATCGGCGAGCACGATCGCGGCAGCGCCATCAGACACCAACGAACAGTCGGTGCGCTTGAGCGGGCCCGCGACGAAGGGATTCTTCTCACTCTCGGTCCGGCAAAAGTCATAGCCGAGATCCTTGCGCATCTGGGCGTAGGGATTGCCGACGCCGTTCTTGTGGTTCTTGGCGGCGATCATGGCCAGTGCGTCGGATTGGTCACCCCACTTCTGGAAATAGAGGCCGGCGATCTTGCCGAAAATCCCGGCGAAGCCACCTTCGATATCGGCCTCTTCGCGCACATAAGACGCCTTGAGCAGATTGTCGCCGATCTGCGTACCAGGCGTTGTGGTCATTTGTTCCACGCCGACGGCCAGCACGATCCGCGCCGCCCGGGCCTTGATCGCCCGGATGCCCTGATGGACGGCCGCCGAACCGGTGGCGCAGGCGTTCTCGACACGGGTGGCGCGCTTGAAACGCAGATCGGGCGAGGCTTGAAGCACCAGCGAGGCGGTGAAATCCTGCGCCGAGAAGCCTGCATTGAAGTGGCCGAGCACGATCTCATCGACGTCCTTTGCCTCGATCCCGGCATCGGCCAGCGCCTCGCCGGCGACCCGCACGATCAGGCTTTCGACCGTCTCACCATTAAGCTTACCGAAGGGGGTGTGAGCCCAACCGACAATGGCTGCAGTCATCGACATCTCCTGGGTCGTCCGGGTGCCGAACTTTGGACGTATTGATCGGCGATTCAATTAGGTGAATCACCTTGTGACTCACCATAAGATAAGCCGGGACTTTGCCTCCCGCCGCAGGCTTAGGTATCTTAGCATCGCGGCCGTTGGAACTCACCCGCCTATTCTTCGGCGCAAACCACCTGACCGGATCAGTGATTTGACCCTTCGTCCCAGCTCTCGCAACCTCTTCCTTGGACTCGCCGCACTCTCTTTATTTGTGCTGGCGGCCCCCAGCGGCGCGCGCGCCGAAGCCCAATTGCTGATCGAGGCTTCTACCGGCAAAGTGTTGCACGCCGAGAACGCCACCTACCCATGGTATCCGGCCTCGGTCACGAAATTGATGACCACCTACACAACGCTGCGAGCGGTCCGGGAAAAGAAAGTTACGTTCAATACCCTGCTCACGGTGTCGAAAAACGCCGCGGCGCAGCAGCCGACCAAGATGGGCCTCAAGGCGGGCACCACGGTAACGATCGACAACGCACTCAAGATGCTTTTGGTGAAATCGGCCAACGACATGGCCGTGACCATCGCCGAGGGGGTTGGTGGCTCGATTGAAGGCTTCGCCGACATGATGAACGCCAATGCGCGCCGGCTCGGCATGTCGCAATCCAATTTCGTCAATCCGAACGGGTTGCCGGCTGAAAACCATGTGACGTCGGCGCGCGACCTCGGCATCCTGGCGCGCGCGCTGATCCGCGAATTCCCCGAATATGACTTCTACTGGCATATTTCATCGATCCGCTACGGCAGCCGCGTCTATCGCAATTACAATTCGCTGATCGACCGCTATCCCGGCGCCGACGGCATGAAGACCGGCTTCATATGCGCCTCCGGCTACAACGTCGTGGCATCGGCCACACGTAACGGGCGCAGGTTGATCGCGATCGTTCTCGGCGCTTACTCCGGTGCGGTACGCGCACAAAAAGCAGCGCAGCTTCTGGAGCGCGGCTTTAACGGTGGAAGCTTGACGTGGCTGACACCGTCGCTCGGCACCGTCGACGCGCTGGTACCAATCGATGCTCAGCCGCCGAATCTGCGTGACGAGATGTGCGGCGGCCACCGCCGCAAGCCACCTTCCGAGGACAACGAGGAAGAAGAGCCAAGTCCTGATACGCCGGCAGCCGCCAGCGGCGAAGCCGGTTCGGACGGACAGGCCTTCATGCTGTCGAGCTTGAAGCCGGCGAACGGCAAATTCGTGCTCGGTCCTCCGGTCGAAACCACGCCGCCGATCGTCGTCTTTACCGGCCCTCCGGAAAACCCGGACTCGGCCGCACAGGCCGTCAGTGCCGCACCGAAGAAAAAGAAAACCAAGACTGCGAAGGCTACGGCTGAGAAGCCGGCCACCGGCGAGAAGCCTGCGGCGACGGCCGACAAGCCAAAAGCCGCGACGAAGCCGAAGACCGCCACGCCGGCGGCCAAGCCTGCCATGCCGGCCAAACCGAAGGTCACATCGGTCGCGCAATGACCGGCACGAGCGCCGACCGCCGCAAACCGGCGATCCCCATTCCTCTGACTGTACTCACCGGCTTTCTCGGCGCCGGCAAAACCACGCTGCTCAACCGGCTGCTCAAAGACCCGGCGCTCGCCGACACTGCCGTCATCATCAACGAGTTCGGCGAGGTCTCCCTCGACCATCTGCTCGTCGAGCATGTCGGCGACAATATGGTGCTGCTGCAAAGCGGCTGCCTGTGCTGCACGTTGCGCGGCGACCTCGTCGACGGCCTGGAAAAGCTGTTGCGCGATCTCGACAACCATCGAGCCAAATTCAGCCGCGTGCTGCTGGAAACCACCGGCCTCGCCGATCCGGCGCCCGTGCTGCAAACCGCGATGGCGCATCCCTACCTCGTCATGCGCTATCGGCTCGACGGCGTGGTCACCGTGGTCGACGCGGTCAATGGCGAGACGACACTGAACGAACATACCGAAGCGGTGAAGCAAGCGGCGATGGCCGACCGCATTGTCCTCACCAAGACCGACCTGGCTGACGAGGGCCAACGCGAGCGCATCGTTACGCGACTGCATGCGCTCAATCCGGCGGCACAGATCCTCGATGCCGCCAAAGGCGAAGCGACCACCGACCGATTGCTCAACTGCGGACTCTACGATCCGGAGCGTAAAATCCCCGACGTCAAGAAATGGCTGGCGGCGGAGGCCTATGCCGACGCACATGCTCATACCGATGTGCACGGTCACCATCATCACGACGTGAACCGTCACGACGAGCACATCGGATCCTTCGTCCTCACCAGCGACGCCGCTATCCCCGCTGGCACCCTCGACATGTTCCTGGAGCTGCTACGCGCCACTCACGGCAACAAGCTGCTGCGTGTCAAAGGCATCGTAAAGCTCGCCGAAATGCCGGACACTCCGGTCGTGGTCCATGGCGTTCAGCACGTATTTCATCCAACAGCTCGGCTCGATCGCTGGCCGGACGACGATCACCGCACGCGGCTGGTGTTCATCACCAAGGATTTGCCGCAGCGTACTGTGCAGGACCTGTTCGAAGCCTTTACCGGCACGCCGGCACCGGATCGTCCCGACCGCGCTGCTTTGACCGATAACCCCCTCATTCCATTTGGCGGTATAGACCGTTAGGCTGTTCATGACCGGCGGCCATGAAACGAGCTGGCGTCATCGGGGGGAAAGCACATGGAACGTCCTTGGCTGCGGCATTACCCCCCGGGCGTGCCGACAGAAATCGACCCATCGCAATATGCGTCGCTGGTCGACCTGTTCAACGAAAGCCTGACTAAATATAGCGGCCGCAAGGCCTACATCTGCATGGGCAAGTCGCTGACCTACGGTCAGGTCGACGATATGTCGAAGGCGCTCGCCGCCTGGCTGCAAAGCAAGCGCCTCAAACGCGGAACGCGTGTCGCGATCATGCTGCCGAACGTCCTGCAAAATCCGGTCGCAATGATCGCGGTGTTGCGCGCCGGGATGACGGTGACGAACGTCAATCCGCTCTATACGCCCCGCGAACTCGAGAACCAGCTCAAGGATTCCGGCACCGAAGCGATCATCGTTCTCGAAAACTTCGCGGACAAACTCGCAGAGGTGATCGCGCGCACCTCCGTCAAGCACGTCATCGTCACCAGCCTCGGCGAATTGCTCGGCCTCAAGGGCCTGATCGTCAATTTAGTCGTGCGTCACGTCAAAAAATTGGTGCCGCCCTACGCCCTGCCGGGTGCAATCTCGTTCACCGAGGCAGTCGCCAGCGGTCGCGGCATGGCGTTCCAACCGCCCAAGATCGGGCCGGACGATATCGCTTTCCTGCAATATACCGGCGGCACCACCGGCGTTTCCAAAGGTGCGACGCTGTCGCATCGTAACGTCGTCGCCAACACCTTGCAGGCGCACGCCTGGCTGCAACCGGCGTTGATGGCCGAACCGCGCGTCGAGCAACTGTTCATGCTGGCAGCTTTGCCGCTGTATCATATCTTCGCGCTGACGGCCTGCGCCAACATCGGCGTACGGCTGGGCGGTTGCAGTTTGCTCATTCCCAATCCGCGCGACATTCCGGGCCTTATCAAGGAATTGTCGAAATATTCGGTCAACTATTTCCCCGCGGTCAACACGCTGTTCAATGCGCTGCTCAACCATCCCGACTTCGCCAAGCTGAAGTGGACGCATTTAAAATCGTCGATCGGCGGCGGCATGGCGGTCCAGCAGTCGGTTGCCGAGCGCTGGCTCAAGGCTACCGGCACGCCGATTATCGAAGCTTACGGCCTGTCGGAGACCTCACCCGGCCTCACCGCCAACCGCCCCGACATTAAGGAATGGACCGGCACCATCGGTTTTCCGTTTTCGTCGACCGACATCTCGATCCGCGACGACGACAACAAAGAAATGCCCTACGGCGAGCGTGGCGAGATTTGTGCACGTGGGCCGCAGGTGATGGTCGGCTATTGGAATAAGCCGGAGGAAACAGCGCAGGTAATGACGCCGGACGGTTTCTTCCGTACCGGCGACATCGGTGTCATGGACCCGGAAGGCCGCGTCAAGATTGTCGACCGCAAGAAGGACATGATCTCCGTCTCGGGTTTCAAGGTGTTTCCGAACGAAGTCGAGGACATCGCCATGCTCCAAGGCGGCATCGTGGAATGCGCCGCGGTCGGCGTGCCCGATCAGCATTCCAGCGAAGCGGTGAAGCTGTTCGTCGTGAAGAAGTCGCCCGAATTGACTGAACAGGACATTCGCAACTACCTGCACGGCAAGCTCGCGGGTTATAAAATGCCGAAGTACATCGAGTTTCGCACCGAACTGCCGAAAACGAATGTCGGCAAGATTTTACGGCGCGCGCTCCGAGACAACGCATGAGCGGCGGGCCGGCAATTGCGACTACCGCCGATGTCGTCGCGTTCTGGCGAGAGGCAGGCCCCAAACGGTGGTTCGAAAAGGACTTCGCCTTCGATCAGGAGATCCGCGAGCGTTTCCTCACGACCCATGAGGACGCAGCGGACGGCAAGCTCACTGCCTGGGAGAGCTCGGCTGAAGGCGTACTGGCTTTGCTGATCCTGCTCGATCAATTTCCACGCAACATGTTTCGTGGCGACGCCCGCTCCTTCGCTACCGATCCGCTGGCGCGCGCCGTTGCCGCCGGCGCCCTGGTGCGCGGCTTCGATGCTCAGGTCGCGCCTGAAATGCGCAGCTTCTTTTATCTGCCGTTCGAGCATTCCGAGGATTTGGCCGACCAGGATCGTTCGGTCGCCTTTTACAAAGCATTGGGCGATGCCGACCTCCTGAAATGGGCGGAAATGCACGCCGATATTATCCGGCGCTTCGGCCGTTTTCCGCACCGCAACCAAAT
>DASYCM010000044.1:0-2955 GCA_036500165.1 Pseudolabrys sp.
CAGGCCGAGCCGCCGTATTTGGCGCCGATGAGGTGAATGGATTCCAGTTTCAGCGCGTCGAGAAAGAGCCCGAGATCGGAGGCGAGCTCACGGGCGCTCCAGCCGTAGCCGGTTGGTTCCGGTGATTGTCCGAAACCGGGCAGGTCAGGGCGCACCACACGGTAGTGCCGGGCGAGATGGGGAACAAAACACGTCCAGGCACGGGAGGACTCGGCGTTGCCGTGCACCATCACGACAGTCTCAGGAGTGATCCATGGCTCGCCGAACCAATGGTCCTCGTAGGCTATCCAGACTCCCGGACGAATCTCCACCCGGCGTTTATCGCTATTGTGATTTTCCATGAGGATACTCATGCCCTCCATTTAGAGTGTTCGCAATTCAATACAGCCGCTTAGAATTTCGCTGTGAAATTCCCTGTTAGCAGAGTAATTAGATGGGGTGGGGGCGCTACAAACCTGCGTGCTCAGCCGATACATATCGTTGGAGCCGTAATGCCGATTTTGAAATCGATGCTGGCTGCCGTATTCGCGCTGATCGCCGTTTCCGCCGCAGCGCCGGCGCAGGAGTGGCCCACCAAGACCATCACGCTGATTGTACCGTTCTCGGCGGGCGGTGGCATCGACGGCAGCGCGCGCCTGCAGGCGGCCGTCCTTAGCGAAATCCTCGGTCAGACGATCGTCGTGGAAAATATCGGCGCCGCCAGCGGCACCGTCGGCAGCGCGCGCGTCGCCAAGGCTGCGCCCGACGGCTACACGCTGTTGATCGGTAATACCGGAACGCACGCATACAGTCAGTCGCTGTACAAGAAGCTGCCTTACGACTCGACGAAGGACTTCGAGCCCGTCGGGCTGGTTTCAGAATCGCCGCGGATCCTTGTCGCTCGCAAGGATCTGCCCGTCAAAAACCTGCAGGAGTTTATCGCCTACGCGAAAGTGAACCATGGCAAGATGCAATACGGCTCGGCCGGCATCGGCTCGGGAACGCATCTGCCTTGCGCGCTGCTCAATATGATCATCGGCGTCGACATCACGCATGTGCCCTATCGCGGCAGCGGGGCCGTGATGCAAGACCTGATTGGAGGACGCATCGACTACATGTGTGACACCATCCAGACGGGCGCGGCGCAAGCCAACAGCGGCACGGTGAAGGCCATCGCCGTCATGTCTCCCAAGCGCGTGTCGGTGGTGTCCAACCTGGCCACGACGAGCGAGCAGGGCCTCCCCGGTGCCGAAGCCACTGTGTGGAATGCCTTCTTCTTCCCCAAGGGAACGCCGCAATCGATCGTGCGCAAAATGAACAAGGCGTTGAACGACATGATGGAGCGGCCCGATTTCCGGGAGCGGTCGGAAGGGATGGGCCTGTCTATCGTGCCGCCCGAGCAGCGTTCGCCGGAATATCTTGCCAAATACCTGCCCGAGGAAATCGAGCGCTGGGGCAAGGTCATTCGCGCCGGCGGGATCAGCGTCGACTAGGGTGTGAACTCACGCAGGCAGAAAAGACGTCCTAAGCCCGCGGGGGCCGCCGCCGCTCGTGGAACCACGCGCGGTACTTCGTCATCTTGGCGCGTTGCGCCGCCGGGGCGAACCGTTTGCACGTCGCGGCCTCGTCGCTCTTTTGCGTAGCGCCCCAGCGCAATTCGACGCAGTCGTTCGGATTGTAGGCCATCTCAAGCACAGACGCGCGATCGCTGATGTCCTTGAGCGTCAGCGACCAAGGCGAGCCGTCGCTACGCGTATAGGAAACCTTGCGCGCGGGCAGCTCCGAAGCCAGTACGTTCTGCAATTCCGCTTTCACGTCCGCAGCGCTCTTGCCTGATGGCATCGCGTAGCGCTCGGGGCGCCGCGCCACGCGATCCGGATAGCCGTTGACGACGTCGAGCGCGATCAGCAGGCGCAAGTCGCGCGACGGCGTCGAAAAATCCTCCCACGCGCCCATGGTTTCGAAGATGGTCGCGCCGTCCGGCATTTCAGCCGTGCGCCCGCCGTTCTGGAATTTGCGGCCGTTCTCGACCGAGGTCACCCGCACCTTCACCTGCTCGTCAAGCGAGTCGATCGCATCCTTGAGTGCTATCACCGGATCAAGCGGCGCCGGCGACATGACGTCATCCATCTTGTCGTAAAATGCCTCAACCGGCAGCTTTGATTGCTCGAGCGAGAAGTCGCCGTATTGCGGGTTCCTGACGATCTCGTCATTGGTCAGACGGCGCAGACCGCCGCTCTTGTCGCGTACGACGGGACGGAAGCGCTTGAAGCCGGCGCCGCCGAGCGCGGGATCCTGCGCGAACAGGAAGTTGCCGCGCCAGTACCGCTTGCGCGCCACGGTGCCGTCCGGCTGGCCGTCAACCGCGAGGATGATGCCGGCGGAGTTGGCCGTCTGCGGGATGCGTTGGACGATCATCAGCACATGGCCGTAAGGATCGGCGTAGATCGTACCCGGCCGCAACGTTTCTTGTGTCAACGGCACCGGGTAGTAATCGGTCTTGTTGTCGGCGGCATATGTACGCGCCGAACCGGAGTGAACGCCATTAGCGAGGTTCGGCAGGAACCGTGCGAACGAGCCGGTCAATCCGACGCGCTTTGGCACGACGGGTGCGGCCGGTGCCGCTTCGTCGGTCGCCGCGGTGCCCGGTGCGGCCTGCGCGCGCGCCTCGACATTGCTCACGATGCTGGTCCACGTCGGACAGGTCGGCCCACGGCCGCCGCCGCCACGCGAACAGATCGAATAGGCGAAGGGCAGGCCCATCTTGAAAGCGAAATAGGCGCGCAAGAAGTAGGGTAGGTCGGCACAATCCGGACGCAGAATAATGTTGGCCGAATCTTCGCCCAGGCCGAGATGGTTGAACAGAAAATTGCGCGAGCGATCGCGCAGCACGACATGCAGCGCCGGCCACGACGGCGTCGCGTCGAGCGGATCGTCGAACAGTTTCTCGAGCCATGCCGAGAACAGATTTTCCGT
>DASYCM010000045.1:0-7553 GCA_036500165.1 Pseudolabrys sp.
GCCCCGCTTGATGTAACCCCGGGGTCCGGCCAATATTGCACAACTGCGGCCAGATCAGCTCCGGCGCTGCAAGAAACTAGTCCAACAAGGAAACGCTTTCATGAACATCAAGGTCGGCAAAGAGGCCATCGCCGAAGCCTCCAAGAAACTGTCGAACTGGGGCCGTTGGGGCAAGGAAGACCAGATCGGCACGCTGAATCACGTCACGCCCGAGGACATCGTCAAGGCCGCGAGCCTGATCAAGACCGGCAAGGTCTTCGCGCTCGGGATTCCCCTCGACCGCGACGGGCCGCAGAACGGTCTGTTCGGCGGCCGGTTCAATCCGATCCACCAGATGCTCGCCACCGGCACCGACGCCGTTGCCGGCCAGCAGGACTGGAACAAGATCCGCTACGCCGACGACACACTGATGCTGTGCGTGCAAGGCGCCACCCATTGGGACGCGCTCGGCCATTTGTTCTACGAGGACAAGGCCTATAACGGCTACGACGCCAAGCTGATCGACTCGCGCGGCCTGTCTGTGCTCGGCATCGAGCACTCGAAGAACAAGATGGTCGGCCGTGGCGTACTGCTCGACATCGCGCGCTTCCGAGGCGTGAAGTGGCTCAAGGATGGCGAGAGCATTTCCAACGACGAACTCGACAAGTGCGCCAAGCAGCAGAACGTCTCGATCGGCCGCGGCGACTTCGTACACGTGCGCACCGGGCAGATGGAGCGCTGTCGCGCCGAGAAGGACTGGGGCGGCTACGCCGGCGGCGACGCGCCCGGCGTCAAGTTCGAGAACTGCTACTGGGCGCAGGAAAAGCAAATCGCCGCACTCTGCATGGACACTTGGGGCTGCGAAGTCCGCCCGAACGAAACCACCGAGGCCAACCAGCCCTGGCACTGGGTCGTGATCCCGGCCATGGGACTGTGCATGGGTGAAATCTTCAACCTCAAGGAACTCGCCGAGGATTGCGACGAAGACGGCATCTACGAGTTCTTCTTCTGCGGTCCGCCGCTGATCATCACCGGCGCCACCGGTTCGCCGATCAATCCGCAGGCGATCAAGTGACCGCGTAGCGATCATCCCGGACGGCGAAGCCAATCCGGGATCTCGCCCAGTTCCGCTGTCATGCCCCACGAAAGCGGGGCATCCAGCAATTGAAATTTTACGCTAAACTCGGAACCTACTAAGTGCTGGGTCCCCGCATTCGCGGGAACGACAGTCGTGTGAATGGAGAACGACCTATGCCCCACTATCTCAAGCGCGGCATGGATGCCGGCGAGATCAAGGCCGCCGACGCCAAGGTGCGCGAAACGGTAGAGAGCATTCTCGCCGACATCGAGAACCGCAAGGATGCGGCGGTCGCCGACCTGTCCAAAAAATTCGACAACTGGTCGCCCAAAAGCTTCCGCCTGACGCCCGCCGAAATCGACGCGGCTATCGCCCGGGTGCCCAAGCGCGATCTGGAGGACATCAAGTTCGCGCAGGCGCAGGTGCGTAATTTCGCCCAGAAGCAGCGTGAGAGCATGAAGGACATCGAGGTCGAGACCCTGCCCGGCGTCGTCCTCGGCCACAAGCATGTGCCGGTCTCGTCGATCGGTTGCTACGTCCCCGGCGGCCGCTATCCGATGGTCGCCTCTGCGCATATGTCGGTCGTCACCGCCAAAGTCGCGGGCGTAAAACGCATTATCGCCTGCGCACCGCCGTTTAAAGGCGGCCCGCACCCGGCCATCGTCGCCGCCATGCACTTCGGCGGGGCCGACGAGATCTATGTGCTCGGCGGCGTCCAGGCTGTCGCCGCGATGGCGCTCGGCACCGAAACCATTGCGCCGGTCGACATGATCGTCGGTCCGGGCAACGCTTATGTCGCCGAAGCAAAGCGCCAGTTGTTCGGCCGCATCGGCATCGACCTGCTCGCCGGCCCGACCGAAACGTTGATCATTGCCGACGACAGCGTCGACGGCGAAATCTGCGCCACGGATTTGCTGGGCCAAGCCGAGCATGGCCCCAACTCTCCCGCCGTACTGATCACGAACTCGGAAAAGCTTGCGCACGACACGATGAACGAGATCGAACGCCTGCTCACCATCCTGCCAACCGCCGAAACCGCGCGGGCGTCATGGAAGGACTACGGCGAAGTCATCGTCTGCGATAGCTACGAAGAGATGGTCAGCGAAGCCGACCGTGTCGCCTCCGAACATGTGCAGGTGATGACCAAGGACCCGGATTACTTCCTCAACAATATGCACAATTTCGGCGCGCTGTTCCTAGGCCCACGTACCAACGTCGCCTACGGCGACAAGGTGATCGGCACCAACCACACGCTGCCGACCAAAAAGAACGCGCGTTTCACCGGCGGCCTATGGGTCGGCAAGTTCCTCAAGACCTGCACCTATCAAAAGGTGCTGACCGATGAAGCCAGCGCCATGATTGGCGAATATTGTTCGCGCCTGTGCGTCCTCGAAGGCTTCTTGGGCCACGCCGAGCAAGCCAACATCCGCGTCCGCCGTTACGGCCGCCGCAACGTGCCCTACGCGCAGGCGGCGGAGTGACGGTCGAACTAACAAAGACGGCGTCGTTCCGTCTCGACGGCACGCGAGCGCTCGTCACCGGTGCCGGTCGCGGCATCGGGCTCACCGCCGCGGCGGCGCTAGCCGATGCTGGTGCGCACGTGACGCTTGCCGCCCGCACCGCCGCCGAGATCGAGGAAGCCGCAGCGGCAATCCGTGCGCGGGGTCAGCAGGCTGATGCCCTCGCTCTCGATGTCACCGATATTGCGGCTGTACGGGCGGCGCTTGCGTCTCGTGTCCCCTATCAGGTGCTGGTGAACAATGCCGGCATGAATCGGCCAAAGATGCTGAGCGACGTCACAGTCGATGACTTTGACGCCATCATGGGGCTCAACGTCCGTGCCGCATTTTTCATGGCGCAGACGGTCGCCAAGCGTCTGCTCGACGAGAAGCTGCCGGGCTCCATCATCAACATCTCGTCGCAGATGGGCCACGTCGGCGCAGCACGGCGCACCGTCTATTGCGCATCGAAGCACGCGATGGAGGGCTTCACCAAGGCGATGGCGGTCGAACTCGCACCCAACAACATCCGCGTCAATTCGCTGGGACCGACGTTTCTCGAAACGCCGATGACCCGGCCGTTCTTCGAAAACAAGGCGTTCCGCGATGAGGTGCTGGGCAAGATCAAGCTTGGCCGGCTTGGCCAGCTCGAAGAGCTGACCGGCGCTATCATCTTCCTCGCCTCCAACGCTTCGTCACTGATGACAGGCTCGGCGCTCGTTCTCGACGGTGGCTGGACGGCAGAATAGACTTCCGGAAAAGCCAGGGAGGATTTCATGCGCACACTATTATTCTGCGCCTTGCTGTTGCTGAGCGTGCAGGCGCAGGCGGCCGACAAAGACCGCATTATCGGCACCTGGAAGCTGGTCGCCGTCACCTATGAGGACGCACAGACCAAGGAGCGCACGCCGGTACTCGGCGAGCATCCGCGCGGCTATCAGATTGCGACGCCCGAAGGCCGCTGGATTGCGCTCGTGACCGCCAACGGACGTCCCGTGCCGAAAACCGACGAAGACCGCGCCAAGGCTTTGCGCTCGATGATCGCCTATAGTGGACGCTATCGCGTCGAGGACAACAAGGTCATCACCAAGGTCGAGGTCGCCTGGAACGAAGCCTGGGTCGGTGGTGAACAGGTTCGTTTCCTGCGCTTCGAAGGCGATGATGTGCTCAATATCGAAAGCCCGCCGATGCCACACCCGAATGTCGACAACAAGACCGTCAAGGTCATCGTTACCTGGGCGCGCGACAAGTCGTAAGCGCGATCAAAATAGTTTCTTCAGCACCTGCGGATTGAGGCAGCTCACCGGCGGCCTGTTTTCGATCAGGGCGATGATGTTGTCGACAACAACATGGGCCATGCCCTCGCGCAGTTCCAGCACGCCGCTGCCGAGATGCGGCGTCAACACCACGTTGTTCATCGCAACCAGTTCCGGCGACACCTTTGGCTCGTTTTCGTAAACGTCGAGCCCCGCCCCGGCAATTTTCTTGGCTTTCAGCGTATTCACCAACGCCGCCTCGTCGATCACCGGCCCGCGTGACGTGTTGACGATAAAGGCTGTCGGCTTCATCAGCGCGAACTGTTTGTCGCTCATGAGATGACGCGTGGCAGGCGAAAGCTGCGGATGCAGCGAGACGAAATCGGCCTGACGCAGCACATCCTCGAAGCTCATATGTGTCGCTTCGAATTTGGCCTCTTCCGCCTCAAGCAAGCGCCGCGGGTCGGAATAGATGATCTTCATGCCGAAGCCGCGGCCACGCCGCGCCACCGCCTGGCCGATGCGGCCAAAGCCGACGAGGCCCAGCGTCTTGCCGCTGACCGCGTAGCCGGCGAGATGGTTCGACTGCGAACCGGGATAGACACCCTGGCGGAACAGTCTGTCGCCCAGCGCGATGTTGCGCGCTGCCGACAGCAGCAAACCGAACGCGATATCCGCGGTAGCATCAGTGACCATCGCCGTGATGTTGGTTACGGGAATGCCGAGTTCGGTCGCGGCCGGCAGGTCAATCAGATCCTGCGTAATATTCATCGCCGACACCGCCTTGAGGTTCGGGTTGGCGGTGAGCACATCGCGGTCGACGCGATCATGCAGCAGCGAGAGCAGGATGTCGGCGCGCTTCACGCCGGCGATCAGCTTTTCCTTCGGCAACACTTGGCTGGAGTCGGTGTTGACCTCGACTTCCGCGACCTGACGAAGACGCGCCAGCGCGCTCTCAGCGATTGGCTGGGTAACGAATACTCTTGGTTTTGTCATTTCTTGAGCGCCGCGTTGACTTTCGGGAGGACCTTTTCGGCGAGCAGCACCATCGAGCGCTTGCCGAGCGCGGGATCTTTCCAGTCTTTGCCGGCGTAAAGCAAGGTACCGAACTCCCCGACCGTCTCCTGATACTTGAGCAACTCATCGGCGACCTTATCAGGCGTGCCGTAGGTGATGAGTTGATCGCAGACCGACTCAAGCGTGACTTCGTCGTCTGGCTGATCGCGGTGCGTTTTGAACAGCTCGATGCGGCCGTTCATCTTCAGCTTGGTGTAGAGCTGTTTGTAATAGAAGTGGTACGGACCATTCGGATCCATCGCGTAGGCCTTCGCCGTCTTCTCGTCGTCGGCGACAAAGACACTGCGCGCAACGCGCCAATTCGCCGGATCGGCAGAGCGACCAACACGCTCGCAGCCTTCGACATATTTCGGCCAGTGACTTTTCACCCACTGCGGCATCAGGAAGTTCGCGGAAATCGGCTCCCAGCCGCGCGCGGCGGCTTCGGTCACGCCCTTCGAGAACGGCGCAACGGCGGTGACCACGATCGGCGGATGCGGCCGCTGCAACGGCTTGGCGATGAAGCCCTGCCCCATATCCGGGATGAAGGTGCGCTCGACTTTCACCTTCCAGTATTTGCCGTCAAGATTGTACGGCGGCTCGCCGGCCCAGATCGCCAGCACGCTGTTGATTGACTCAAGAAATATCTCGTTGCGGTTAGCGTCGAGATTGCCGAACAGCTCCGCGTCCGACAGCAGGCCGCCGGGGCTGATACCGAAAATGAAACGGCCATCAAGCATGTGATCGAGCATCGCGATCTGCGACGCAATTGCCGCCGGATGACTGTTCGGCATATTGATCGTGCCGGTGCCGAGTTTGATGTTCTTTGTCGCGTGAATGAGGCTGGCGATGAAAATCGCGCAGGAGGTGATGTTCTCGGCGCGGTCAGTGACGTGCTCGCCGACATAGCCCTCGGTGAACCCGAGTTCGTCGGCCAGAATAAAGGCCTCGCGATCCTCCCGCAGGGACTGCCGCCAGTCCTTGTCCAGCGGATGAATGGGCATGGTGAAGAAGCCGAGCTTCATAAGCCTTGTCCTTGATGCGTTTTTTGGGTGCGCTTTGTTGGTTTGGCCGCAGCCTAAGGGCATCCCAGCCTCAGGTGAAATAATGTATTTTGCTTTGGCTTATTAGTTTTTATAATGGGACATGGACACTGTCCCCCTGCGTCAAATCCGCGCCGTCATCGCCGTTTGCGAGGAAGGCTCCTTCACCCGCGCCGCCGAGCGGGAGAACGCCACCCAATCCGGCATCTCGCAGCATGTCGCCGCCGTCGAACGCACCCTCGGCGTGCAATTGTTCGAGCGCTCGACAGGCAGCGTAAAGCCGACACCGGCGGGCTCGCGCTACTACAAACGCTGCGTTGATGCCGTCGGCGCGCTGGAACATGCGGCGGAAGAAGCCCGGTCGCTCGCCGGCCAGGTGACTGGCGAGTTGCGCATCGGCCTGATGCCAACCTTTACCCGCGCCGTGCTGGCGCCGGTGCTCAACGACTTCGTGCCGCGCTGCCCCGAGGTGCGCCTGCGCATCGTCGAAGGCTACAGCGCCAACCTCACCGAGATGGTGATCGGCGACGAACTCGACTTCGCCATCGTGCCGGCGTTTGAAGGCGCCATCGGCCTCAAGTCGCGGCTGCTGGTGCGCGACCGTGAAATGATGATCTCCGGCCCGCGTGCCGGCTTCACGCCGCTCGCACCCGTCCGACTGTCGCAATGCACGCCATTGAAATTCGTAGTGCCCGGACCCGGCAATATCCGCCGCCGCAATCTCGACACCTATCTGCAAAGCCACGGCGTCGAAGTCGCGGCGATACTGGAAATGGATGCCATGATAGCGACGCTTGAATTCGTCGCGCGCTCCGACTGGGTGACCATCCTGCCGAGCGTCATCTCCGTCAACGACATCGGCCGCGGCGAACTGATCGTCAATCCGATCTCTCCGGAACTCCATTCGGACTTCGTCGTCATCCAGCCGACGCGGCGTACGCTATCGACGCAAGCACGGATGTTTCTCGAACGCATCGAAGCCGAGGTCGCACAGATCCACGAGCGATGGAACACCGCGATCAAACCGCGGAAGAAATCGCGCGGCTGATTACGCTGCCGCGGGTGCGCCCGGCTGCTTGAGCGGATGGGCGCGCGCGAAGGCATCGTTCTTGGCGCAGGTTGCGGCTATGCGCGCCACCGTCGGGAACGGCGCCAGGTCGACCTTGAAGAAATTCGCGCCTGCCACCTGACTGGCAAGGCAGATGTCGGCGATGGTGATCTGCTCACCCTGGCAATAGGTGCCGGTATCTTTCTCGGTCGAGAGGTGTTCCTCAAGCCCGGTCAACGCCGCCTTGTGCCAGTGCTGGGCCCATTTCGCCACGCCCGCCTCGTCGACTTTGTACTCGTGCGCCAGATACTCGCGTACGCGCGGCACGATCAGCGGATGGCTGTCGCAGGCGACGATCTGCGACAGGCCACGGACACGGGCACGCGCCTTCGGTTCTTTCGGCAGCAACGGCGGGTTCGGCTTAATCTCGTCGATGTACTCGATGATCGCCAGCGACTCGAATAGCGCCGGACCGTCGCCGTCGACCAACGCAGGGATGGCCATCATCGGGTTGACGGCCTTGAACTTCGGATCGCGCTGATGGCCCTGCATCAGGTTGATCTCAACCACTTCATCGGGCGTGATACCCTTGAG
>DASYCM010000046.1:0-1655 GCA_036500165.1 Pseudolabrys sp.
GCCGGGGAAACGCACCTTTGGGTGATCGTAGTCGCCGATGCTGACAAGATTGATATTGCCGTGGCCGTCGATCTGTCCGCCGGACAGGAAGAACACGTCGATGCGGCCCTGGCCGGCGCAGTCGAACAGTTCGCGCGCGCCATCGGTGAAGAAGTTGTGCTTGCGGCTTTGCAGCAGCGACACATAGGGCCGCCCATTGCCGTTGCGCTCACGCGCCAGCAGCGATGCCGTTGCTGGAATAGGCGAAGCATTGCCGACGGCAACGTGCCGCACGTCACCGATAAGCCCGGCGATGACGTCGGCGAGCAGTTCCTCGTCGCGGAAGTCACGCTGCGCGTTTGTCATGCACATACTTGTCCAGATACTGCGCAAAGCCTTCGGGCGTCGCCGCCATCTTCGCGTATTCGGCGAGATGATCGCCGTCAGCGGCATAATAGTCGGGCAGACCAAGCGGCCATGCGCCGCGTTCGGCGACCGCGACCCTGTCGACATAGAAACCGGGCAGGGTGCCTGCCGCCATCATGGGATCGTCGAGCAGATTGCCGTCAAACATCTTCTCGACGGTGGCGATGGTGCGCTCGGACGCATGCGCCATAGTTGCGAGTTCGCGCTGCCGTCCGATCCAGACATTGCCGAAGCGGTCGGCCATTGCTGCGTGGATCAGCGCCACGTCCGGTTTGATCGCCGGGAGCAGCACGATGGGGTCGCCGTTGGCAAACGGAGAGTCGATGACTTTCCAGTCGTCGCGGTATTTCAGAATGTCCGAACCGATCAACCCGCGTAGCGGCATGAAGGGCACGCCTTTCTCCGCCGCCTGCAACGCCGTGTGCAGCGCCGGGCACGTGGCATCTTTCATCTTGATGGTGCCGCCGGTGATCGCGGCTGAAAAACGCGGCGCGGGTCCGAACTCGCCGAGGCTCACAGCGGAAGTTTCCAGCGTCTCGACGCAGCCCGCACCGATCAGCAAATCTGCTTGCAGGCTGGAAGTGGGCAGCGCGATGAGATGCAGTTTCTTCACGCCGCGCTTGATCAGCGCGCGCGTCGCCGCCATCGGTACGCCCGACACTTCGCGTGGGACGACGACCATCATCCCATCGGTAATGATGGAAAGCGCGTCGCCGAGCGATGTCGCGGTGTGGGCCATATCCCCTCGTAACATGGCCCCGCATAACATGCTTGCAAGGCTCAGACAATTTTGCGAACTGCTTTACATGACTTTGCAAGAGAAGCTCGAGGCCGGACGTTTCGCCATCACAGCGGAGGTGACGCCGCCGGTGTCGGCCTCGCGCGACGAATTGCTCGACAAGGCGCTGCCGCTCAAGGGTCTCGCCGACGCGGTCAACGTCACCGATGGCGCCGGCGCCCGCGCACATCTCGGCGCGGTGACAGCCGCCGCGATGCTGGTGGAGCAGGGCATCGAGCCGGTGTTGCAATTTACTTGCCGCGACCGCAACCGCATTGCGCTGCAAAGCGACCTGCTGGGCGCGGCCGCATCCGGCGTACGTAACCTTCTCATGCTGCGCGGCGACGATCCGAGCGCGGGCGATCAGCCTGACGCGAGGGCGGTGTTCGATCTCGATGCGCGGCAGTTGATGGAGACGGCACGCCGGCTGCGCGATGCGGGTGAACTGCCGAACGGCCGCAAGGTCACGGGC
>DASYCM010000047.1:0-9700 GCA_036500165.1 Pseudolabrys sp.
CTCGGGCATGGTTAACCTGTTTCTTAACGACACATAGCGCCCCGCGGCCCCGCACGCTATGGTCCTGCTCGCAAAGGATTATTGGCTATGGCAGCGCGCCAAAAACACACCGAAGACACCCATTTTGGCGAGAAAACCGTCTCCCTGTCCGACAAGCAGGGCATGGTCGACGAGGTCTTTCATTCCGTCGCCAAGCGATACGACTTGATGAACGACCTGATGTCGGCCGGCCTGCACCGGCCGTGGAAGGACGCGCTGGTGACGGCAGTGAACCCGCCGCGCTCGGATAAGGACTTCGCCCTGCTCGATTTGGCTGGGGGGACGGGCGACGTCGCCTTCCGTGTCGGTAGTAACGGCGGCAACGGCGTACGGGTCACCGTCTGCGACATCAACGCCGAGATGCTGGCGGTCGGGCGCGAACGCGCCCTTGAGCGCGGCCTCGACGGCATCGTCACCTTCGAGCAGGGTAACGCCGAAGAATTGCCCTACGCCGACCGCAGCTTCGATTGCGTCACCATCGCCTTCGGCATCCGCAACGTGCCGCGCATCGAGCGCGCGCTGGCCGAAGCCCATCGCGTGCTGCGCATCGGCGGCCGCTTCCTCTGTCTTGAGTTTTCGTCGGTCGATGTGCCGGGTCTCGACAAGCTCTATGAGCTCTACTCCTTCAAGGTCATCCCGCGCATCGGCGAGCGCGTCACCGGCGACCGCGAAGCCTACCAGTACCTCGTCGAGTCGATCCGCAAGTTCCCCAAGCCGAAAGCCTTCGCGTCGATGATCGAGACCGCCGGCTTCCGCCGCGTCTCGTTCAAGCAAATGACTGGCGGCGTCGTTGCGCTGCATTCGGGCTGGAAGCTGTGATCGCAACGATTTCTCATCTGACGCGCCTGGCCCGCGCCGGTTTCGTCTTCGCGCGCGAAGGCGTGTTCGCACTGGTCGATACGCGCCCCTTGCCGCTACCGGCCAAAACGGCCATCGCGATCGCACGTCTCATCGAACGTCCCACAGCGAAAGACGGCAGCAGCCGGCTCGCCGCCGCGTTGACCAAACTCGGACCGACTTACGTCAAGCTCGGCCAGTTCATGGCGACGCGGCCGGATGTCGTCGGCGTCGCCATCTCGCATAATCTCGAAAGCCTGCAAGACAAGATGGCGCCGTTCCCGCAAGCGCAGGCGGAAGCCGTGGTCGCCGCCGCCTTCGACAAGCCGGTGAGCGTGGCCTACGCGAGCTTCGGGCCAGCGGTCGCCGCCGCATCGATCGCCCAAGTGCACAAGGCCGAAGTTGACACGCCTGAAGGCCGCAAGCCGGTGGCAGTGAAGATCATCCGCCCCGGCGTCAACGGACGCTTCAAGGTCGATCTCGACGCCTTTCTGCACGCCGCGCGCATGGCGGAAAACTTTTCACTCGAGGCGCAGCGTTTGCGTCCGGTCGAAGCTGTCGAGACGCTGGCGCGTTCCGTTTCAATGGAAATGGATTTCCGGCTGGAAGCCGCGGCGCTGTCCGAAATGGCGGAGAACACCGGCAAAGACGAAGGCTTTCGCGTGCCCGGCGTCGACTGGGACCGCACGGCGCGCGACGTGCTGACGATGGAATGGATCGACGGCACGCCGCTCAACGATCGCGCGGCGCTCGAAGCCAAGGGCTATGATCTCCCGGCG
Organism: Pseudolabrys sp.; assembly: GCA_036500165.1. Taxonomy (GTDB): domain Bacteria; phylum Pseudomonadota; class Alphaproteobacteria; order Rhizobiales; family Xanthobacteraceae; genus Pseudolabrys. Next base: position 1,656 of record DASYCM010000047.1, read on the forward strand.
CTCGGCCACAAGGTGATCCAGAGTTTCCTGCGCCACGCATTGCGCGACGGCTTCTTCCACGCCGACATGCATCCGGGCAATCTGTTCGTCGACGCCGAAGGCCGTCTCGTTGCGGTCGATTTCGGCATCATGGGACGGCTCGGGCCCAAAGAGCGCCGCTTCCTCGCCGAAATCCTGTTCGGCTTCATCACCCGCGATTATCAGCGCACCGCGCAGGTACACTTCGATGCCGGTTATGTGCCGCGCCACCATTCGGTCGAGGCCTTCGCGCAGGCAATCCGCGCTATCGGCGAGCCTATCCACAATCGCACCGCCGAAGACATTTCGATGGCGAAGCTGCTGATGCTTCTTTTCGAGGTGACCGGCCTGTTCGACATGCGGACGCGGCCAGAACTGCTGCTGCTGCAAAAGACGATGGTCGTGGTCGAGGGCGTCGCGCGCACACTCGACCCCAAGCTGGATATGTGGGCGGTCGCCGATCCGGTGGTGCGCGAATGGATCGAGCGCAATCTCGGACCGGCCGGCAAACTTCAGGACGTTGCCGAAGGTGCCGGCGAGATCGGCCGCTTCCTCGGCCAGGTGCCGTCGCTACTCAGCCGCGCCGGCACGTTGATCGATCAGTTCGACGACATCACCCGCAATGGCCTGGTGTTGTCGCCGGAAACCGTCGCCGCCATCGGCAACGCCGAAGCGCGGCGCAACCGCTGGACCGTCACGGCTCTATGGGCAATCGCAGCGCTGCTCGCCGCGATCGCGTGGATGTTGCTCTGACCGCTCGTCCCCGCGAAAGCGGGGACCCAGGGCGCCCTCACTATTTGGCTCTGGATTCCCGCTTGCGCGGGAATGAGCGGAGGTTCTGTTAGGCGGCTTTAGCAACAAGTTCTTCCATCTTGTCGATGCTCTGCGTCCAGCCCGCGTTCATGCCGGCCAGCATCTGCGGCGCAATCGGCACGCGGCCAACGGCGCGCGATTGTACGCGCATCGTCGTCTTGCCGCCTTGCTCCGTGAGTGTCACCGTCGTCTCACCTTCGAGCAAATGATTGCCGTCGTTGTCGATGGCGACGTTGCTGAACACCAATTTTTCCGGCGGACTCACCTCCTGAAAGACGCCCTTCATCGGATAGTCGTTGCCGTCCGGCCTGTGCATGACGATCTTGAGCTTGCCGCCGACGCGCACATCGTATTCCGGCACTGAGCTGGTGAACTGCCGCGGGCCAAACCAACCTGCCATCATCTTCGGATCGGTCCACGCCTGCCAAACCAGCGTGCGTGGCGCATCGAAGGTGCGGACGATATCGACAGTGCCTTCGCCAAAAGTTTCGGTCATAGGACGCTCCGATTACAGTTCGAGGAAGGACTTGAAGCCGCCGAAAATCATGCGCTTGCCGTCAAACGGCATGGCGCCCGGATTCATCATCGCGGCGAGCCTTTTGTCCTTCATGACCTTGCCCATAATGCGGTCGCGCGAAGCCCGCGACTTGTACGTAATCCACGAGAACACCACGGTCTCGCCGGACTTAAGCTTGACGCTGCGCGGGAACGACGTGCGCTTGCCGACTTTCACATCATCGGCGACGCACTCGATATAGCTGAGCGCACCGTGCTCCATCCAGACCTTGCCGGCTTTCTTCGCCATGGCACGATATTCGCCGAGCTTCTTCTTTGGTACGGGAACAACAAATCCATCGACATAAGTCATCGCTATCTCCTTGGGTTTTTAATTAAGGTGCTGCGGCTTCAGCCGGCAGCGCGTTTAAGCGTTTCGATATCGAGCTTTTTCATTTTCATGAAAGCGTCCATCACGCGTGCGGCTTTTTCCGGCCCGCCGGACATCAGCTCGGGCACGATGCTGGGCACGATCTGCCAGGACAGTTTGAACTTGTCCTTGAGCCAGCCGCAGGGGCCTTCCTCGCCGCCACCGGCGGTGAGCTTGCTCCAGTAATGATCGATCTCTTCCTGCGACTCGCACATCACCTGGAACGAAATTGCTTCGTCGAAGGTGAATTGCGGTCCGCCGTTGAGTGCGGTGAAGGTCTGACCGTCCAGTTCAAACTCGACAGTCATCACCGTACCGGCATCCTTGCCGTGAATTTCCTTGCCTGCGTCGGGAAAGCGGCTGACGCGGCCGATACGGGAATTCTTGAAGATGCCGACATAGAAGTTCGCGGCCTCTTCGGCCTTGGTGTCGAACCACAGACACGGCACGATTTTCTGGCGAGCAATGGCCATGGTCTATCCTTTCAATGCCGGGAGATAGTTTTCGAGCTTGTCGAGCGTGCCGGTCCAGCCGCCGGTCATGCTGGCGTGACCCGCATCGAAGGTCGCCCGCTCTTCCTCGGTCGCGTTGTAAGGCGACCAGGTGACGGTGAACTTGGTCTTGCCGCCCGGCATTTCCTCGAAGGTGAAGATCGACATCATTTCGATCGGCCATGTCGGCGCCATCGGATGACGCCCGAGACCGCCGGCCTCATCTGAAAACGAGTTGATGAACACGAGCCGTTCCGGCGGCGCGATCTCGCGATAGATCATCCGGCCCCACATCACGGAGCCGTCCGGCGTCTGCATGCCGTAGTGGTATTTTCCGCCGACGCGCAGATCCATGTCGGACTTGAGAACCTTGACGTCCTTGGGGCCCCACCACTCCTTCATGCGCTCGGGCTTGGTGAAGCAATCCCACACCAAAGCGCGTGGCGCATCGAACACGCGCGAGATAACGAAGTCCTTGCGCTCAGAGACACTCATCGAATCCTCCACCCTGTTGTTAACGGTGGCGCTTTCTGCGCCCCTTGAATTGGTCGCCGCTTATTGGCCGTAGCTGAGCTTTGGGTACCATTTCGGCGCCCGGCCCTCCGGCGTGCAATCGAGCACGGTCCAGAGCGGCATGAGGTCGGGCGCGCCGCGCGGATCCTGTCCGGGATCGGCGGTGCCGAAATCCATTTCGCCGCTCCAGAAATGACGGATCGTGCCGTCGCGACGCGTAAACACGTGCAAGCCGGCGTCGTCCCCACCGTTCGAACTGACGGCGCGATAGTCGCGGCTGAACTCGCCGCCGGGGTCCGAATAAAGCTTGAGGTCGCGCCAGCCGCGTTCGTTCTTGATTGCGACAAGCCGTTCGATGGGCGAGCGGGCAGTCACCGCCAGCGCCACATTCTGCATGATGTCTTGCGCCTCGCCATCCCAGGCACTGAGCAGCGCCGTGCACATCGGGCACGGCCGCTCACGCTGCGGGCCGTACATGTATGTGTAGATAACCAGCGATTGCTTGTCCCCGAACATGCCGGCGAGATCGGTGGCACCCGCCTCGCCGACGAACTCATAATTTTTCACCTCGCCGCCCGGCGGCAAAGCGCGGCGCATTTCGGCAACGCGCTCGATATGACGCCGCAGTTCGATCTCTTCGGCGAGCAACGCGGTGCGCGCCCGGCGATACTCGGCGCTTTCGTTCGGAAAGCTGACCTCACAACTTTCGGCCAGATCTTTCGCGGAGGTGAGAGTCTCGGCTTTATCGAGCATCGCTGTCTCCTTGTATTTCCCCACTCCGCGACCGGTGGCGCTTACGGCGCCACCAGGATCATCCACTGCACGCCGAATTTGTCTTTGAGCATGCCGAAGCGGGGCGAGAAGAAGGTCTTGCTTTGCGGCATCGTCACCGCACCACCCACCGCGAGACCGTCGAAGAACTTGTTGGCTTCCGCTTCGGTCTTCGTCGTGAGCGCCAGGCCGAAACCCTGGAAGTCGGGTTGGCCTTTGTTATGACCGTCCGAAAGCAACACGTTGGTTTCGCCGATGCTGATATCGGCGTGCATGATCTTGTTCTCGGAACCCGGCGCGCACATCGCCTGATCGGGGCCTTCCTTGAAGCGCATCAGCGCGTTGACCGAAGCGCCAAGCGTCTTCTTGTAGAACTCGATCGCCTCTTCAGCGCGGCCGTCGAAGAACAAATAGGACTGAACTTGCATTGGTTTTCCTCTTCTTTCTGTTCCGTGAGTCTTGACAATTACGTTGATATCAACCTATTGTGCGGCATGTCAACCCACGAATTGACGCCGCTTCCGTTTGCCGCAACCATCGAGGTGCGCGACGCCTGTTTGTGTCTGTATGTTCAGCGCGCCGCCCGCGCGCTCGCGCGCAAGTTTGACGAAGCACTGCGTCCGGTCGATCTGACCAACGGCCAGTTCTCGCTGTTGACGTCGCTGAACCGTCCCGAGCCGCCGACCATGGGTAGTGTCGCGTCGCTGCTGGCGATGGACCGCACCACATTGACCGCGGCGCTCAAGCCGCTGGAACGGCGCAAGCTGGTGAAAATCGCCGTCGACAAGGAAGACAAGCGCAGCCGCCGCCTGATCATCACGCCGGCCGGGCGCGCGCTGCTGAGCAAAGCTTTCCCGATCTGGAAACAAACTCACGTCGAGGTCGAATCCCAGATTGCGCACGGTAGTGCCGACGATCTGCGCAGCGCCTTGCGCGCTATCTGCTGAGCTGTCTTGGGTGAGTGCTGGCGTCATGACAGCCGCGACTCCACGTAGCCGGCAAGCCGCGACAGCGTCTCCACCAGTCCCTTGTCGGCGCCGTAGTCCCTGATGACGCGTGCGCGTTCTTCGGCGGACGAGAATGTGCCGTGCCAGACAAGCCGGGTCCGGTTATTGCCGAGATCCTCGAACGTAACTGTGGTGTTGAACTGCACCGGTTCGACGTCGCCGCCGCCGTGGTGGTAGGCGATACGTTGAGGGGGGACGATCTCGTCAAAGGTGATGCGGTTCTGATAGTCGCGGCCATCCGGCCCGTGCATGACGAAACGCCAGACGCCGCCGGGCTTGAAGTCGAAAGCAGAGGTCGTCGTCGTGAAGCCGATAGGACCCCACCACTGCGCCAGATGCTTCGGATCGGAGAAAGCCTCGAATACCAGATCGCGTGGCGCGTCGAATGTGCGCGTGCCGATAATCGAGCGGGGATCGCGATCGAGATCGACACTATTTTTTTCGGCCACGGGACTTCTCCTTGGCTTTCGGTTCGCTCAATTTCGGCGCGTCGGTTTCCGCAGCTTTGGCTTGATCGGCTTTCGCCTGGATCTGAACGGCCTTGAGATAATCCTCGAGCCGGTCGAGCCGTTGCTCCCAAAGGCGGCGATATTCTTCCAGCCAGTCGTCGGCCTGCTTCAACGCCTGCGCTTCGATCTTGCAGGGCCGCATCTGCGCGTCCCGGCTGCGCGAGATCAGACCGGCATGCTCGAGCACTTTGAGGTGCTTGGAGACGGCGGGCATCGACATCTCGAATGGCCTGGCCAATTCCGACACCGAGGTTTCGCCCAGCGCGAGCCGCGCAAGAATCGCGCGGCGCGTTGGATCGGCGAGAGCCGAAAAAGTGGCGCTGAGGCGGTCGGTCGCGGGCTGCATCTTTATTGAACCATTAAGTTAAATAACTATTCGGTTAAATACATAAGGTGACTGTTTCGGTCAAGCGTCCTCCTAAAGAATTTTCCGGGCCGGTCGTGAATGCATTGATTGCAATGCAATCAGTGCGGTATTAAGTTATTCAAGGTGCAGTGGATTTTACCATGGCCTCTTTGACCATACGCCAGCTTGATGACCGGCTTAAGAAGCTGCTGCGGCTGCGGGCCGCCCGCAGCGGGCGCTCGGTCGAGGACGAGGTCCGCACGATTCTGCGCGCGGCGGCCGACGAAAGCGGCACCGAGGTGCTGGAGACGCCGCCGGCGGGAAAAACATCGCGCCGCCAGGCCGCCGCACCAGCCACCAGACGCGTGCTGCTGATTATTGGCGGCGGCATCGCCGCCTACAAATCGCTCGATCTGATCCGGCGCTTGAAAGAGCGCGGCATCCACGTCCGCTGCATTCTCACCAAAGCGGCCGAGCACTTCGTCACGCCGCTGTCGGCCGGCGCCTTGGTCGGCGAGAAGGCGTTCACCGATCTGTTCGATCCGGCCGGCGAGTTCGATGTCGGGCACATACGCCTGGCGCGCGAGGCCGACCTTATCGTCGTTGCGCCGGCCACCGCCGACCTGATGGCAAAGATGGCGAACGGCCACGCTAACGATCTCGCCTCGGCTGTGCTGCTGGCGGCGAGTACAAAAATTCTGCTGGCTCCGGCGATGAATCCGCTGATGTGGTCCAACAAGGCAACACAGCGCAATCTCGCGCAGCTCGTTGCCGATGGCGTTACGCTGGTCGGACCGAACGAAGGCGAGATGGCGGAATCCGGCGAGCGCGGCACCGGACGCATGGCCGAGCCTTTGGAAATCGCCGCCGCCGCGGAGAAAATGCTGACCGCGAATGGCGACAAACCGCTCGCCGGCAAACACATCCTCATCACATCGGGACCGACGCATGAGCCGATCGATCCGGTGCGCTATATCGCCAACCGCTCGTCCGGCAAGCAGGGTCACGCCATTGCCATGGCAGCCGTGGCCGCCGGCGCCGACGTCACGCTGATCAGCGGACCGGTGAATTTGCCCGATCCCACAGGCATTGAACTGATCAAGGTCGAAACCGCGCGCGACATGCTCGATGCCGTCGAGCGTGCCTTGCCGGCCGATGTTGCAATCTTTGCCGCCGCGGTTGCCGACTGGCGTGTCGCCAATGCCGGCGAACAGAAAATCAAGAAGCAGGCCGGCGAGAGGACGCCTGAGCTGTCGCTCACCGAAAATCCCGACATTCTCTCGACCATCGCGCACCTCTCGTCACAACGGCCGAAGCTGGTGATCGGCTTTGCCGCCGAGACGGAGAACGTCGTTGCCAACGCGACGTCGAAGCTCGCGCGCAAAGGCTGCGACTGGATCCTCGCCAACGACGTATCGCCGCAAACCGGAATCATGGGTGGCGACAACAACACCATTCAGCTGGTAACAGCCAAAGGCGTCGAGCCTTGGCCGACGCAAACCAAACAGGACGTCGCCGCGATGCTGGTCGCGCGCATCGCCGCGGAGATTTCAGAACAATGAGCATCGACGTGCGTATCACGCGGCTGGCACACAGCGACGGACTGCCGCTGCCCTCGTATCAAACCGCGCTCGCCGCAGGCATGGACCTGATGGCCGCGGTGCCGGCCGAAAAGCCGATGACGATCGCGCCCGGCGCACGCGCGCTGGTGCCGACAGGCTTGGCCATCGCGCTGCCGCCAGGCACCGAAGCCCAGGTACGGCCACGCTCCGGTCTCGCGGTGAAGCAAGGCCTTACCGTGCTCAATGCACCGGGCACCATCGACGCCGATTACCGCGGAGAGATACAGGTTCTTCTTGTGAATCTCGGCAGCGAATCAGTCGCCATTTCTCGTGGCATGCGAATCGCGCAGATGGTGATTGCAGCCGTAGCGCGTGCCGAGTTCCATGAGGTCGCTTCGCTCGACGAAACAGCCCGAGGAAGCGGCGGATTCGGTTCCACTGGAGGTTGAAGCAATAAGCCCCAAGTTTGGTGCTGGACGGGCCCCCGACCTGTAGCCTATTACCACTGCTATTGTTGCAGGTGGTGCCACTCATGCCGCTGATGTCTCGCAAGGGCATTCTTGCCATTGCCGCCGTTATAGATGTCGCAATTCACGCCAACGGACGGCCGGTATCGGCCAAAAGTCTGGCCGCTCGCCATAAGCTCCCGCCTCGGCACCTCGAACCGGTTTTGCAGGCTCTCGTCCGCGACGGCATCCTCAAGGGTGTGCGCGGACCCCACGGCGGCTATGAGCTGGCGCGCGAGCGCAAGTCCATCAGCGCCGAGGATATCCTGCGGGCCGCCGGCAGCGTCGAGGACGCCGGCGAACCGCCTTTGCCCGCCTCCGCGCTGGTCAACGACGTGGTGCGGCCGGCGCTGGCCGAAGCCGAACGGACCTTCTCTGTGGCGCTCGGCCGAATCAATGTTGAAGACATCGCCAATCAAGCCGAAGGCGTGAAGTAGGCATTGCAGGCCGAAGTCCTGAAGTAACCGGCTGGCCTGACATCCCGATTTACCACGTTCACGATCTGGACTCTTACGGCGCGATTCCCGTCGGGAGTAAAGTCCAACGATTCGCGGACGGTGTGGCGGACACTGTTCCCTAATCCC
>DASYCM010000048.1:0-3766 GCA_036500165.1 Pseudolabrys sp.
GCTGCGCAAGCGCCCGGCCGGAACCGAGAACGCCGACCTGCCGACCGGTCAGGTCGAGGTCTATATCGACGAAATCGAAGTGCTGGGCGCTGCCGGCGAATTGCCGATGCCGGTGTTCGGCGATCAGGAATATCCGGAAGAAACGCGGCTTACCTATCGCTTTCTCGATCTGCGCCGCGAGAAGCTGCACAACAACATCATGCTGCGCGGCCGTGTCATCGACTCGCTGCGCACGCGCATGAAGGAAGGCGGATTCTTCGAGTTCCAGACGCCGATCCTCACCGCGTCATCGCCGGAAGGCGCGCGCGACTATCTCGTGCCGTCGCGCATTCATCCCGGAAAGTTCTACGCGCTGCCGCAGGCGCCGCAGCAGTTCAAGCAGCTCATCATGGTGGCGGGCTTCGACCGCTACTTCCAGATCGCGCCGTGCTTCCGCGATGAAGACGCGCGCGCCGATCGCTCGCCCGGCGAATTCTATCAGCTCGATCTCGAAATGAGCTTCGTCACGCAGCAGGACGTGTTCGACGCGGTCGAGCCGGTCGTCCGCGGCGTGTTCGAAGAATTCGGCAAGGGCAAGAAAGTCACGCAGAAGTTTCCGCTGATCCCTTACGCCGATGCGCTGCGGAAATACGGCACCGACAAGCCTGACCTGCGCAATCCCATTGAGATGCAGGATGTGAGCGAGCACTTCCGCGACTCGGGCTTCAAGATTTTCTCGCGCATCCTCGAGACACCGGGCAACGCCATTTGGGCGATCCCTGCGCCGACTGGCGGCAATCGTGCGTTTGCCGACCGTATGAATTCGTGGGCGCAGGGGGAAGGTCAGCCCGGCCTTGGGTACATCTTCTGGCGCGAAGGCGAAGAGGGTGGCGCGGGTCCGCTCGCCAAGAATATCGGGCCTGAGCGCACCGCTGCCGTTGCCGCGCAGATGGGCCTCAAGGTTGGCGATGCCTGCTTCTTCGTCGCCGGCAAGCCGAAGGATTTCGTCAAGTTCGCTGGCTCCGCGCGCACCAAGGTTGGCGAAGAGCTGAAGCTGATCGCGCAAGATCGTTTCGATCTGTGCTGGATCGTCGACTTCCCCATGTTCGAATGGAACGAGGAAGAAAAGAAGATCGACTTCTCGCACAACCCGTTCTCGATGCCGAACTTCCCGGTCGACGAGTTCCTCGCACTCGATCCGAAGGACGAAGACAAGATTTTGGGCATGAAGGCGATTCAGTATGACATCGTCTGCAACGGCACGGAGTTGTCGTCCGGCGCCATTCGTAACCATCGCCCCGAGGTGATGAAAAAGGCCTTCGCCATTGCTGGCTATGGTGAGGACGTGCTCAAGGCGAAGTTCGGCGGCATGCTGCACGCGCTATCGCTCGGCGCGCCGCCGCACGGCGGCATCGCGCCGGGCATCGACCGCATCGTGATGTTGCTCGCAGGCGAAGAGAACTTGCGCGAAGTCGTGCTGTTCCCGATGAACCAGCGCGCCGAAGACTTGTTGATGGGCGCGCCGGGAGAAGTCACGCCGAAGCAGCTCAAGGAGCTGCACATCCGGTTGGAATTGCCGAAGAAATAACACTGCTGACGCCTGCGGATTATTGCAGCGCGTGAACCGTCATGCGGGTCACGCGCGATAGCGCTTGCTTGTCCATTCTATTTCAGATTGGATTTAGTCTCGTTCCAGAGACGGCGACGCGCACACAAAGCCGCGAGAACGACAAAACATAAAACTGCATAACAATTCCCGGGGAGGAATTGATGTCGGATATCGCACGGCGCGCCCTCATGAAGGGCGCGGGCTTGAGCGCGCTCGCTTTTAGTGTCGGTGGCGCCGAAGTTCTTTTGTCGCCGCGTCAAGCGCACGCGCAAAACATTCCGTTCCGCACGTTGAATGCGGAGCAAGTCGAAACGATCGAAGCATTGGGTGAAACGCTGGTGCCCGGAGCCAAACAGGCGGGCATCTCTCATTTTATCGATCAGCAGCTTTCCGTTCCGCACAGCGAAGCGTTGCTCGAAGCGCGTATTCTCAACATCCGGCCGCCTTACGTAAATTTCTATCGCGCGGCCCTAGGGGCCATCGATAAAGCCAGCCAAGCCAAAAACGGCGACAGAAAGTTTGCGCAACTGAGCGCCGACGAGCGGTACGCCTTCGTCGACCTGATGCGGCAGAACAAGATCGACGGCTGGCAAGGCCCGCCAGGACCCTTCATCTATCTCATCCTGCGCAGCGATGCTGTCGATGTCGTCTACGGCACGATGGAAGGCTACGCCGCACTCGGCATTCCCTACATGCCCCACATCGCGCCTGAGAAGAGGTGGTAGCCATGGCGACGCACGAAAAAGTCGATGCCGTTATCGTCGGCGCCGGAGCTTCCGGCTCGCTCTACGCCTCCGTGCTGGCCAAAGCCGGAAAGAAGGTCGTAGTGATCGAGGCGGGGCCGGATTGGCAGCTCGGCGATCTCATCAGCTCCGATATGTGGGGCCGCCGCATCAAGCCATCCGGCGTGCCGTTTCTGTTCGAAGGCAAGAATCCGTATGGCTACGCCTATCAAGGCGGCTGGGGTGTCGGCGGCGCTGCGCTGCATTATTTCGCGAATTTCCCGCGCTATCTGCCGACCGACTTCAAGGTCAAGAGCGACTTCGGCAAAGGCCTCGACTGGCCGATCAACTACGCCGACATCGCGCCGTTCTACGACAAGGTCGGGGCCGAGATCGGTGTGTCCGGCGATGCCAAGGCGGAGGAAATCTGGCGGCCGAAGGGCGATGCCTATCCCATGCCGCCGATGAAGACGTTCCGTAATGGTGATGTCTGGCTCAAAGGGCTCGAGGCAAACGGCATCCGCATGGTGCCGGCCGCTGTCGGCATGAACTCGGTCGACTTCAAGGGTCGCCCGGCCTGCATTTACGACGGGTGGTGTCACGTCGGTTGTCCCATCGGCGCGCTCGCCAATCCGGTCGTCACCTATCTTGCCGACGCGCGGAAAGCCGGTGCCGAAGTGCGGGCGCTATCGACCGTGACCCGTGTGCTGACCAACGACGCGGGCGCGCGCGTGACCGGCGTCGAATATTACGACGCAAAGAAAGAAAAACAGGTGCAGGAGGCCAGCGTCGTCATCCTCGCCAGCTGGGCGGCGCAGAATCCGCGCCTGATGCTGAATTCGTTTACCGACAAGCATCCCAAGGGGCTCGCGAATTCGAGCGGGTTGCTCGGTAAATACATGATGGCGCACTACGCCGCCGGTACCTGGGCCATGTTCGACGAGGACGTCGAGAACCACATGGGTACGGTCGGCGCGCAATACATGTCGTATGAGCGCTACGACAAGAACAGCAAAAAGTCGAAAGGCGGCTTCGGCAGTACCTATATCGTTGCCGGCACCGCGCTCAAGACCAGCGATCTTGGCGGCTTTGCCAATGCGCGGCAGGATCTGTTCGGTCCGAAGCTTGCCGAGTTCATGCAGCGCGCCAAGCGCGGCATCACGCGTCTCACGGCGTTCGGCGAGGAAATGCCGAATATCGAAAACCGTATCGAGGTGGCGAGCGAAAAGGACGAGTTCGGTATGCCGCTCGCTCGCTTCACGCACAGCTTCAGCGATGAAGCCATCGCGTTGTGGAACGCGAACTTCGACGAGGGCATTGAGGTCGCCAAGGCGACGGGCGCCAAAGAGTACTGGTCGGCGCGCGGGCCGATGCCGACGATCCATCTGTTCGGCGGCACCATCATGGGCGAGGGCGCCGGCGGTTCGATCACCAACAGTTACGGGCAGACCCACGA
>DASYCM010000049.1:0-2511 GCA_036500165.1 Pseudolabrys sp.
GTGGAGGTGCAGCGTCGAACGCAGGCTCGTCCCCCGCACCAGCGTCCGGTCAACGATCAACGCCGTCAGATCCTCATGCCGAAAGCCGTTGAGCCTCAGCCACAGCCCCTGATACGGCCCCTCGCTCACCTGCCCCTGCAGACCGACGAGGAACTCGACCGCCGCGACGATCCCCATATCGCTCCGCTCAAGCAGCATCTGCCGTGCCAGCGTCGCGCGATTGAGCTGTCGGTCAGTGAGCGTGGTCATGGGAGAGTTGTGCAAACCCCATGCTGACACGCTGCGTCAGCAGTCATGCCGCCGACTGATCGTTCGCGCCGATCTCGAAATCGAAGCGGATTTTGAGATAGGGAAAGATCACCTGTCCGTCTGCGGTTTTCGCGACGAGCCCGCTGCGCACAAGCGCTGTAACGTCAGTATGGACGCCCTTGAAGCCACGCCCCACGCGACGCGCGATCTCGCGAATGCTCAGCGGTCCCTGTCCTGTCATGCTGCGAATGATGCCGATGCGGTTCGGCGCCAGAACCTTGTGCATCAAATCGTAGCTGATGAACGAAAACCGCGGCGTTGGGTCAGGCGTCTCGCCGTCCTTCTCGACGTCCGACAGCAGTTCATCCCACGAACGGATGTCAACGATCAGCATGTCGTGCAAGCCAAGCTCGGGCGTCCAGAACGAAGTCTCGTCGGAGCGCTTCAATGCCGGAGAAGACATATTCGAACTCACGGTCATCGACATGGCGGTGGTCTCCCTTCCCGGCTTCATTGTCGTAACGAAGGACGCAAACGTCATCGACGATGAGGGCGAGCCTATACTTGAAGTAGTGCCTGCTGCCGCGAACTGGCTCGAGCACTCGCCAGATGACGAACTCGGCTCTGGCCTGCTCGCCAAAACCCAGTTGTCTGTTTTCAACTTCGATCGCATCCATTTATCACCTCCCCCAAGGTGATGTAAATGGTTACATCACAGCCAGTCCGGCACCGAATCCAGCCCGATCAGTTCCTCGATGCTCCTGCGCGGCCGGATCACGTGCCACCTGTCGCCGTCGACCAGCACCTCCGGCACCAGCGGCCGCGAATTGTAGGTCGACGCCATCACCGCGCCATACGCGCCAGCCGACATCACCGACAGCAGATCGCCCTGCTTCACCCCCGGCATGCGGCGGCCAAGCGCGATGTAGTCGCCCGTCTCGCACACCGGCCCCACCACGTCCGCGGTGATCGGCGGCAAATTCGAATGCACCACCGGCTGGATGTCGTGATGCGCCTCGTACAGCGTCGGGCGGATCAGATCGTTCATCGCCGCATCGACGATGACGAAGCTCTTCTCGCCCTCCTTCACGTACTCGACCGTGGTGACGAGGATGCCGGCGTTGCCGACGATCACCCGCCCCGGCTCCAGCACCAGTTCGGCCCCGAGCCCGCCGAGATGCTTCTTGACGATCGCCGCGTACTCCGCCGGCAGCGGCGGTGCCGCATCGTCGAAATGGTAGGGAATGCCAAGCCCACCGCCGATATCGACATGCCGGATATTGTGGCCCTGCGCCCTGAGGTCACGCACCAGTTCGGCCATCAGCCGATAGGCATTGTCGAACGGCGTCATGTCGGTGATCTGGCTGCCGATATGCATGTCGATGCCGACCGCCTCGACCCCCGGCAACGCCGCGATCCGCGCATAGACCTCGCGTGCCCGCGCGAACGGAATGCCGAACTTGTTTTCCTTCTTGCCGGTCGAGATCTTGGCGTGCGTACCGGCGTCGACGTCCGGGTTGATCCGCACCGACACCGGCGCAACCTTGCCCATGGCGGCGGCGATCTCGCTCAGCCGCTCCAGCTCCGGCTCGCTCTCGAGATTGAAGCACTTGATGCCGAGCTCGAGCCCGCGCCGCATTTCCTTGACGGTCTTGCCGACGCCCGAGAACACGATCTTTTGCGCCGGAATGCCGGCGGCAATCGCCCGCTCCAGTTCGCCGCCCGACACCACGTCGGCCCCGGCGCCTTCGTCGGCGACGATCTTCAGCACCGCCTGGTTGGAGTTGGCCTTCATCGCGTACGCCACCAGCGTCGGCAGCGGCTCGAACGCCTCGCGCATCACCCGCACATGCCGCCGCAGCGTCGCCGCCGAATACACATAGAACGGCGTCCCAACCTTGCCGGCCAGCGCCGTCACGTCGACGTCTTCGGCAAACAGCGCGCCGTCGCGATACTGGAAGTGATGCACCTAGTGCTCCGTGGGGTAAGCCGCGTCGATGCGGTCGGCGACCAGCGCCTGCAACCGCCACAAATGATGATCGTGAATGCCGAGCTTTTCGAGATGCGCGACCGTGGCCTGCAGATATTCCGCCATCGAGCCACGATTGCCCGTCGCCTTGGCCAGCACGTCGGCAATCTGCTCCTCGCTGAGCCCGCTGATATAGCGCGGCGAATGCCGGTCGATGCAGAACGTGATGGCGCGGCTGACGCCCTCCTCGGTCTCGACATTGACCCAGCGCGGCGGAAACGGCGACGGCTTCA
>DASYCM010000050.1:0-24909 GCA_036500165.1 Pseudolabrys sp.
TATTCCATGGCCAAAGCAGCCAATCTGAAGATCAAGCTCGTGTCGAGCGCCGGCACCGGGCACTACTACGTGACCACCAAGAACTCGCGCACGCAGACCGACAAGCTCAAGAAGAACAAGTACGATCCGGTCGCGAAGAAGCACGTCGAGTACACGGAATCCAAGATCAAGTAGTCGGCCTTCAAGGTCCGATGAAGCCAGGGCGCCCTCGTGGCGCCCTTTGCTTTTTGGCGCGCCATCGCCGACCTGCTAGGTTCCCGGCTATCGACCAGCCTAGGAGAACCCCATGTCATTGATCCGCGTCGCCTTCGCCGCCCTGCTGTTGCTGCCATTTGCGCTGTCGCCTGCCACGGCTGCCGAGAAGCACAGGCTTGCGCTGCAGATCAGCGACAACGATCCGGCCAAGATGAATGCTGTGCTCAACGTCGCCGCCAACGTCTCGCAGTATTATTCCAAGAAGGGCGAAGAGGTCGACGTCCAGATCGTCGCTTTCAACGCCGGCCTGCACATGCTGCGCGAGGACACCTCGGCGGTGAAGCCACGGCTGAAGTCGTTCAAGGAAGGCATGCCGAACGTGTCGTTCATGGCCTGCGAGAACACGCTCGCCGGCATGACCAAAGCCGAAGGCAAGGAGCCCCCGCTGGTCGACAACGCGACCCGCGTACCGTCGGGCGCCGTGACGCTGATCGAACTGGGCGAAAAGGGCTGGACCATCCTCCGCCCATAGAAGGCCCGGCCCTAAAAGGTGACCGGCCGGACGCGTCACGAGGAGGCTCCTCGCTCACATCCGGCCGGTCGAACCCCACGGACCCAGGAGATGCGGCGGACCTGGGCAGCTCCGTAGGGCTAAAGCTGGACGCGCTAAAAAGCGCACCCCGAATCACTTAGCCAACGACTGACGTTAGATCAGCCGCCCTTCCCGTCCAAATTTTGCGAATCGCCGCCCTAGGCGGCGCCTTACGCCGCGTCCTGGACGACCCGGTTCCGGCCGTCGCGCTTGGCGCGGTAGAGCGCCTGGTCGGCACGCTTGAGGATCGCCGCGGCGTTGTCGCCGGGCTGACCGATGGCGGCGATGCCGATGGAAATCGTCACCTCGAGGCTTTTCGTACCCTGCTGGATCGGGAACGGCTCGGTGGCGATACGGCGGCGGATACGCTCCGCCACCATCGAGGCCACCGCCATATCCGTTTCCGGCATGACGATGACAAATTCCTCGCCGCCGTAGCGGCAGGCCAGATCGATGTTGCGGATTGCCTTGCGGATGCGCACCGCGAATTCGCGCAGCACGTCGTCGCCGGCATCGTGGCCGTGCGTATCGTTGACCGACTTGAAGTAGTCAATGTCCAGCACCATCACCGCGATCGGCTTGCCGCGCGAAGCCGCCTGCTCCACGAGGCTCGCCAGATGCATTTCCATGTAACGGCGATTGAACAGCCCGGTGAGCGCGTCGGTGATCGCCATTTCGATCGACATCTGCACGTTGTCGCGCAGGCGTTCGGTGTAGCGCTTCTTCTTTATCTGCGTGCGCACGCGCGCCAGCATCTCGTTCTTGTCGATGGGGCGGATCAGGTAATCGTTGACGCCGATCTCGAGCCCGCGCACCAGCCGCGCATTGTTGTCGGCTTCGGCGACGGCAAGGATCGGCACGCCACGGGTGCGCTCCAGCGAGCGCACCTGGCTGCACAGTCGCAGGCCGTCGTAATCCTTCAGGCCGAGCGAGACGATCATGAGGTCGTAATTGCCTTCGGCGGCGTGAAACAGCGCCTCGGCCGGATCGGTTTCGACATCGACCGAATGCTCAGTCGACAACGTCGCAACGATGCGCTCGTAGGATGACTGGCGGTCGTCGACGACCAGAATCTTGCCGTTACGGCCGGTTTCCGCCACCGCGTCGCGCTCGGGCGACTGGATGCCGATTTCCTTCGACGTCAGCGCGCGCATGCGCAGTTCATCCGTCACCATCTTGAGCCGCGCCAGCGAACGCACGCGCGATACCAGCGCGACGTCGGTCACGGGCTTGGTCAGAAAATCGTCGGCGCCCGCTTCCAGACCCCTGATGCGGTCGGAGGGCTGGTCGAGCGCCGTCACCATTATCACCGGAATGTGGTGCGTCGCAGGGTTCGACTTGAGCTTCTTGCAAACCTCAAAGCCGTCCATGTCGGGCATCATGACGTCGAGCAGCACGATGTCGCATTCGGCGCGGTCGCACAGCGCCAAAGCTTCGGCGCCGCTATAGGCAGTGGCAACGTCGAAGTACTCGGCCGAGAGCCGCGCTTCGAGCAGCTTCACGTTGGCCGGAATGTCGTCGACAACAAGGACGCGGGCAGTCATCAGTTCACACTCACGCTGGGCCGAGGAAATGGCGAATGGTCTCGACGAACTTTCCCACCGAGATCGGCTTGGACAGGTAGGCTTCGCAACCGCCTTCGCGGATGCGCTCCTCGTCGCCCTTCATGGCGAAGGCCGTGACCGCGACCACCGGGATCGTCTTGAGTTCGGGATCGTCCTTGAGCCATTTGGTCACTTCGAGGCCGGACACTTCCGGCAGTTGGATATCCATCAGGATCAGGTCGGGGCGATACTTGCGCGCGAGATCGAAGGCCTCGATGCCGTTCCGGGTGCCGACGGTGGCGTAACCGTGGGCTTCGAGGAGATCGTGGAAGAGCTTCATGTTCAGCTCGTTGTCCTCCACGATCAGGACGGTCTTCGGCATTGTCGCAATTGTCCCCAAAAAGCCCCAGCTACGCAGGTCCCGTCGCCAGGCCGCCTTAGGTCGGGCATGATCGGGAACCACGGTAGCGGCGAAGTCTTACGGAAAGGCAAATTTAAGCAATGAAAGCGCCCCGTTCACTGACGATTGAAGTGGCAGAAGCGCTTGCCATTCAAGCGCTTACCTATATTGCGGGCGATGGCGAGCGGCTGGGGCGTTTCCTGGCGATTACCGGCATCGGACCGGCCGAGATTCGCGCCGCCAGCGCGGAACCCGGGTTTCTGGTGGGCGTCCTCGACTACGTCTCCGGTGACGAGACGATGGTCACAGAATTCGCCAAGGAAGCCGGCATCGACCCCGCTCACATCGGCATCGCCCGGGCGGCTCTGGGCGGCGGCAACTGGGAGCGTGAGGTGCCGTGAGCTTCTGCCGCGACTGCCTGGCCGACGGGGCCGATACGGCAAGACGCTGCACCGCCTGCGGCTCCCCTCGCCTTGTCCGGCATCCGGAAGCGGGCACGCTGACCATCGCCCATATCGACTGCGACGCCTTCTACGCCACCATCGAGAAGCGGGACGATCCCAGCATCGCCGACAAACCGGTGATCGTTGGCGGCGGCAAACGCGGCGTGGTCGCCGCCTGCTGCTATGTCGCGCGCACCTACGGCATCCGTTCGGCCATGCCGATGTTCGAGGCGCTGAGCAGATGCCCGGACGCCGTCGTCATCAAGCCGAACATGCAGAAGTACGTCACCGCCGGGCGCGCGGTGCGCAAGGCCATGTTCGACCTCACCCCGCTGGTTGAGCCGCTGTCGATCGATGAAGCTTTTCTCGACCTCACCGGCACCGAACGCCTGCATGGCATGATCGCCGCCAAGGTGCTTGCGCGCTTCGCGCAACAGGTCGAGCGCGACCTCGGCATCACGGTGTCGATCGGGCTCTCCGCCAACAAATTCCTCGCCAAGATCGCCTCCGACCTGGACAAGCCACGCGGCTATGCGGTGCTTGGGCAGAGTGAAGCAGCGGAGTTTCTCAGCACCAAGCCGGTCGGCTTCATCTACGGCGTCGGCGCTGTGAGCGCCGCCAAGCTCTCCAACGATGGCTATCGCCTGATTGCGGATTTGCAGCGCGCCGACAAGACCGAGCTGATGCAGCGTTACGGCGAAGAAGGCAGCCGCCTCTGGCACCTGGCGCGCGGGCTCGATCAACGCCGCATCAGTGCGGATCGCGAGACCAAGAGCGTGTCGGCGGAAACGACGTTCAACGCCGACATTTCCGAATTCCGGCCACTGGAGCAGCATCTGTGGGATCTCACCGAACGGGTATCGACTCGGCTCAAGGCCGCGCAACTCGCCGGTATGACGGTCACGCTCAAGCTCAAAAGCGCCGATTTCAAAATCCGCACCCGCGCCCGTTCGCTCGGCCACCCGACGCAACTGGCGTCGCGGATTTTCGCGGCGGGTAAGGACCTGCTGAAGAACGAAGTCGGCGGCACGCGCTATCGCCTGATCGGCATTGGCGTCAGCCACCTTGAAGATGCCGTAGGTCAGGACCTGTCCGACCTCATAGACCGCCGCGCCGCCGGTGCCGAACTCGCTGTCGACAAACTACGCGAGAAATTCGGCAAAGGCGTCGTGGTTAAAGGTTTGGCGCTCGACGACGAATAGCGCCGCTAAAAGCCGCGCGCTTTGACGATACCTTAAACAAATTTCATCAGGTTGCCGGGGTCCGAGCTTTGGGTCCCGCCCGCCATGTCGCATCGCGTCCTTATTACCGGCGCCGCCGGCTATCTTGGCGGCATGCTGTACAACCAGCTTTCGCAGCGCGACGATGTCGAACTGATTATCGGTCTCGACAAAAGCGACATGCCGCCTGCCCTGCGCGGCATGCAAAAACTGCACTGGATCAAGGCCAATACGGCGGACACGTGGGAAGCGGCGGCTGCAGAGCAAAAGCCCGATATCGTCTTCCACACGGCGTGGCAGATCCGCGAGATGTACGGACAGCGGGCGCTGCAATGGCAGTGGAATGTCACCGGCGCCGAGAAGGTTTTCGACTTTGCTTTCGCGACGCCGTCGGTGAAACGGCTCGTTTATTTCTCGACCGTCGCCTCCTATGCGGCTGAGGCGGCGAACACCATCGAGCACCGTTTCAAGGAAGACGACGGCTTTCGCGAAAGCGACTTCCTCTACGCCGAGGAAAAGCGCGTCGTCGAGCAAAGCCTTGAACGCAAATTCGCACAGGCGCGCGAGCGCAGCGGCGATGTCTCGGTTGCCATCCTGCGCCCTGCCGCTTTGACCGGCCCGCGCGGTCGCGCGCGCACCGGCGGTCTAAGGCTGCAAAACGCGCTGGCAGGCCAGCAAAACGCCAGCCAGATCCAGCGCCTCGTCTCGCTGCTGGTGTCGATCCTGCCGGTCACTGAGAAATGGAGCCGGCAGTTCCTGCACGAGGATGACATCGTCGACATCGCGACGATGCTGGCATTCAGGGAACTCAAAGCCCCTTATGTCGTCCTGAACGCCTGCCCGCCGGGCGATGTCATGCGCGGCGAGGATATGGCGCGGGTGTTCGGCAAGAAGATGCTGCGCATCCACCCGCAACTCATCCGCCTCGCCTTCTTTGTGCTGTGGCACGCGTCGCGTGGCCGCATTCCGTCATCGCGCGGAAGCTGGAAGGCCTACGCCTATCCCATTGTCGTTGACGGCGCGAAGCTCACTGGCGACTACGGCTATCGCTATCGGATGGACACGCTCGACGCTTTCACGAAAAATGTGGGGCGGTATGCCGCCAATGAAAGCAGATAGCTAACGTCGTCATGGCCGGGCTTGTCCCGGCCATCCACGCCTTTTCTTATAGCCAAGACGTGGATGCCCGGCACATAGGCGAACGTAGCGACGCCGTCCTTCGGACGGCTATGGCTGGGCATGACGGAATTTCTTTCAACGTGCGCCGCGTTTGCCCGCTACGGACACGCCTTTTCCTTCTTCATCTCCAGCGAGGTCATTTCGCCGGAAATGGAAAAGTCGTTGTAGTTGAGCATCAGCGCGCGCGAGATGCCGTTCTCATACAGCTCGAACGAGATCGAGTAGACCGGCGTCTGTTCGCCACCGCGTTCGTCCTTCTCGGACTGCTTCTCGAAATAACTGATGGTCACCGGCCAGCGCGTCAGCTTGGCGAGCGCCGGAACCGTGGCTGCCGCGTCCGTCGGTGGCTTTTCGCCCGGCGGAATAGCGCGGCCGATAATGGTCAGCGTGTTGTAGAGCTTCTCGCCGGTCTCCGAGCCGTCATAGACCGGAAATTCGAGAATGGTCTTGTTCTCGCGAGCCGCGGCGATGATGCGGCGCATGTGTTCGGTCGGAAACACCGAGCCGACCGGCATAGCGAGAGCCTTGCTATTCGGCTTGCTCAGGTTGACCGCGAGCGTCGAGGCGCTGCGTTCGGCGCGGCCATTGACGATATCGGTGCGTCCGCTGTCGACCTTGTTTTCCGAATTGAAGCGAAATTTCTTGGCGTCGCCGTCTTCCCAGGTGGTCGAGCGCAGGTCGCTCAACGCCGCTTTGCCCTCCCCTGAGTCCAGTTCCGATACCTGACGGAATTGCAGCTCGTAGCCGTCGCAGGCGTTGCCGGAAAAGTCATAGAGAATACGGCCGCGCACGGCCTGGACGCCGCGGCTGGTCGACTGGGACTTGGCAAGCTTGAGATCGTAGACCGCCCGGTGCGGTGCCAGCATCACCTTGTCCGCCGGTGCCGCCGCAGAAGCCGGGCCATGGATCACGACGGCGGCGAGCCCAAGAGCAAGCCCATGCGCGATGGCCAACGGCGTCAGCCGGGCGAGAACCTGTATTGTCATGTGGGCTAAGACCTCTTCGCTGGCAGTATCGGGCGAGAAGACTCGACGATAAAGGCAAGATAGGGGCCGCTAGCCTCCCCGGCAACCAAGGCTCACGAGCCGACTTGCGAAGGCTGCGCCGATCAGCCAAGAGATCGGGCAAAAGAACAGCCTCGCATTCAGGAGAGATTCCATGGCCGGCACGGCGGAAAAGAAGATCGAAGAACTCGGCATTGAACTGCCGACCCCCGCCAAGCCGCTCGCCAACTACGTTGCCTGCGTGCGTACCGGCAATGTGCTGGTGGTGTCGGGCCAGCTTTGCTTCGGCGCCGAAGGCAAGCTGGAAGCCAAGGGCCAGCTCGGTGCCGGCGTCTCCATCGAAGACGGGCAGAAGGCGGCCCGCGCTTGCGCCGTGAACCTGCTGGCGCAGATCAAGGCCGAGATCGGCGAACTCGACAATGTCGTGCGCGTCGTGCGGCTCGGCGGCTTCATCAATTCCGCCCCCGGTTTTACCGACGGGCCGAAGGTGATGAACGGCGCGTCCGATCTGATGGTCGAAGTGTTCGGCGACAAGGGCC
Source organism: Pseudolabrys sp. (assembly GCA_036500165.1). Taxonomy (GTDB): domain Bacteria; phylum Pseudomonadota; class Alphaproteobacteria; order Rhizobiales; family Xanthobacteraceae; genus Pseudolabrys. Next base: position 7,117 of record DASYCM010000050.1, read on the forward strand.
GCCACGCCCGCTCCACCGTCGGCGTCTCGGCGCTGCCGGCCGACGCCGCGGTCGAAGTCGAAGGCATGTTCGAGGTGTCCTGATTGTCCGGATTGGACTGGCTCACCGCGCGGCCGATCGCGCATCGAGGGCTGCACAATCGCGCCGGTGGCGTGATTGAGAACACCGCGACAGCCTTCAGCGCGGCCATCGCCGGCAACTACTCTATCGAGACCGACGTCCAGATCAGCGCCGACGGCGAAGCCATGGTGCACCACGACGATGCGCTCGGCCGGCTGACCGACGGTAGCGGACATCTCGCCGATATGAATGCCGTCGACATCAAGGCCGTCCGCTTCAAGGCAACCACCGACCGCATCATGACGCTCGGCGAACTGTGCGACCTTGTCGGCGGGCGCACGCCTCTGGTCATCGAACTCAAGAGCCATTTTAACGGCGACCGGCGGCTGGTGCAGCGCGTTGCGGAGGTGTTGGCCCGCTACAACGGGCCGGCCGCGGTCATGTCATTCGACCCGGGCATGGTCGAAACCGCACGTATCGTCGCGCCCAAGCTGCCGCGCGGCATCATCGCCGAGCGGCATTACGACGACGCCGAATGGAACCGCCTGCCCGCCTCGGCAAAGCGGAGCATGCCTTGGCTGCTGCACGCCAACCGGACACGGCCGCAGTTCGTCGCCTATGGCGTGAAGGACCTACCCGCTGTCGCACCTCTCGTCGCACGGTGGGTCTTCGGCCTGCCGCTGCTGACCTGGACGGTGCGCACCCCGGAGAACCGGGCGGTGGCGCAGCGCTGGACCAACCAGATGATTTTCGAAGGCTGGCGGCCCTAGGAACCGGACGCGGCTGGTCAGGGTTGTCAGGCGAACCAACCAGCCCGGGTCCAACCATGCTTCGCCTTATCGCCGCCCTCGTTATTGCCGCCTTTGCTGTCGCCTCGTCGCCGCCGCCCGCGCAGGCAAAAGAACAAATAAGCGATCCAGTGAACGCGCTTTCGGCCGCCAAGAAAAAGCAGCGGCACGTCGCCCGCCGCGACGGCGGCGGCCAGATCGCCTGCACCGTTTATGGCTGTCACCGGATCTCAAGGCGCTGCACGCCGACGACCGAGTTCGACTTCTGGGGCAACCCGACCGGCTTCGACGCGGTCGCCTGCCGCTGAAACTTGCCGCTTATTTTGCCGCTTATTTTGCCGCTGAAAACGTAGTCCCGCCGTAGAGGCGAGCAGCGGGTATTCCCCGGCATCAGCAATGCCGGAACAGGTGTTATTTCCGCTCCATTTCCGGCGTAGAGTCGGACAAGAAAGCCTGATGTCTCAACCCCTTGTCTGATGACCAAACCCACCGTTCAGATTCGTCTCGTTAAATCGATTTCTGAGGTCCCGGCAGCTGCCTGGGATGCCTGCGCGGGCGCGTCATCCGCAGTTAAAGCGATAGATGAGGATAACTTATCCCCAGAGTTATCAACACGAGGACAAGTCAATAACCCATTTATATCTCATGCATTTCTGTCATCTTGTGAACAATCTAAATCGGTCGGTGGACGCACCGGCTGGCAGCCGAGCCACCTGCTCGTCGAGGACACTCAGGGCACGTTGCTCGGCGCTGCCCCCTGTTATGTGAAGTCGCATTCCAAGGGCGAGTACGTTTTCGACGGGGGCTGGGCCGAGGCCTTCGAGCACGCCGGCGGCGACTATTACCCCAAGCTCCAGCTCTCCGTGCCGTTCACCCCGGTCACCGGCCCGCGCCTGCTGGTAAAGCCAGGTCCTTCATCGAGCGAAATATTCGGCGTGCTGGCCGACGCCGTTGCCGAGATCACGACTGGCAATAACCTCTCTTCGGCGCACATTACCTTCCTCCCCGAACAGGACTGGGAGGCGCTTGGCAAACGCGGTTTTCTCCAGCGCACTGACCAGCAATTCCATTGGGAAAATGCCGGCTACACGACATTTGAGGATTTTCTCGCCGCATTATCCTCGCGCAAGCGCAAAACCATCCGCCGCGAACGCAAGGAAGCGCTCGCTCCCGGCATTGAAATCGCATGGCTCACCGGCTCCGATCTGACCGAGGAGGTCTGGGACGCCTTTTTCGAGTTCTACATGGATACCGGCTCGCGCAAATGGGGTCGCCCCTACCTCACCCGCGAGTTCTTCTCGATCATCGGCGCAACCATGGCCGACCGCATCCTGCTGGTGATGGCCAAGCGCGCCGGACGCTGGATCGCCGGCGCCATCAACTTCATCGGTGCCGACGCGCTTTACGGCCGCAACTGGGGTGCGGTCGAAAATCACCCGTTTCTGCATTTCGAGGTCTGTTACTATCAGGCCATCGACTATGCGATCGCCCACAAGCTCAAGCGGGTCGAGGCTGGCGCGCAAGGTGAGCACAAGCTGGCGCGCGGCTACCTGCCCCACACAACCTATTCGGCCCATTTCATCGCCAACCCGGGCTTACGCCGGGCGGTAGCCGAATATCTCGCCCGCGAACGGGCTGATGTTGAAGCCGCCGGTGAAGAGCTTGCGGCGGCGGCCCCGTTCCGCAAGGATTTGGCTGAACAGGAATAGGTCTCAGACCTGAGTCGGGGAACACAGATGCCGAGCTACGATCCCAACAACATCTTTGCCAAAATCCTGCGGGGCGAACTGCCCTGCTACAAGGTCTATGAGGACGACAAAGCACTCGCCTTCCTCGACATCATGCCGCGCGCGACCGGCCATACGCTGGTGCTGCCGAAATCACCCACCCGCAACCTGCTCGACGTGTCCGCGGACGATCTCGCCCACGTCGCCAAGGTAGCGCAGAAAGTCGCCAAGGCGCAGATGACGGCTTTCGGCGCCGACGGCATTACCATCCAGCAATTCAACGAAGGCGCCGGCGGCCAGGTGGTGTTCCACCTGCATGTCCACGTCATTCCGCGCAAAGCCGGCGTACCGATGAAGCCGCCCGCGTCCGAAAAGGAAAAACCCGATACGCTCGCCGAGCAGGCAAAGAAGCTCAGTGCGGCAATTGCGGCTGGCTGACCGGTCGCATTCCAGAATTGTCGACAACCTAAACCGCATCAACTCTTGGCGAGACGGTCATCCGGCGCAACGAAACGGCGAAGCTGGCGCCAGGTAACGGCGACAGGAATGTAATAGCTTAAATCGAGCGCGAAGGCGGGCACGCCCCGTATCAACGTGCAGACTCTCTCGGAAGACCAACCGAGATTCCACGCGACGCCGTTATAGGTCGTGTGACCGCAATTATAGGTCCAGCCAAAATCGATCTGCAGCAGGATGGCGGCCAAGAACAGCACGTCCGAAACTGCAGCTAGACCGATGGGAGGCTTCGCCACTTGCGCCGTGCGGGCGTGAACGCGCACATGATAAATGCCGGCCGCCGCCGCGAGGGGCACTAGAAACCAGCCCGCGGGCTCTACGGCTATGAGCTTGAGGAGCACGCCAAAGATAGCAACCGCCGCCGCCGCGAGAACCATCGCCCGCCCCCTCTTCTGTCCCGGCCTTTGCCTGGCTGGGGCCAGGGCGCAGCGCCATTGTTATTTAATGACACATTCTTCGACGGCCCGACAATCTAGCTAACGACCGGAATCCAGCCCAACGCGAGACTTGTGAGCACGTGGGCCCATCAAGGCGCGAAGAAGTAGCCGCCGACCAACAAGGCCACTTCCCCCGCCGCGACGCCAGCAAACACCGACCGCTTCGCGATCATGTAACCGACGAACGCACAGGCTGCCGCGCCAAGACGGATCGATAGCGGAATTCCTGCAAGTTCACCGGTCGAAAACAGGATCAGCTTCGCGATGACGCCTGCGAGAGTGGCCGTCGCAACCGCGCGAGACCAGACAACAAGCTCCGAACCTTCGTCGAGCCCGCGCGCCAGTACCAGGCCGAGTAGCCGCCATACTTCGTTCGGCAGAAAGCCGACAAGGATCAGCGTCACATACGGTCCGAGTTCAACGGCGGCCTTCATTGCGCGGCCTCGCGCATTCGATTGAAGGCGTAAGCAGCCGTACCGCCGACAATGCCGGTCCATAAAAGATCGAGCGGCAAAGCCCAGAACGCCAATAGCGGCGCGATCACCAAGCCGAGCATCAATGACAACCGGTCGACCAACAGTCGCGCATTGTTCACTGTGGAGATGAAGAACGACATCGGCGTGAGAAACAGCAACGCGCCGGACAAGAGCGCGGGCAATCCGGCAGCAAGGTAATAGCCGATGCATCCGAAGATCACGGCGCTGCCCATATAGCCGCTCGATAGGCCGTTGCAGAACGCAAGCCGCCGCTCGGACGGCACCAGCGGCAACAGACGCAGCGACTCCACCCACATGCTGACAGCCGTAAAATGCGCCGGCAACACGAGATCGCGCATGCGCGAGTCAGGCCTCCGCACTAGCGGCAGCAGAGCCACGACCATCGGAAACAGACGCATGGCGCTGAGCGTCACGGCGATCGCGACTTCGATCAGCGTGCCACCTGTGCCGAAAGACGAAATCAGAATCAGCTGAGCCGGTGCGGCCCAGACCAGAACCGTCGACAGCGCCAGCCACAAGGGCGACAAATCTACGCTATGCGTCAGCGCCCCCATACCGATGTAGGTGCCCGCCAGCACTAGGAAAAACACAGACATCACGGCGGACCGCAGACCGTCGAAAAAAGCGGCAACGGCGGACGATTGAGATGATGGCAGGAAGTCCGGCATGGCCACCGCTCATGTCATGGCCCCGCCTGCGCCGCAACCAGTGCGGGCTTGCCGCATGGATCGCGTGCAAAAAGGCCGGGCGCTTAAGCCCGGCCTTTTGCATTTCGTTCGATCGGTCCTAGACCTTAGCCAGAGGCACCTTGGGGACTGAGCCCTTCTTGCCGCCGCCACTGCCTCCATCGCCTTTCGGCTTCGGCCGCGGCGAGCGGCGCTTGGCCTTCGGCCGCGCCGCCGGCAGCTTTTCCGGCTTCGGCATAATCGGCCCGTCGAGGAATTCGAAGCCGAGCTTGTCACGACCGGCCTCGTCCTTGTCGACGATGACGCGGACATGGCCGCCACCCTTGAGCTTGCCGAACAGCACCTCGTCGGCGAGCGGACGCTTAATGTGCTCCTGGATGACACGCCCCATCGGCCGCGCACCCATGAGTTCATCGTAGCCGTTGGCGATCAACCAGCGCGCCGCCTCCTCCGACAACTCGATCGTGATGTTGCGGTCGCCGAGCTGAGCTTCGAGCTGCAGCACGAACTTCTCGACCACCTTGGCAATCACGTCCTGCGACAGGTGCGCGAAAGTAATGGTCGCGTCGAGCCGGTTGCGGAATTCCGGCGCGAACAGCCGGTTGAGCGCATCCTGATCGTCGCCTTCCCGCTTCGTGCGCGTGAACCCGTAGGCTGCCTTCGCCATGTCGGACGCACCCGCGTTCGTGGTCATGATCAGCACGATATTGCGGAAGTCCACCTGCTTGCCGTTGTGATCGGTCAGCTTGCCATGATCCATGATCTGCAACAGCACGTTGAACAGATCCGGATGCGCCTTCTCGATTTCGTCAAGCAGCAGCACGCAATGCGGATGCTGGTCGACTCCGTCGGTGAGCAAGCCGCCCTGGTCGAAGCCGACATAACCCGGAGGCGCGCCGATCAGGCGCGACACCGTGTGCCGCTCCATGTATTCCGACATGTCGAAGCGGATCAGTTCGACGCCGAGCGACAGCGCCAATTGCTTGGCGACCTCGGTTTTACCGACGCCGGTCGGGCCGGAGAACAAATAACAGCCGATCGGCTTTTCCGGCTCACGCAAGCCGGCGCGCGCCAGCTTGATCGACGACGACAACGCTTCGATCGCCTTGTCCTGGCCATAGACCGTGGTCTTGAGCGTGTGCTCAAGGTGACGCAGCACCTCGGCATCGTCCTTCGACACGGTCTTGGGCGGAATGCGCGCCATCGTCGAGATCGTGGTCTCGATTTCCTTGATGCCAATCGTTTTCTTGCGGCGGCCTTCCGGCAGCAGCATTTGCGCCGCACCCGACTCGTCGATCACGTCGATCGCCTTGTCCGGCAGCTTGCGGTCGTGGATATAGCGCGAGGACAGCTCCACCGCCGCCTTGATGGCTTCATTGGTGTATTTGAGCTTGTGATAGTCCTCGAAGTACGGCTTGAGGCCCTTGAGGATTTCGATGGCGTCCGGGATCGACGGCTCGTTGACGTCGATCTTCTGGAAGCGCCGCACCAACGCGCGATCCTTCTCGAAGTACTGGCGATACTCCTTGTACGTCGTCGAACCGATGCAGCGGATGCTGCCGCCCGACAGCGCGGGCTTCAGCAGGTTCGACGCATCCATCGCGCCGCCGGACGTCGCGCCGGCGCCGATCACGGTATGGATTTCGTCGATGAACATGATCGCGCCCGGCGTGGCCTCGATCTCCTTGATCACCTGCTTGAGACGCTCTTCGAAATCGCCGCGGTAGCGCGTGCCGGCTAGCAGCGTACCCATGTCGAGCGCGAATACGGTCGCATTCTTCAGAACATCCGGCACTTCGCCGTGGATGATGCGGCGCGCGAGCCCCTCGGCGATCGCGGTCTTACCAACGCCGGCATCGCCGACGAACAGAGGGTTATTCTTGGAGCGGCGGCACAGCACCTGAATGGTGCGGCTGATTTCACTGTCGCGGCCGATCAGCGGATCAATCTTGCCGTCTTTGGCTTTCTTGTTGAGGTTGACGCAATAAGCCTCGAGCGCGTCGCCCTTCTTCTTGGGTTCGTCGCCATTGCCGCCTTTGCTGTCGCTCTCTTCCTCGGCGCCGCGTACGGGACGCGATTCCGTCAGACCCGGCCGCTTGGCGATACCGTGGCTGATGTAATTGACCGCGTCGTAGCGCGTCATGTCCTGCTCTTGCAGGAAATAGGCAGCGTGGCTCTCGCGCTCGGCAAAGATCGCGACCAGCACGTTGGCGCCGGTGACTTCCTCGCGGCCCGAAGATTGCACATGGATGACGGCGCGCTGGATCACGCGCTGGAAACCCGCGGTCGGCTTAGAATCTTCCGCACCGTCGGTGATCAGATTTTCGAGTTCGGATTCCAGATACGACGTAAGGCTGCGCTTCAATTTGTCGAGGTCGACATTGCAGGCCCGCATCACGGCGGATGCGTCCTGATCGTCAATCAGCGCCAGCAGCAGATGCTCAAGCGTCGCATATTCGTGGTGCCGCTCATTGGCGAGAGCAAGCGCCCGGTGCAGAGACTGTTCTAGGCTTCGCGAGAACGTTGGCATTTGCTTCCCATCTTCATTGTATTGAGCGGCCCACTCCCCCGACTCTTATTTTTTTTCCATCACACATTGCAAAGGATGCTGATGTTTTCTGGCAAAGTCCATCACCTGCGTGACTTTGGTCTCAGCCACTTCGTACGTGTAGATGCCGCATTCGCCGATCCCGTGATGATGCACATGCAACATAATGCGGGTGGCGGCTTCGTGATCCTTGCTGAAGAACCGCTCCAGCACGTGAGTAACGAACTCCATCGGCGTATAGTCGTCGTTCAGAATGAGCACGCGATAGAGATTAGGCTTCTTGGTCTGCGTCTTGGTCTTAGTGATAACCGCGGTGCCGGGACCGCCAGGACCTGCCGGCTCCTTTTTCTTGCGGTCGTCATCAGCCATGCGCAGCGCGCTGAGCGAACTCAGCTGGGCATCGGGGAAGTGGTTTGCAAGTAAGGTCATGGTCAAGCCGACAGTGAGCGTTCTTGGAGCATTCTCGAATCTTGTCCCGATGGCCACTCCGGCGCGCAGCCACCCACATCTTAATAACGCCGACCGCGCCATTCCAAGCCACCGGAGCGGGCAAAACAGCGCGGTAAACACTGATCGGGCCAAATTTGCCCCGATACGAGACAGAAACGCGCGGTTCCGGCCCCAAAGCGTCACATATCCATTGAAAATACGATCACAAGCGGCCGCCAGACGAGCCACGGCCTTTTTTGGGCAGGCAAAATATCTCCTCGGCAGCGGCGAGCACCCAGCATGCGAACCGACTGTTAAGGACATCAAATAAGAACTAGTCGGCATTCGCACAATCAATGGCAGGGCAGATTAACCAGCCAAGCCCTTGATGAAACGCGAATACCGGACGCCACACGAGTTCCGCGTTTACAGACCACCCGTTTTTTCACAAGCGCCATATACCGACGGTTTAAGAGCTACCGTTATGAGTGCATCCGAATTCAACCGTATTCGGGGCGAATACATGACAAGTTTCTGGACAAGGCTCTGCCGTACCGCTGGTGCTTTCCGCACCGCGAACAGCGGCAACATTGCGGTCACCTTCGCGCTCGCGACCCTACCCATTGTCGGCACCGTCGGTTTTGCGGTGGACTATAGCCACGCCAACTCAGTCAAGGCCGCGATGCAGGCCGCGCTGGACTCAACCGCGTTGATGCTGGCGAAGGACGCCACGACGGTTTCCAGCGCCCAGTTGCAGACCAACGCCACCAACTATTTCAAAGCCCTGTTCACGCGGCCCGAAGCGACCAGCATCAATATTGTCGCGACCTACACCACGACCGGCGGCTCGAAAGTCGTCGTGAACGGCTCGGCGAACGTGCCGACCGCGTTTCTCGGCATCATCGGCACCAACAACATCCCCGTGACCGGTTCATCGACGACCGCCTGGGGCTCGACCCGCCTGCGCGTCGCACTGGCGCTCGACACCACCGGCTCGATGGCCGACGACGGCAAGATCGCCGCACTCAAGACCGCCACCAAAGCTCTGCTGACGCAGCTCAAGGGCGCCGCCGGCACCGATGGCGACGTGTATGTCTCGATCGTTCCGTTCAGCAAGGACGTGAACGTCGGCAGCACCAATTATGCCGGCAACTGGATCGATTGGGACGATTGGGAAGCAGCTAACGGATCCTGGCAAAACACGACGAGTTGCAGCAGTTCCTCCCGCCGCGGCCGTAGCCAGTGTAACTCCACGCAGACCTGGGTGCCGTTCAACCACAACACCTGGAATGGCTGCATCACAGATCGCGACCAGAATTACGACCAGCTCGTGACCGCACCGAACCCCTCCGATGCAACGCTGCCAACGGCGTCCGCTTCCACGCTGTTCCCGGCAGAGCAGTTCGACGGCTGCCCGGCGGCCATGATGGGATTGAATTATAACTGGACCGCTATGAACACGCTGGTCGACGGCCTCTATCCAGCCGGCAACACCAATCAGCCGGTTGGCCTGGTCTGGGCGTGGCAATCGCTGGTCGGCGGCGGCCCCCTCACCGCACCGGCCAAGGATTCGAACTATAAATACACTGACGTCATCATCCTGATGTCGGACGGTTTGAATACCCAAAATCGCTGGTCCACGAGCCAGACCACTATCGACAAACGCATGTACGATTCGACCAAGAGCGGCGCGGGCACCTGCGCCAACATCAAGAACGCGGGTGTCACGCTCTACACCGTGCAGGTCAATACCGGCGGCGACCCCTTGTCCACGATCATGCAAAGCTGTGCCGGCGGCCCGGACAAGTTCATGGATAGCACCAAGTTCTTCCAGGTGACGACTGCCAGCGGTCTGGGAACCGTGTTCAACGCGATCGGCACCAACCTCACGCAATTGCGCGTCGCCAAATAAAAGTCGACGCAAGAAACTGCTGAAGGCCGCCCTAACAGGGCGGCCTTCTTATTTATGTGGAATATGTCGAATGTGCCGAAAATTTAATAAAGCGAACCGCGAAACGGCATTAACTAACAAAACCTCCGCCAATTAAGGCGCTTTCGCGCTGCGGCCGCTTTCAGCCTTAACGCAATCCCCCGCTTTGTAGACAGTTGAAATTACTTTCCGTTTCCGCGCGTTGGCTAAACCAATAGCCGGGGCTTTAACGGATGTCGGTGCCATGAAACTTTATCACGCATGTCTTGTCGCTCTTGGTCGCGCCGTGAACCGCTTTTCGGGCGCCAACGGCGGCAACGTCGCAATCACCTTCGCGCTCGCGGCCCTACCCGTAGTCGGCGCAGTCGGTTTCGCAGTCGATTACAGCCACGCCAACTCGGTCAAAGCCGCGATGCAGGCGGCGCTCGACTCGACGGCGCTGATGCTGGCGAAGGATGCCGCTACGGTTACCAGCGCCCAGTTGCAGACCAACGCCACCAACTATTTCAACTCTCTGTTCACGCGCCCCGAGGCAAAGAACGTTGTGGTGTCGGCTAGCTACACGACGGATGGCGGTTCGAAAGTCCTCGTCACCGGCGTCGCAAATGTGCCGACGACCTTTCTCGGTATCATCGGCTACAACAATATCGCCGTGAACGGCTCGTCCACGACCGCCTGGGGTTCAACCCGCTTGCGCGTCGCACTTGTGCTCGACACGACCGGATCCATGTCCGACGATGGCAAGATTGCAGCGCTGAAAACCGCGACAAACAATCTTTTGACCCAACTCAAGGGCGCGGCAAGCACCAATGGCGACGTCTATGTCTCGATCGTTCCGTTCAGCCGCGGCGTCAATCTCGACGCCTCCAACTACAGCGCGAACTGGATCGATTGGACGGAGTGGGACGCCGCACCCGCTTACATGAGCACTTGGCTTGCCAACAGCACAAACCTCAGCAATTGGGAACAAACCGGTCCTGGTGACTCCTGCCCGGTCAGCAGTTCAAGCACCGGCTTCAGCTGCACCAGCGGGCCGTCCAATTCTGCCTCGAACGTCAATAACGTGCCTTCTAGCGGCGCCTATAGCGGCTACATCTGTCCGGGCATGGATTCCGGCGGCAAGGACGGCACCAAGGGCGGCTTCTATTACAACGGCTGCTACAATAGCGTTTCTTCCACCCGCACAATCGCTACAGGCTCCAGCGCAAGTTGCGGCAGCACGGGTAACTGCAGTTGCAGCGGCAACGGCAGCAACAAGAAATGCACCCAGAGTTATTACGCGCATACCTGGATCGCAAACAACCACAGCACCTGGACCGGCTGCGTTGCCGACCGGGGCACAACGACAGCACCCGGCACGACGGCAGGCAACGACCAGACGGCGACCGCGCCTGTCGCAGGCACTGCGGCGACATTGTTTCCGGCGCGTAACGACAGTTACTGCCCGACCGAGGCGATGGGGTTGAGCTACGACTGGACATCGATGACAACTGTCGTCAACGGCCTGACGCCGAACGGCGGCACCAACCAGCCGGTCGGTCTCGTCGCCGGATGGCATTCGCTCGCCGGCATTGGGCCTTTCTCCGCGCCGGCGATGGACTCGAACTACAAATATTCGCAGGTCATCATCTTGCTGTCGGACGGCCTGAATACCTGGGATCGCTGGTACGGAAATGGTTCGAGCACCACCACCGCCGTCGACTACCGCATGTATAGCTCGAACGGTTCAGGCACCTGCGCCAACATCAAGAATGCCGGCATCACGCTGTACACCATTCAGGTCAATACCGGCGGCGACCCCACCTCGACGCTGCTCCAGAATTGCGCCGGCGGGCCCGACAAGTTCAGCGATCCGTCGAAGTTCTACATCGTGACGACGGCAAGCAGCCTTGGCACCGTGTTCAACACCATCGGCACCAACCTCACGCAATTGCGAGTCGCCAAGTAACCGCGACGGTGCGCGCCAAAAACGAAAAGCCCGGCTTCATTAGCCGGGCTTTTTTATTGGTGGGTAGTTCGCTCCGGAAATCGAAGCGGCTTAGGCCTTGGCCTTCGCCATCATGCTTTCGAACGGCTTGTAGCCTTCCTTGGCCAGGCCGGCATACATTTCGCTGATCTTGGTCGCCTTGGCGACGAATCCTTCGTAGCTCGACTTGGCGTACTCCGTCTGGAGCTCGATCGCCTTTTCGAACGACTTCACGCCGAACAGCTTCTCGAGCATCGCGCTACCGTCTTCGAAAGACTTCTTGGAGTAGTCGGCGAGTTCGGTCGCAATGGCTTGGGCGCCCTTCGACATCGTCTCGGCGGACTTCATCGCCACTTCCACGTTTTCTTTGCTGACCTGCTGGAGGTCCCCGAAATTCTTGACCATGGTGAATCCTCTCCCGGCTGAGTTCATACCCGGAGCGGCCCGGGAATATGCTCGTTTATAGTGCACTGCACAATAAAGTCAAGCCGAATGGTGCAGTGCAGAAAATATGTTAAAAAGCAGAGGATTGCCTTAATTGTTTGTCAACCATCGACTCATACGGTCGTAATTTGTGGCGCTGCAGGAGCGCTATAAATTCGCCTGGATTGGCGGCTTTAGACCGCCCAGAAAACGGGGTTGGGGAGAGCCGATTTGCGTGCTGATGGGGAAGTGAGTTTGGGTCTCCGCTGGGGCGCAGCCGGTGTGGTGTTGCTGGTGGCTGTGACAGCCTTCACCAGCGATGCCGATGCACGTGGCCGCCGTCACGGTCATCGCGCCCGCGCCGCCTCCTCCGCTCCTTATCAACCACCGCCGGCCTCGATCGTAGTTGACGTGAATTCAGGCAAGGTGATGGAGGCGTCCGACGCCGACAGCCCGCGCCACCCGGCGTCTCTCACCAAGATCATGACGCTTTATCTGCTGTTCGAGAAACTCGAACAGGGCAAGATCAAGATGACGACCGATCTGCCAGTATCGTCGCACGCAGCCAGCATGGCGCCGTCCAAGCTGGACTTGAAACCTGGCGACAGCATCAAGGTTGAATCTGCGATCCGCGCGATCGTCACCAAGTCGGCCAACGACATCGCCGTGACTGTGGCGGAAGCGGTCGGCGGCGATGAAGGCAGCTTCGCCAAGATGATGACGGCCAAAGCGCGCGCCCTCGGCATGAAGAGTACGAACTACCACAATGCCTCAGGTCTGCCCGATGAGCAGCAGATCACAACGGCGCGCGATCAGGCCCTGCTCGCCCGCGCCATCTTCGAGCGCTTCCCGACCTACTATCGTTATTTCTCGACGCGCAGTTTCGACTTCCGCGGCAAGTCGATGCGCAATCACAATCATCTGCTCGGCCAAATCGAAGGCCTCGATGGCATCAAGACCGGTTACGTCAATGCCTCAGGCTTCAACATCGTCACCTCGGCCGCCCGCGCTGGCAAACGCGTCATCGCCGTGGTGTTCGGCGGCCGCACCGCCCGCGCGCGCGATGCCAAGGTCACCAGCCTGATCGAGAACAACATCAACATCGCCTCGGCCAAGCGCACCGCGCCGCCGGTGGTTGAAGGCGTCGAAGTCGCTGAAGCCGCGCCCGCGCCGGAAGAGAAGAAACAGACCGGGCTCGCCCTGCGCACCGCGGCCGCCGAGCCTGTGGCACCGCCCGCGACGGCTGCTGTTGCCCCGGCTGCCGCGGCACCCGCGCCGCCGACACTCGGATCGACCGATCCGATCAAGCCTGTCGCCGTGAAGACTGTCACCGTTCACGCGGGCAGCATGCGCACCGCTTCGGTGGTGCCGGCAGAGAACCGCAAGCTCACACCCGCGCCGGCGAACACCGCAACCGTGACCAATATCACCACCGTTAAGGGCGAAAGCCAGCCACTGCCGCCGCCTCCGGGCGCCAAGCCCGGTATACTCGGCACACTGCCCGCCAAGTTCGCGTCCGCCACACCCGACGCCGTGCCGCTCCCGGCTCCCGCTGCCGAATCCGCCAAGAGTGAGCCAAACAAGTCCGCGTCGCGTGCCAATGGCGGTTGGATGATCCAGGTCGGCGCTTTCCCCGATGAAGGCGAAGCCAAGCAGCGCCTCTCAGCGGCGCAGAGCAAAGCCAAGGACCAGCTCCGCAAAGCCGATCCCTTCACCGAACGCGCCGAGAAGAACAAAAAGCCTATCTTCCGTGCCCGCTTTGCCGGACTGGAAAAAGATCAGGCCGAAAACGCCTGCAAGAATCTCAAGCGCAGCGAAATTCCCTGCATGGTGATGAAGAACTAACCGGTGCGTAACATTCGCACGCGATAAGGATTTCAACGCGGGACGCCGGACGCAATTCCGGAAAAGAGCCTGCGACACGAGAACGATACGGGTAAGCGTTACAGAGTTCAGAAGCCGCTGATGATGTGTCTGGAGTACATCAGCGATGGCTGCGCAAAAGCACTTCCTTGGCCTCATTGATCCGGGCCGCAAGGTACGTCGACCCCCCTTGGTCGGGATGGAATTTCTTCATCAGCGTGCGATGCGCGCGGCTGATCTCGTCGGTGCTCGCGCCGGGCTGCACGCCAAGGATCTGATAGGCCTCCTGTTCCGACATTTTTCCGCTGGACGCCGCACTCCGCCCCGCTGCCGCGTCACCTTGCGCGTGCTCACGCCAGCCGGCATCCCGGCGGTCAAGATACGCCATCAGTAACGCACGGCTTTCGTCGTCGATTTCAGCGAGCATCGCGACCAACGTTTTGACGTCGAGACGCGAAAGCTCGGCGCCCTGATGCCGGCCGGCGACGACCCGACCGCGCATCTCGCCGGTGTCGTGATCCAATTCCATCTCGAAAGTGGCCGAGCGCACCTGCGAGGTCTGGCCGCCGGTCTTTTTCGTCCGCGCTGAAAATCCCGCAGGGCCAAACGGCATCCAGCCCAACAGGCCGAGACCGAAGGCGCCGAGCGGCACCGCGACCCAGATTTCGCCGCGCAGACCGAGGAACACCGCCAAGCCTAATGCGAGCAGCCCGCCCGCGGCCTTGAGAATGCGCGCGCCTACCTTCGGATCGATTTTGGAAATGACGCCAACCACCCAAACGGCGGCGATAAGGAACAAAGCACCAAAAATAAGTGTCGGCATTTAGTTATCTTCTTTCGCGGATGATTTTGTCCGAAAACCGGTACCCATTTTTCGGGATCATGCGCGTAATTGGGTGAGCAGCATCCGCGCCGCGCCGGCCTTGCGGGCCGACAGGTCGTCGAGCGCCTTAATGCCGCCCGCGGCATAGGCCGCGACCGCGCGCAGCAGGTCGCCAAGCTCTTTCGCCGAGCCGGTATCAAAACGGCAATAGGCGCCGCGCGACAGCCGCGCGATCTCGCGATAGGCACTTTCGGCGACCGGGTCGTTGCCTTCCTGGAACATGAAGACCGGCACGCCCAGAAGCCCGAGTTCACCGGCGGTGACGCAAAGGTCGTCGACCGCCTCCTCCATCGCGTCGCCGACAAAAACCAGCGCCTGGACCTTCTGCTTGCCGTGCTCCTGCCGGGCGTGACGCAGCACTTTCCGGATTTGCGTGTGGCCGCCGCGGCAATCGATTTTCGACATCAGGTCGGCGAGCTTCGCCGAGGCGGCGACCCAGCCGGAGGCGCGGCATTCGGTCAGGGCGCGAAAATAGACAAGTTGGATGTCGAGGCCGCCGATCGACGCCGCTTCGCGGAACATGTCGGCCTGCAACGCGCAGGCTGAATCCCAGGTCGGCTGGCGGCTCATGGTGGCGTCGAGCGCGAACACGAGACGCCCGCGCTTACCTGACGTGTTGGTCGAGGGCCCAAGCGACTTCACGCGCTCCAGGAAGGCGTCGATTTCCGGCCGCGACGAGGCTGGCGCGGGAGTTTGGGAGCGGTCTTTGCTCATGGCCGCAATTCTATACTGATTTGCGGCGACGGTACGTCAAACTCGTCGTGCCCGGCTTTATGCCCGGCCATGACGAAGAAATCAGGGACAACCGGAGGAGTAATCAGGCCAGCAGGTCGTGGACCTGCAACGGCTGATCCATGACCGAATACCATTCGGCACGGGCAGCGGCGCGACGCTTGCCGTTTTCCGACATCGGCAGGCGGAGCGAATTCAACAGGCCGATGACCTCCTCGCGCGCGGTGACGTGCGACATATTGGGCCGCGTGCCCAACGTCTGCTCGTCGAGGTCGTCGAGCGCGGTCAGGCCGCGCGGGAAGAATTCACGATAGACGACGCGTTCGGCGAAACCGTCGACGCTGCGGAAGCCCATGCGCTTGCCGAGTTCGGCGATGCCCTCGCCGACCAGGCGCTTGTTGCGCGAGCCGAGCGTGGCAAGACGATTGCGCACTACGATCCAGTCGGTGAGCTTGCCATCGACAAGGCGGCGCTGCCGGCGCGCTTCGCGCACCATGTTGGAATAGTGGCTCTCGCCGGTGACCGTGAAATTGGTCGGATCGAGCGTGGCGAGCACGTCGAAGTCGACGAAGCTGTCGTTGAGCGGTGTCACCAGCGTATCGGCCATCGAGTGCGCAAGACGCATCAGGTAACTGTCGTGGCCAGGCGTGTCGATCACCACCACGTCATGGGTGTGCTCGATCGATGAGATCGCCTTGGCGAAATTGTTGAACTCTTCCGCTTCATTGGCTTCGACCGAGTTGCCCTCGGCGCGGTCGACAACAAAGTGCGTCGGCTGTTCGAGCGTGATGCGCGCGCGCTCGGACCAGGCGCGGCGGTTCTCGATGTAATGCGTGAAGCTCTTCTGGCGCGAGTCGAGATCGATCGTGGCCACGCGCTGGCCGGCCTTGAGCAAGGCGACGGCGATGTGCAAAGCCGTCGTGGATTTACCGGAGCCGCCCTTCTCGTTGCCGAGAACGACGACGTGCGCGGATTGCGGGGAACCTTGGATCGACTGGACCAACATGACGCGTCCTTTGATCCGGCAATTCTCAATGAGTGGAGGTATTTTATCAAGTTTATCCCAGTTTAACCATTAATCGGCACGACCGGGATTAACCTCTGCTAATGGCTATCGGGGTTCCGTGACAGGAACCTAACAAGGCTCAAAATGGCAACACGACCGACCATCGCCCGCACCGTCACCGCCCTGCGCAAAGCGCTTCTGCCGTTGCGGGCCAAAGGCCGAAGCATTGCCCTGGTGCCGACCATGGGAGCGCTGCATCGCGGCCACCTAGCGCTGGTCAGGGAAGCGCAGAAGCGGGCCGATCGCGTTGTCGTCTCGATCTTCGTTAACCCCACGCAGTTCGCGCCGCATGAGGATTTCGGCAGCTATCCGCGCGTATTCGCGGCCGACGTTCAAGCGCTGAGCGAAGCGAAAGCAGACTTGATCTGGGCGCCCTCGCCCGAGGTCATGTATCCGGAAGGCTTTGCCACGCGCGTTGCGCCCGAGGGCGCCGCCCTGGCTGGGCTGGAAGACAAATTCCGCCCGCACTTTTTCGGCGGCGTCGCTACCGTGGTCTCAAAGCTGTTCACCCAGGTGTCGCCCGATGTCGCGATGTTCGGACAGAAGGACTATCAGCAGCTCCGCGTCGTCACCCAGATGGCCAAGGATCTCGATCTCCCGGTCAAAGTGACCGGCATGCCGACGGTGCGCGAGAAGGACGGTTTGGCGCTGTCGTCGCGCAACGTCTATCTCTCCGAACTTGAGCGCGGCCACGCGCCGGTGCTCTTCCGCACGCTCAAAACCTGCGCCGCCCGCATCAAGGCCGACGAGCCAGTCGAAATGGTGCTGGAAGAAGGCCGCCTCGACATTACGCGGGCCGAATTCGCGCTGGATTATCTGGAGGCGCGCCATGCATTGACGCTGGGGCCGGTCACGTCGTTGAAAGACGGGCCAATCCGGCTTTTGGTGGCGGCGAAGATCGGCAAGACACGGCTGATCGATAATCTCGGCGTTTGATTTCTACAGGCATGCGTCATCGCCCGTATTCTTTATCGGCCCCGGGCAGGCCGTCGTCCAAGCTGCCGTCCAACTTCGCCCTCAATAACGAGGGCACGCGGAACGCCGGGGCCACAACAGCCCCGCAGCCCTGTGTACGAAAGTGAGTTGGAGTACACAGGCGTAATCACCACGGAGTGCCGGTTTCCCGGCGTCCCGCGCGCGATGTTTATAGGTTTGCTCCGCATGATCCCCGGTGGGAGTACCATTTTTACCCACCGCTGCGGACGGCGCGTGATCTGAAGAAGGTACCCAGCCGTAAGTCCG
>DASYCM010000051.1:0-4053 GCA_036500165.1 Pseudolabrys sp.
GTGGAGTCAGGAACGCCGCCCAGCGCTCTTTTATAGTCGGCGTCGAGGGCCTTCTTCTTGGCGGCGTCTTCGGGGTTGGCCGCGGGCTGCTGCTGTTGGCGTTTGCCTTTGGCCTGCGCGACAGTAACGGGAGCAAGCAGCGCGATGGCGGCAGCCGCTGTCGCAATTTTCAAAAATGCTCGCATCTGTGTCCCCACATAGAACAGCGATGACGCCATAGCGTCATCGCTTCGGGGCAAAATAGCGGCATACAGGCCGGCGTTAATCGTTCCAGCGTCGAATTTACGGGCCGGTTATTCGCAGCGCTACTTCTTCGTGCCGTCCTCGATCTCTTTGTGATCGGGCATGACGTCTTCCTTGTCGAGCTTGGCCAGCGATTCAAGGGCGAGGTGGTACATCACCTCGTTGTTCATCCACTTCTTCAACGGCTGGACCAAAGTGACGCGGGTGTAGCGCAGCAGCAGGTCGTTCTTCTTCGCCAGATCCTCGGCCAGCTCCCAGGCGCGCGCCAACAGCTTCTCGCGCGGATGAATTTCGGCGATGAGGCCGAGCTCCTTGGCTTCCTTGGCGCCGATCACCTGACCGGTGAGCATGAAATAGCGGGCGCGGTTAATGCCGAGCAGCATCGTGTAGACGATGCCGATGCCGTCGCCCGGCGTCTGGCTGGCGATCTTGAAGTGAGCTGTGTCTTCGAAGCTGCAATCGTCCGCGCCGATGACGATGTCGCACATCAGCGGCAGTTCGGAGTGGCGCATGGCCGGACCGTTGACCACCGCGATCATCGGTACCTCGATGTCGAGCATGCGCGTCATGATGCGGTGCGCGTTCCAGTGGATCTCGTCCAGGAGGTTTGCCGTGATGTTGGTCGAGACCTCGCGGTAGAAAGAAAAGCCGGCTTCGGCGCGCGGACCGCTGAACTCGTTGCCGATGCCGGTCATGATGATGATGCGGTTTTCGCGATCGGCGCCGATCTGCGTGAAACAGTCGACCAGTTCGGACTGGATCACCGGACCCCAGCGCACCGGCTTGTCCTCGGTGTGCAGAGTCATCTGCAAGATGCCCTTTTTCCGCTCGAGCTTGATGGTCTTGTACTTGTTTACGTATTCATCAAAGCGGGACATCGCATATTCCTGTCGAGAGGTTAGGGCGCGTAAGACGTGCGCCTATTGTTGAACGAGGTTGGCTTTTTCCAGCACCATCGACCACGTCTTGATCTCGGCCGATAGCTCGCTGCGGAATTTGGCGCCGGGCGTGCTGGTCGGCTCGAAGCCGAGCGCGGTGAGCTTCTCTTTAATGTCGGGCAGAGCGGCAGTCTTGAGGACAGCTTGTTCGAGCTTGTCGACGACGGCTTTCGGCGTCTTCGGCGGTACGAAGAAGCCGGTCCATGCCGTTGCGGTCAGCGTCGGGAAGCCGGCTTCCACGGCGCTCGGGACATTGGGCAGAGCCGCGGCGCGGGCGGTGCCGGTCACGGCGATGCCCTTGACCTTGCCCGAGGTCACGAGCGGTACGGCGGGCGGCATGGTCACCGAGGCGACGTCGATCTGGTTCGCCATCGCCGCAGTGAGAGCCGGCGCCGCGCCCTGGAAGGGCACGTTCTGCATATGCGCGCCGGGAGCGGCAATCAGCAATTGCTCGATGACGAGATGCGGGATCGAGCCGGAGCCCGGTGTGCCGTAATTGAGCGGTTTGGTCTTCGAAAGTTCGACCAGTTCTTTCAAGGTGGTGGCTTTGACGTCCGGCGCGGCGACAATGGCGACCGCCTGCGGCGCGGCCGCAGCGACGGCGTAAAGGTCGCGCTCGACATTCAGCCCGGCTTTTGGCGTCATCAGGCTGTAGATCACCATCGAATTGGAATTGACCAGAACGGTGTAACCGTCCGGCTCTTCGGTCGAGACTTTCTTCGCGGCGATGCCGCCGGCGGCGCCGCCCTGGTTCACGACGACGACCGGCTGTCCCATGATGCCGCTCATCTTGTCGGCGAACAGGCGGGCGACAGCATCGACGCCGCCGCCGGGCGGGAAGCCGACGATCAAACGGATGGTGCGCGAGGGATAGGCGTCCTGAGCCGAAGCAGGTGCGAGCAGGGCAGCGAGTGCGACACCGCACACCGCCAGAATCTTCGTGACGCGCATATCGTTTCCCCCAGTGAAGTTGTTTTTCAGCGCAATTGGCTTGTTGGGGAAAAGCTATAGTCGAGACGGCAAAGCCTAAGCAAGCGCAGGCAAAACTTCCGCACGGCATTCGCCGAAGCCGATCGATGCATAGCCGTCGCGACTACAGCGCGCGTTTAAAACAAGCGCGTCGCCGTCTTCGAGCCAGTTACGAATTTCACCATTTGGAAGAGTAAGCGCTTGCTTGCCGCCGGTGGTCAGTTCCAGCATGCAGGCGCGGCTTTCGTCGCTCGGGCCCGACAGCGTGCCGGTGCCGAGCAGATCGCCGGAGCCCAGATTGCAGCCGTTTGACGCATGGTGGGTAACCATCTGCGCGCAGCTCCAGTAGAGCGCGTCGAGATTGGTTCGCGTGATCCGGGCAGGCGCCTGTCCTTTGGTCCGCATCGTGGGCGTTTCAAGTGCCGCGGTCAGGGTAACGTCGAAACCGCCTTCGGCCTGGTCGAGCGCGTCGCTGAGATGATCGTGCAGCGGCGGATCGTCCGCACTGCGGAGACGGGCAGGCACCCGGAACGGGGCCAGCGCTTCGGTGGTGACGATCCACGGCGACACCGAGGTACAGAAGCATTTGCCGAGAAAAGGCCCGAGCGGAAAGCTTTCGAAACGCTGGATGTCGCGCGCCGACCAATCGTTGAGCAGACACAGGCCGAAAATCTGATCGCGCGCTGCGCGCAGTGAAATCGGATGGCCGAGCTCGTTGCCGGCGCCGACGTAAATGCCGACTTCGAGTTCGTAATCGAGCATGCGGGACGCCGCGAACGCAGAGCCGCCGTCCTTGCGTCCTTGTTGGCCCTGCGGCCGTATGACAGGTACGCCGCTCACGACGACCGAACTGGCGCGACCGTTGTACGCCATCGGCAGATGCTTGAACGACGGCGGGATCGGCGCGTCGGGCCGCAGCACGCGCGTGGCGCGGGTGACGTGATCGAGCGAGGTGAAAAAGTCGGTGAAGCCGCCGATGTGCGCCGGCAATTTCATCGTCGCGTCTTTCACCGGCACCAGCAGTTCGCCGGCCAGTTTTTCGACGCGAGCCCGTTGCGGGCCATCGGCGCGCAATAGATCGGAGAGTTCGCGGCGCAGGTTCGAGATTTGTGTGGGCGCCATTGCCATGAACTGATTGAGCGCGGGCAGGGCCGCCGCCTTTGCCGCTTCAGCCGCGGCGGCCGAGAACAATCCGGCCTGGTGCGCTGCCTTGATGTCGAAGATCATGTCGCCAATGGCGACGCCGCCGCGCGCGTCGCGGCCGCGGGCCGTGAACACGCCGAAGGGTAAATTCTGGATGGGGAAGTCGGTGGTCGCGGCGTTGGCCGTTTCGACCCAGCTTTTGCGCGCCGGATCGTGAGTCTCGTTCAAGGTTGTCATTTCAATTCAATTCCTAGCCAAGGCGGAACGCCAGCAGATTATCGAACGAGCGCAGCTCGATCAGTACGCGATGTAACAGGTCAGCGTCGCGCGTCTCGATCGACTTGGGGATGAGCGCGAGGCTCGCCTGCGCGCCGTCAACCAGCCGTCGAAATTCCGGCTCGGTGCGCACCGCTTCGCCGGCGATGCTGTCGCAGTGTTTGAGCGTGTCGGCATAGACGGCGGTTTTGGCCACGAGATCGAAGCGCGTCTCGGATTTGTCGAAGTCTAGTGCGCGGTCGTTGTAGGTCATCAGCGCGTCCATTGCCGTGCTGGCGTCGCGGATGCAGTCGGCCAGCACGACGATGCCGCTACCTTTGCGCAGGTCATAAAATTCACCGCGCAATACGCTCAGGGAATCCATCGCGGCTTCCGGACGTCCGGCATTGAGCAGCAGGTCTACGCCGATCAGGCGCGCGCTGACGCCGGTCACGATTTTCTAGTACTGCGGGCTCGTCTCGAACATCTCCGGGCGCCGGCTGCC
>DASYCM010000052.1:0-5454 GCA_036500165.1 Pseudolabrys sp.
CTCTAAGGGGCATTCTACTGGCAGACGACTTGCCCCGGCCTTCATTGGCCGGGGCTTTTTCGTTTGTTCAAAGGTCCGGCTATAGTGTTGTTTCGCGGGGGCGGCGATGGCGGGCAAATCAGAAGTCTATTTTGAGATCACGATCGTCGGCGCGACCGCGAAAGTCGTGGCGCTCGATGCCGCGACCGCTATCGAAGTCACGGTCATCGGCCCGGCCAGGGCCTCGCGGGCCGATCTAAAACAGCTGGCGCTCGGAAAGCTGAAGCTCGCCATCGCCCGCGAAGGCGAAAATCCCTAGATATTGCGGTTTCAAGCCACCGCTACGCCATCGCTTGGCGGTTGCCGGGCGATATGCTAATTCGGGATTCAACCCCGGAATAAGCCCCAAAAGGCGGCGCCCAATCATTTGCGGCGTCAGGAGAATGTGATGTCGGCACCCGTTAGCAACGCTGAAGCCATGTTTACCGCGGCTCTCGCCGACAGCGATCCCGAAATCGCCCATGCGATCCAGCTTGAGTTGGGTCGCCAGCGCGACGAGATCGAGCTGATCGCGTCGGAAAACATCGTGTCCAAGGCGGTGCTGGAAGCGCAGGGCTCGGTGCTCACCAACAAATATGCCGAGGGTCTACCGGGTAAGCGCTATTACGGCGGTTGTCAGTTCGTCGATATCGCCGAGACTCTGGCGATCGAGCGCGTGACCAAATTGTTCGGCTGCAAGTACGCCAACGTGCAGCCGCACTCCGGCGCCTCCGCCAACGCGGAAGTGTTTTTCGCGCTGATGCAGCCGGGTGACACCTTCATGGGTCTCAATCTGGCCGCCGGCGGACATCTTAGCCACGGCATGGCGATCAATATGTCCGGCAAATGGTTCAAGCCGGTGGCGTACAATGTGCGCCGCGAGGACCAGCGCGTCGACATGGAGGAGCTGGAAAAGCTCGCCAAGGAGCACAAGCCGAAGCTCATCATCGCCGGCGGCTCGGCCTATCCGCGTATCTTCGACTTCAAGCGTTTCCGCGAAATCTGCGACGAGGTCGGCGCGCTGCTGATGGTCGATATGGCGCACTTCGCGGGCCTCGTGGCCGGTGGCGCGCATCCGTCGCCGTTTCCGCATGCGCACGTAGTCACCACGACCACACACAAGACTTTGCGCGGCCCGCGCGGCGGCGTCATCCTGTCCAATGACGAAGCGATCGCGAAGAAGATCAATTCGGCGGTATTCCCCGGCATGCAGGGCGGCCCGCTGATGCACGTTATTGCGGCGAAGGCGGTCGCTTTTGGTGAAGCTTTGCGGCCGAGCTTCCGCACCTATGCCAAGAATGTTGTCGAGAACGCCAAGGCGCTGGCCGAGACATTGAAGTCGAGCGGCCTCGATATTGTCTCGGGCGGCACCGATACCCATTTGATGCTGGTCGATCTGCGTCCGAAGCGGCTGAACGGCAAGGTGGCCGAACAGGCGCTTGGTCGCGCCCATATCACCTGCAACAAGAACGGCATCCCGTTCGATCCGGAAAAGCCGACGATTACGTCGGGCATCCGGCTTGGTTCGCCGGCCTGTACGTCGCGCGGCTTTGGCGTCGCGGAATTCCGTGAGGTCGGCGAGATGATCGTCGAGGTGCTGGACGTGCTGTCGCAGAAGGGCGTCGACGAAGATACGCTGATCGAGAACGCGGTGCGTGACAAGGTGAAGACGCTGATCGGGCGCTTTCCGATTTATCAGTAACGCGGCGTCGCCGGACACGGCGAGCGCGGGGGGATAGCAAATGCGTTGCCCGAGTTGCGGAAGCCTCGATACGCAGGTGAAGGATTCACGGCCGACCGAGGATTCAGCGGTGATCCGCCGCCGCCGCGTGTGCCTCACCTGTAATTTCCGATTCACGACGTTCGAGCGCGTTCAGTTGCGCGAGCTGACCGTCATCAAGCGCAATGGCCGTCGCGTGCCGTTCGACCGCGACAAGCTCATGCGCTCGGTGCAGATCGCGCTGCGCAAGCGCGCCGTCGAGCCCGAACGCATTGAGCAGATGGTGTCCAAGATCGTGCGCGAACTGGAAAGCGGCGGTGAGAGCGAGGTGTCGTCGGAGGCGATCGGTGAGACCGTGATGGCGCATCTGCGCGAGGTCGACGACGTTGCCTATGTACGTTTCGCCTCGGTCTATCGCAATTTCGGCGAGGTGAAGGACTTCCGCGCCGCGCTCGATGAATTGTCGGGTGACGAACTCGACGCGCCGCCGCCCGCCTTGCCCCCCCGCAAATGAGCGATCACCCCACACCATCGGCTGACGACGTCCGCTACATGGCACTCGCATTGGCGCTGGGCCGGCGCGGGCTCGGTAATACTTGGCCCAATCCGGCCGTTGGTGCGGTCATCGTGAAGGACGGCGTGATCGTCGGTCGCGGCTGGACCCAAGCCGGCGGCCGTCCGCATGCCGAAGTCGAGGCGCTGAAGCAGGCGAAGCGCGCCGCGCATGGCGCGACGCTCTATGTGACGCTGGAGCCATGTTCGCATACCGGCAAGTCGCCTCCGTGCGCCGACGCCATCATCAAGGCCGGCATCAAGCGCGTCGTCTCGGCGATCGAAGATCCCAATCCGGAAGTAGCCGGGCAGGGCCATGAGCGCCTCCGCGGCAAGGGCATCGCCGTTGAAGTTGGCCTTGGCGCCGACGAAGCGCGCCGCGCGCATGGCGGTCACGTCACGCGCATTCAGAAATCCCGGCCGCATGTCACGCTCAAGCTGGCGCTGTCGGCCGACGATAAAGTCGGTCTCGCGGGCCGCAAACCGGTGCAATTGACCGGTGAGCCGGCGCAAGAGCGTGTATTTCTGATGCGTGCGCAGAGCGACGCCATCCTGGTCGGCATCGGCACCGCGCTGTCGGACAATCCGGCGCTGACCTGCCGGCTGCCGGGGATGATGGAACGCTCGCCGGTGCGCGTTGTGCTCGACTCGAAACTGCGTATTCCGTTGTCCTTGGCGGTGATGTCGACGGTGCGCGATACCCCGACCTGGGTGTTTACGTCGCAGAAGGCATCGCCCGTCGCCGAGGATATCCTGCAGCAGAAGGGCGCTAAGGTGTTCCGCGTTGACGAGCAGAACGGCCGCCTCGATCTCGATGCTGTATTGAATACGCTGGCAGAGCAAGGCGTCACCCGGCTGATGGTCGAGGGCGGGCCAACGGTTGCCGCGTCTTTGGTCGCCGCCGATCTGGTCGATGAGGCCGTGCTGCTGCGCGCTGGCAAGACCGTCGGCGACGGCGGCATCGCGCCGCTCGAAGGCATGCCGCTGTCGAAGCTTACGCAAGGCATGACCTCGCGCGGTGTCGAAGCACTCGGCGTAGATACACTCGAAACGTTCGAGCGTTCCTGATGTTTACTGGTCTGGTCAGCGACGTCGGCGAAATCCGTTCGGTCAAGCCGCGCGCCAATAATCTGCAACGCATCACCATCTTCTGCCGTTACGATCGTGCTGGCATCGCGATGGGCGCGTCGATTGCCTGCTCGGGCGTCTGCCTCACCGTGGTCGACACCGGTGAGGAGGACGGCCGCGTCTGGTTCGCGGTCGATGCCGCGGACGAAACCTTGCGCGTCACCACGGTCGGCCGCTGGCGGCACGGCGCGAAGATTAATCTCGAACGCTCGCTCAAAGTGGGTGACGAACTCGGCGGCCATCTCGTCGCGGGGCACGTCGACGGCGTCGCCAAGGTTCTTGCGCGCGACGACATGACCGATATGGCGCGTTTCACGCTGCGCGCGCCCAAGGACCTGTCGCGTTTCATCGCGGCCAAGGGTTCGGTCGCGCTCGATGGCGTGTCGCTGACGGTGAATAGCGTCGATGGCGACGACTTTTCCGTCCTCATTATCCCGCACACCTTACAGGTGACGACTTTCGGCGGGCTCGCCGCAGGCGACGACATTAACCTCGAAATCGACACCATGGCGCGCTACGCCGCGCGGCTTATCGAGACGCGGTAATACCTCAGCAAAGAGCACTTGTTCGGCGCGGCAGCGCTTGCTACCACGCGGCTCAACCAGGGAAACCGAACGTATGGCCAAGAAAGCTGGCGCCGCCAAATCGAGCGCCGCAAAGAAAGTTACGCCGCTCCGCATTCTCATCGTCGAGGCGCGGTACTACCAGCATATTGCCGACGCGCTGCTGCGCGGCGCGATGAAGGTGCTGGATGAAGCCGGTTGCGTCGTCGAAAAGCTCACCGTGCCCGGTGCGCTTGAGGTGCCCGGTGCCATCGCAATGGCGACCTCCGCGCGGAAGAAGCAACCCTATGACGGCGTCGTCGCGCTCGGCTGCGTCATCCAGGGCGAGACCTATCATTTCGAAATCGTCTCGAACGAGTCCGCGCGCGGCCTGATGGACCTCACACTGCGCGAGCAACTCGCCATCGGGAACGGCATCCTCACCGTCGATACCCGGGCGCAGGCGACGGCGCGTTCGAACGACGACGACCGGAACAAGGGCGCGCATGCCGCAAAGGCGGCGCTGGCGATGATCGCGCTTAAGCGCTCACTGGCGGACTAATGGCTGCGACGCAGACCAACGACAAGGAAGCGCGCAAGGCCAATAAGCGCGGCGCGGCGCGGCTTGCCGCCGTGCAGGCGCTGTATCAGATGGATATGGCGAACACCGGCGTGAACGAAATTCTCGCCGAATTCGAAAGTAACTGGATCGGCCGTGAGGTCGAAGGCGAGCAGTACTTGCCCGCTGAGGCCGCGTTCTTCCGTGACATCGTGTCCGGCGTCGTTCGCGAACAGAAGCGGCTCGATCCGCTGATCGACGACGCGTTGCAGAAAAGCTGGCCGCTCAAGCGTATTGAAGCGGTGCTGCGCGCCGCGCTGCGGGCGGGGGCCTATGAGCTCGATCACCGCAAGGACATTCCGGCGCGCGTGGTCGTCTCGGAATATGCCGATGTCGCCGCGGCTTTTGTCGAGCGTGACGAGACTGGCATGGTCAACGCCGTACTCGACCAGTTGGCACGCGCGCTACGGGCGCAGGAATTCGCCGGGTGATGGATCATGGCGGACGACAAAAGCTCCGCTGAAGATCGACTGATCGCCACGCACTTCGCGCCGCTCGCGACGCATCCCGGCGCGCTCGGGCTCTCCGACGACGCCGCCTTCATCAAGCCGCCTGCAGGGTGCGAACTCGTTTTGCAGGCCGACCTCATCGTCGGCGGCGTTCATTTTTTTCCCGACGATGCCGCGCATGCGATTGCGAGCAAGGCGTTGCGGGTTAACCTGTCCGACCTCGCCGCGAAGGGTGCGAAGCCGCTCGGCTTTCTGCTGTCGCTGGCGCTGCCGACGGGGCTCGGGGACGGCTGGCTCGCCGATTTCGCCAAGGGTTTGCGTAGCGATGCGGAACTGTTCGGCTGTCCGTTGTTCGGCGGCGACACGACCTATACGCCCGGTCCCGCCACAATTTCAGTTTCCATGTTCGGCAGCGTGCCGGAAGGC
>DASYCM010000053.1:0-9709 GCA_036500165.1 Pseudolabrys sp.
CCGCAATCGATCCTGGACATCGGCTGCGGGCCGGGAACGGCGGCTTGGGCAGGCATGGACATCTGGCCGTCGGTCACAAAAGCCACGCTCGTCGACCGCAATCCACGCCTGCTCGATTTCGCGCGCGAGCTTGGCGGTTCGCACTGGACTGGCATCGATTTCGTCCAGGGCGAGATGGCGAAATCTGTGGCCGCTTCGCCAACAGCCGATGTTGTGATGGCGTCCTACGCCCTCACCGAAATTCCAGTCGCCGGACTCAACAGTATTCTGTCAGCGCTATGGGGTCGCGCGCAAAAGATGCTGGTCATCGTCGAACCGGGCACGGTCAACGGATTTCAGCGCGTCCTCACCTATCGCGATGCTCTATTGGCGCAAGGCGCGCGCATCATCGCGCCCTGCTCGCATGACGGCCTGTGCCCGCTCGCCCGTCATGAACGCTGGTGTCATTTCAGCGTGCGCCTGCCGCGCTCGCGCGACCACCTGATCGTCAAGGACGCCAACGTGCCGTTTGAAGACGAAAAGTTTTCGTATTTGATTGCCGGCAAGGATATCGGAGCGGCTCACGGCCGCCGCGTGCTCGCCACACCGAAGGTAACCAAGGCCGCAATCGCCCTGACGCTGTGCGCTCCCAGACAGACCGAGGAGCATGTCGTCGCAAGACGTGACAAGGACGCTTATAGAAATGCCAAACGCCTCGATTGGGGCGATGTGACGAACCTGTAGCGTTCAAAGATTTTGCGCAGGCGCTTGAGCAATCGCCGCCTGCGCGCGCCGCCGTCCCACCATCAGCACCAGACCGCCGAGCAGGCTGGTAACGGCGAGGATGGCGATGATCGGCAGATTGCCGCTCGTCTTGCCGAAACTGATGCCTGACGAGATCACCGCGCCAATCCCCAACTGGATAAAACCGAGCATCGCCGCGGCGCTGCCGGCGTTGCGCCCGAACGGCATCAGGGCAATCGAGGCGGCATGGGGATATGTAATGCCGACGCAGCTCAGCGTGATGAAGAACAGCACGATGGTCGCCTCGAGGCCGTACCAGCCCGCCCACGTGCCGGCGACGAAGACAGCCGTCGTAGCGACCTGCAATGCGAGCCCCGCGCCGAACAAAGCAGCACTGGTGAAGCGCTTGAGCAGCAAGATGTTGAGCTGGCTGCTGCCGATGAAACCGGTGGCCAGTAACGCGAAGATGCTGCTGTAGGCCGCCGCGCTCAAATGGAAGTTATCCATGAACACGATCGGCGAACCGGCGACGTAAGTGAACAGACCGGAGAAGGAAAACGCGCCAGCAAAGGCATAGGTGGCGAAAGCCGGATGGCGCAGGATCACCGCATATTCAGCGAGGATTGGCCCAGGCTTGAGGGAAATGCCGCGATCCGCCTGATGCCCTTCCGGCAGCAGAGACCAGCACAGCGCCAGGATGGCCGCCACAACGAAGAACAACACGCCGAATACCGCACGCCAGCCCCACACGGCCACGATCAAGTTGCCGACGGTCGGCGCCAGCAACGGCGATACCGCGATGAACAGAAACAACGACGACAGGATGCGCGCGCTTTGCCGCGGCGGATAGAAGTCGCGCACCATCGCCAGTGACGCCACGGATGCACCGCAACCGCCGAGACCCTGCACAAAACGCAGCGCGATCAACATCCGGATATCGGTTGCCAGCGCGCAGCCGAGCGAGGCGACAAGGAAAACCACGAGGCCGAAGGCCAGCGGCGGCTTGCGCCCGAAGCGGTCGAGCACCGGACCGTAGAAAAGCTGCCCAGAGGCAAGACCGATAAAATAGGCCGACAAAGTCAGCGAGATGACGTTGGTCGGGACATCGAATTCGCCGGCGACCTGCGCATAGGCCGTCAGATACATGTCGATGCTGAACGGACTGACGACGCTAAGCGCGCCAAGCAGAGGCAGGACTAAAAAAGGGGCACGTCTGGCTTCCATCGCCAGACCTGTACTGGGATTCGTGGCTCAGCGCGATGCCGCTCCGCGAATAGCGGACCGGCGCGGTCTCAGGACGTCAGGCTCAAGACGTCAATCTTGCGCCGATGGCAAGTCCGATGGCGACGGCGCCGAGAAACAGCACCAGAAAGATAGCGAACAGCCATTGCGCGATGGTAGCGGAGGCCTGTTCGACGCCGGAGAAGCCGAAAATGCCGGCGACGATAGCGATCAGCAGGAAAACAAAGGCCCATTTCAACATCGGCCACTCCCTCGGCATTTGAACCCTACCCGGATAATCACGACGGGCGGCTCAAAGTTCCAAGGGACGCTCCATGCGGCGGGCTAGACCTTCGGCTGGATCGAACGTGGATCGCGCACCGGCCAACGCCCGGCGTCGACGCGGGCGAGGAAATCGCCGACCACCTGATTGAACAGGTCCGGCTCCTCCAGATTCACAAGGTGACCCGTCTTCGGCATCATCACGAGGCCCGAAGAGGACAATGTACGCTTGAGGAAAAGGCTCGGCTCGATGCAGCGCTCGTCTTCGTCGCCGACGACAATAAGCGCCGGCGTCGTCAGCTTCACGATCTCGGCTTCGAAGTCGTAGAGCGACGGCCG
Organism: Pseudolabrys sp.; assembly: GCA_036500165.1. Classification (GTDB taxonomy): domain Bacteria; phylum Pseudomonadota; class Alphaproteobacteria; order Rhizobiales; family Xanthobacteraceae; genus Pseudolabrys. The sequence continues at coordinate 2,566 of DASYCM010000053.1, forward strand.
GCCGCCCTGGAAACTGGACGACGTGTTGGCGGAGCCAACCGGATCATGCTCGGCGAGATGCTTGGCGAATTCGGCAAAGCCGCGCGGATCCTTGACCAGAAACGGCACACGGCTCGGCCCGAAACCGTAAGTGTCGGCGACGGCCCTGGAGCCCTCACGCAAAAACTTTTCCGACAGCGCCTGTGAGCTTTTGTGGAATTCCGCGGTCTCGGCACGAATGCTGCCCGAGCCCGCACCGGCCAGAACCATCGACCGCACGCGGTTCGGATGATTGAGCGCGGTCTGCAAGGCGGTGTACCCGCCCATCGACAGGCCGATGATATGCGCCTTGTCGATCTTGAGGTGATCCAGCACGGCGACGCAGTCGCGCATCACGTGCTTGTACGTGTAGGCGCTCTTGTCGGACGGCACGTCGGACGGCGTATAGCCGCGCGCGGAATAGGCGATGCAGCGATAGCGTTTGCCGAACTCGCGCATCTGCGCTTCCCAGCTGCGGTGATCGCCGGCGAACTCGTGCACGAACACGATGGGCGTGCCCTGCCCTGTTTCCTCGTAGTAGAGCTTCACGTTGTCTGACGTCGTGGCGTAGGGCATCAACTAACTCCGTCATCCTGAGGTGCGAACGTAGTGAGCCTCGAAGGATGAGCGGCCCAGCTGCAAGATATTGGCTGTCGCCCTTCGAGGCTCGGGCGCGATCGCGCCTCGCACCTCAGGGTGACGGATTAAAACAGGTCCAGATATTCTTTCTGTTCCCAGGGCGTAATGTCGGCCGACTCCGGCTGCTCCTTGGCGAAGCGCGCCAGCTCGGCTTCCTTGATGTGCGCATAGTAATCGACGAAGCCGCCGCCGAAACCGTTGCGAAAGGTTTCATTCCCACGAAGCGCTGTCAGCGCTTCGCCCAGAGATTTCGGCAACAGCGCCGCGGCGTGTTCGTAGGGTGTGTCGGCAGAAGGTCCCGGATCGAGCCGCTGCGCGATGCCGTCAAGGCCAGCGTAAATCTGCGACGCGATGTAGAGATACGGGTTTGCCGCCGGCTCGCCAATGCGATTTTCCAAATGCGTCGATGCGTCGCCCGGCTGGCCCAGCACCCGCATCATCACACCGCGATTGTCGCGCGCCCAGATGGCACGGTCCGGCGCCAGCGAATAGGCCCGGTAGCGTTTGTAGCCATTGACGGTCGGCGTCGTGAAAGCCGCCGCAGCGCGCGCATGATTGAGAAGCCCTCCGAGATAATATTTGCCGACGGTCGACAGCACGTCGGCATGATCGAAGGCAAAGGCATTGCGCTTCGTCTTGGTCTCGATCAGCGACTGATGCAGATGCCAGCCGCTCGACATGGCGTTGGGAAATGCCGGGCGGCACATGAAACTGGCGAGATAGCCGTTGCGGCGCGCGATCTGCTTCACAGCCGAGCGAAACAGGATCATGGCGTCGGCGGCGGCAAGCCCCATCAGCGGGCGGAAGGTGAATTCGACCTGGCTGGGGCCGAGTTCAAGCTCCACCGAGCGCAGCGGCAGGCCAAGCGCCTCGATGCCGCGCCGCAGGATCGCCACCGCGGGATCGATCGTGTCGAAGCGGGATTCCGTCAGGTACTGATAACCCTGCGTCAGCAGGCTGATCTCGGGCGCTTCCGGCGGCCACGTCGAATGCGATGGGCCGAGGCGCGGGTCTTCCAGCTTGAACAGATGGAATTCCACCTCAAGCCCGGCCATGAAATCGTAGCCCGCCTTGCCGAGCGCCGTCAGAGCATCGCGGCAGCGCGCACGGGTCGAAAACGGCACCGGCTTGCCGTTGGTGAAATAGATATCGCACAGCATCCAGCCAGTGTTTTCTGCCCACGGCAGAATGCGGAAGGTCGAGGGGTCGGCGACCATGACGAAATCGCCGCCGCCCTGCATCTCGCCCATGTTGAAGCCGCCGCCTGGCGTGAACACCGGATAGACGGTGTGGTGCGATGTGTCCTTGGCGAGCAACGTCGTCGTCATGGTGACGCCGGAACGCATCGCGCTCGCAGCTTCAGAGGCGAGCAATGTCTTGCCGCGCAGCACGCCGTGCTGGTCGGCAAAAGAGAACCGCACCACCTCGATCTTGTTCTTCTTGATGGTGCGCTCGACGTCCGCCGCGATGCGCGCTTGATCGGCGGTCCACAGGCCGTGACGCTCGACGAAGCTCGTTGCCGATTTACGCGAACGTGGCGGCATCTAGTTGAATCTTTTCATGAGCATGATCTTGTCCGAAAACCGGATGCCACTTTTCGGGATCATGCTCCCCAACTCATCGCCTTGCGACGCGCGTCTTCCGACTTCTGCCAATAGCCGCGTGTGTCGTCCGACGGCCCGATGCCGTCGATCGCAGCCGGGCCGGTGATGCTCGCAGCCCCGGATTCATCGACCACAAAAACCGGCCGCTCGCCCTTGCCGCTTTGCGCAATCGCCTCACGCAAAAGCTTGCGATAGGCGATGATGGCCTTGTCCGACGTGCCGAGATGCTCCTGCGTACGGTCCTGGATCGCGCCCATTGATTCGCAGGCCCATTGGTCGTGCACATTGATGTCGGCGCCCATACCGGTATAGGTCTCGTGCTCCTGCTCATGCGGATCGAAGCCGTAATCGTTGGTTTTGTTCTTGTTGGGGATGTAGTCGGGCAGTTGATACAGCTCCAGGCGCTGGCGGCGCATTTCGTCCTTGTTCACCGGCGCACCGAACGACGTGAAGATCGCGTACCAATAGTGTTTGGTGTCATCGACCGGCACATGCCACTGCGAGATCGTCATCTCGCGGCTCATCGGAATCATAAAGGCGTTCGGGAACACCAGATTGGTGACGCGCACATGCGTGCTCTTGTCGCTGATCTGACGCTGGGTGACGATGCGGAAGCCGAAGTCGGTGTCTTCAACGTCGATGCGCGGTCGCGTTACCTCACGCATGATCTGCGTCATCGGCATGTCGGAATCTTTGGTCTTGTCGCGGAACATCTTGCCGTAGGCCTGGCTCGGATCCTCGTCGTTGAAGAACCGATGCAGGAACGAGGTGTGCACCGGATCGATGCCGACCTCGAGCGATTGCAGCCAATTGCAGTCGATCATGCCCTTGAAAGCGAAGGTGTGCGTATCGGGCGCGACGAAGCAGTCGAAATGCGGAAATGCCGGCGGCTCGCCCGGCCCCATATAGGCGAACAGGATGCCGCTCTTCTCGACCACCGGATAAGACTTGGCGCGGATGTTGGCGCAGAGATTACTGTCGTCGGGCTCAGCCGGCGTCTGCATACACTTGCCGTTCACATCAAAGAGCCAGCCGTGAAATGCGCAACGCAAGCCGCCGTCTTCGAGGCGGCCATAGGCCAAATCCGTGCCGCGGTGCGGACAGCGGCGGCCGACGAGACCATAGCGGCCCTGGTCGTCCTTAAAGATCACGAGGTCTTCGCCGAACAGCCGCACCGGCTTGATGGGACGATTGCCCGATAGCTCGTCGACCAGAGCGGCGGGCTGCCAATAGCGCCGCATCAACTGGCCCGCGGGTGTACCCGGACCAACGCGCGTGATGAGATCGTTTTGCTCGTGGCTGAGCATGGACGGCTCTCCTTGTGATCCTTCCAGACTATACGAAGTCCGCGACCGGCAGGAAGAGCGTCCCAAACGAAACGGCCGGCACTAGGCCGGCCGAGAACTCATCGATTGAAGGGAGCCGCTTAGCGCGGGTGACGCGCGGCCCAGCCGGCATCGAGACGGCGCTTCCACGCGGTCTGACGCAAACCGAGCAGGCGGCTGGCCGTGGTCTTGGCGTCGGCGCGCGTGGAGGCGGCGCACGTGCGATATTCGAGATCGTTGACCGGCGCGACCAGCGGCGCACGGCCGAACAGCCGGGCAAACGCGCTGACGCCGCTGTCGAATTTCAATTCGGAAATGGCGTTGGCGACGCTGCTGGTATGACCGAAAGCGACCACGCGGCCGGTGTTGGTGTGGCGCACTTCATAGACGCCAGGACCGATCGGCGCCTCAACATGGCCGCCGGCCTGCATGTCTGGAAAGCGCTTCCAAACGCTCCACGTCTGAACCATCGTACCGAAACCCCGAATATCTAAAGAACCACAGCGTTGAACGCGGAACCTATGCATTTGTTCCGCTAGGTCAACGGCCTAGTCCGATAATCTCAAAAGGATGGTGGAATTGGCCTCACATCTAGGTGATGGAGCGCGCGCCACCACTACATGTGGTCGCTCAGCGGCCGGGTAGAACCAAGACTTTGGGCTTGGCCGGCAGGCTGGCCTTGGAGACCACGACCGAAGGCACGTCGGCGATCTCGACGTCCCACTCCTGGCGCGCGCGGGAGAGGAAGCGGTCGAGCGTGTAGCTGCTGAAATAATGCATTGGGATGATCAGCGGCGCCTTCAGCGAACGCAGCACCTCGAGCATGCCTTCGCCATCGAGCGTCAGCGTGCCATCGACCGGCACCATCACAATATCCACGCGGCCGATCTCGTTGAGCTGCTGCTGATTGAGCGTGTGATGCAGGTGACCGAGATGCGCGATGCACATGTTGGCCATTTCGAAGATGAAAATCGAATTACCATGACGCTCGGTGCCGCCGGTCGTCCATGAGCGGATATTAGTCGGCACGTTGCGCGCACGCACGTCCTTGTAGGTCACATCGATGCGCGCGGGCTTCTCGTCATCAGTCCAGCCGCGCAGCACATGCTTGATGCCGGGGTCGGGATTATCGGTGTAATGCGTCGAGTGCGCATGATTCATGGTCGCGATGTCGGGCAATACCGGCGGCTTGACGTAGTCGTTGTAATCAGTGGCCACGCGGACGAGTTGCGGGCTTTCAAGCAGGAAAGTCGAGTGGCCGATGTAGTTGATGCGCACCTGATCGGCATTGAGCGCGACGCGGCGCACCAGCGGCTTGAACGGCGGCCGGTCGGCGACGAGTCCCGGGCAGTTCTCCATCATCTCCGGTTTGGCAGCGGGAGCGTTAGGCGCAGCACCTTGAGCGAACGTCTGCGCCGATGCGGGCGCGATGGCCAAAAAGGCCAACACCAATCCCACTAAAATCTTCAGCGAACTGCCGCCCATAAGATCACCCGCGCCGTTCCGCAGGCTCAAATCTGGCATGGATCGGGCGGTGTCGCTACTGGGCCAACAAGCGCAGCCCTTCAGGCAACAAAAAAGCGGCGCCCGAAGGCGCCGCCGATGTTCACCGCTGCCACTCGTCTATTCGAAATAGCGGCGGTCGCGCATGGAGACGATGATGCCGCGTGGAGTCTTTACGACCCAACGGCCATCCATTTGTTTGATCGATTCAACCGGCCCGAGGCCGGGCAGAGGCGCGCCGGGCACCACCTGATAAATATCGCCGTGACTCTGCACATAGACGTTGCCATCGCGGGCTTCGCGGATTGCCCAATCCTGGACGATCTGCGCACGCGCCGGCTGCTGAACTTCCAGAGCGGCGACGCGCGGCGCCGGACGTGGCGTCGGCAACGGGGTAACCGCCGGCGCGACCGGAACGGTCTGCGGCGCCGAGATCGAACCGGTGACGAGTTCGCCGGTGACGTTGCGTTCGATGCGGTCGGCGCGCTCGTTGATTTTCGCGAGCTGCGCGGTCGAGGTCTTGTTGACTGCTTCGAGGCTGGTCTTGAGCGTCGTGACCTGGCTATTGAGCCGCGCGATCTGCTGCTCGAGTGCCTTGTGATTATCGAGCGTGGCGACATTGACCTGGGGCACGGGCTTCGGTGCGAAAGCACCGCTTGCCGCCGCGCCAACGACAGCGCCGAACGCGCCGACGACCGCCACCGTTGCGGCCATCATGGCCTGGCGCTTCTGACGCGGCCTGAGATTGAATAGATTCATGTTCGGCCAGGCAGCCGGGGTGGCCGTTGCAACCGGTGCGGCCGTCGGGGCAGCGACAGACGCCGCGGCGATGGCCGGCTCGGCAGCAGGTTCACTTATTTGCTCGGTCAATGGCCCAGCAGGTGAGATCGACGGGGATTCCACCATCGGCAGATCGAGCTTGGCCACTGCGGCCTTTGCCGATTCAGGCTTAGTGGATTCAGATTTGGATGCGTCCGGGCCGGAGGATTCTACGTTCTTTGGCGCGATATCTTTGGGTTCGTCCATGGCCGCGTCCTCCAGATTGGCGTTCACCAATCGGTAACCATGTTCTGGTTACCAAATGGTTACCGGCCCGGAGGCGCCCGAAACGCTTAGGCCGACAGCCCGTTTTCAGTGGCCAGGCCTTTCAGCGAAACAGCCGGACGCGCGCCGATATGCTGGATCACTTCGGCGGCGGCGAGCGCACCGAGCCGGGCCGAGGTGCGGTGATCCTTGCCTTGCGAATGCCCGACGAGGAAACCGGCCGCAAACAGATCGCCCGCGCCGGTAACGTCGACGACCTTCTCGATCGGCATGGCCTGCACTGCCTCGACGCCGTCACGTGTGATCACGACGCAGCCCTTCTCGCTGCGCGTTACGACCGCGAGCTTAGCTTCGCTACGCATCTGCTTTGCCGCCGTGTCGAAGTCCGACGTCTCATAAAGGCTGAGCAATTCGCCTTCGTTGGCGAAGACGATGTCGACCGTACCCTTGCGGATCAGATCGAGAAACTCTGCGCGGTAGCGGCCGACGCAAAATGCATCCGACAAGGTCAGCGCGACTTTGCGGTTGGATTTATGCGCAATCTCGGCAGCCTTGACGAAGGCGGCCTTGGCATGCGGCGGGTCCCACAAATAGCCTTCGAGATAGATCACGGCCGACGCGGCGATCGCGGCCTCGTCGATGTCTTTCGGATGCAGATCCTGCGCGGCGCCGAGATAGGTGTTCATGGTGCGCTCGCCGTCCGGCGTGACCATGATGTAGCAGCGCGCGGTCGACGGTCCGGCGGAGGCCGGCGGCGTATCGAAACCGACCCGGGCAGCGCGAATATCGTGGGTGAAGGCGCGGCCCAGCGAGTCATCCTTGACCTTGCCGACGAAGGCGGCGCGGCCGCCGAACGAGGCGACGCCGACAATGGTATTGGCGGCTGAGCCGCCCGAGCTTTCCGTTGCCGGGCCCATGGCCTCGTAAATCTTCTCGGCGCGCGCCTCGTCGATCAGCGCCATCGAGCCTTTGTTCATGCCCTGGGCGGCCAGGAAATCGTCGTTGGCGCGG
>DASYCM010000054.1:0-9478 GCA_036500165.1 Pseudolabrys sp.
CGGCACCGCGGCCGATTATCGTGACGACTACCTGATGGACCTGATCAAGAAGGAAAACGGCGCTGTGCTGTGGCCGCTGGTCCGTTTCTCCTACAATACGCAGGTGAGCAAGCCGCCGTCGCCGTTTCCGTCCAAGCCGACCTGGATGCTCAATCAGAAGGATTGCGACTTCGCCGCCAAGAATAATTTCGCCAAGTGTGGCGAACTGGAGTCGAACTGGCTCGGCACCGACGATGGCGGGCGCGATGTGGTGGCGCGGCTGATTTACGGCTTCCGCATTTCAGTGCTGTTTGGTCTCTGCCTTACCATCGTGTCGTCGATCATCGGCGTTGCTGCCGGCGCGGTGCAGGGCTATTTCGGCGGCTGGGTCGATCTGCTGTTCCAGCGTTTCATCGAAATCTGGACGTCGATCCCCGAGCTTTATCTGCTTCTGATCATCTCGTCGGTCTTGGTGCCAGGCTTCTTTATCCTGCTCGGAATTCTGCTGCTGTTCTCGTGGGTGCGTTTAGTGGGCCTGGTGCGCGCGGAATTCCTGCGCGGCCGCAATTTTGAATACATCCAGGCGGCGCGCGCACTCGGCGTGTCGAACGGCACGATTATCTTCCGCCATTTGCTACCGAACGCGATGGTGGCGACCATGACTTTCCTGCCGTTCATTCTGTCATCGTCGGTGATGACGCTGACGGCGCTCGACTTCCTTGGCTTTGGTCTGCCGCCCGGCTCGCCGTCGCTCGGCGAATTGCTCAGTCAGGGCAAAGCCAACGTGCAGGCGCCGTGGCTGGGTCTCACCGGCTTTTTCTCCATCGCCATCATGCTGTCGCTGCTGATCTTTATCGGCGAAGCGGTGCGTGACGCTTTCGACCCAAGAAAGACGTTTCGATGAGTGAGCAGCCGCTTCTCAGCGTCAAGGATCTGTCGATCGCCTTCGGTGCGGGCAAGCGTGAGGTGCTAGCTGTCGACAAGGTGTCGTTCGATATCGCCAAGGGCGAGACGGTGGCGCTGGTCGGAGAGTCCGGCTCCGGCAAGTCGGTGACGGCGCTGTCGGTAATGAAGCTGCTGCCTTATCCGGCGGCGCATCATCCGTCCGGATCGATCAAATTCAATGGCACAGAATTGCTGACGATGGCGGAGCGCGACATTCGTAACGTGCGCGGCAACGACATCACCATCATCTTCCAGGAGCCGATGACCTCGCTCAATCCGCTGCACACGATCGAGAAGCAAATTGCCGAGATATTGCTGCTGCACAAAGGCATAACCGGCAAGGCCGCGCGCGACCGCATCATTGCGCTGCTCGATCAGGTCGGCATTCCCGATCCGGCAGGGCGGTTGGCGAGCTATCCGCACCAGTTGTCCGGCGGCCAGCGTCAGCGCGTCATGATCGCGATGGCCTTGGCGAACGAGCCGGACCTGTTGATCGCCGACGAGCCGACCACGGCGCTCGACGTCACCGTGCAGGCGCAGATTTTGAAGCTGCTGAAGGAGACGCAGCAGCGCCTCGGTATGTCGATGCTGTTCATCACGCACGACCTCGGCATCGTGCGCAAAATTGCCGACCGGGTCTGCGTCATGCAGCACGGCAAGATCGTCGAGCAGGGGCCGGTAGAGCGCGTGTTCACCGCGCCGGAGCATCCCTATACGAAGGCGCTGCTGGCCGCGGAGCCCAAGCCCGATCCCGCGCCGCCGCGGCCCGATGCGCCGGTGGTGGTGTCGACCGACAATCTCAAGGTCTGGTTTCCGATCAAGCGCGGCGTGCTGCGCAAGACCGTCGGCCACATCAAGGCGGTCGATGGCATCAGCATGCAATTGCGGCAGGGCGAGACGCTTGGCGTGGTCGGCGAAAGTGGTTCGGGCAAGACGACGTTGGGCTTGGCGATCTTGCGTCTGATCGCGTCGGATGGGCCCGTTGTCTTCATGGGCGATCAGATTCAGGGTCTGAAGTTCAAGCAGATGCGGCCGTATCGCCGCGACATGCAGATCGTGTTTCAGGACCCGTACGGTTCGCTCTCGCCGCGCATGGCGGTCTCCGACATCATCGAGGAAGGGCTGTGGGTGCATCACCCCAAGATGCCGGCGCATGAGCGTGAGGCGACTGTTGTCGCGGCACTGAAAGACGCTGGTCTCGATCCGGAAACGCGTTTCCGCTATCCGCATGAATTCTCTGGCGGCCAGCGTCAGCGCATCGCACTTGCCCGCGCGCTGGTGCTGGAACCGAAGTTTATCGTGCTCGACGAGCCGACCTCGGCGCTCGACATGGTGATCCAGTCGCAGATGGTTGATCTTTTGCGCGATCTGCAGAAGAAGCGTGATTTGACTTACATGTTCATCTCGCACGATCTGCGCGTCGTGGCGGCCTTGGCGAGCCGTCTGCTGGTGTTGCGCAACGGCAAGATGGTGGAAGAGGGCGCGGCCGCCGATCTGTTCAAGAATCCTCAGACCGACTACACCCGCGCGCTATTCGCCGCTGCATTCAAACTGGAGACCGCGCCGGAAGGCGTGGTGGCGCAATGAAATTTCTATTCCGTGCCGCGGCGATTGCCGTACTTTGCTTTGTGGCCGCGCCTGCATTCGCCCAACACCCCGGCACTGCGGAATTCCAGATCAGGGATTCGGACGGCGATCTCAATACCAATTTTTCGTTACCCCCGGCCTTCGGCATGAAGCTCGCGGCATTGCCGGCGCAGATGCCGGTCGGCGCTGCCAACGGCGACGTGACAGTCTATCAATTCTACGACCTCAACTGTCCGTATTGCCGCGAGGCGGCGGCTGACGTCGATACGCTGGTCCGCGCCGATCCGAAGCTCAAGCTGGTGCTGGTGCCGTATCCGGTGCTGTCGGTGGCTTCGGTGCAGGGCGCACTCATCGAGGTCGGTGCGTCGAAGTCGATGACGCCGGCGCAGTATCTCGACTTCCACAAACGGGTCTACGCCGGTCGTGGTCTGATCGACGGTCCTCGCGTGCTGGTCGCCGCCGGCGAGTTCGGGCTCGACAAGGAAAAGCTCGCTGCGGCGTCGAACACCGAAGCGACGCTCAACGTGCTCCGCGCCAACGCCGATTTCGGCACCGAGGCGAAGCTTGGCGTGACACCCGCCTATATTATTGGCGGTGTCGTCATCCTCGGGCACCCGGGCCTCAAGCCGCTGCAGACCGTCATCAAGGCGATGCGGAGTTGCGGAAAGGTGGTTTGCTAAGGCTGCCTGTCGCGCCTTGACGCACCGCGAACGGGGCGCGACACTTCCGGGATAAACAGAGTGGAGCCCTTAGAGCATCCGCCAACGTCCCCGGGAGGACATCATGAAAACTCAACGTATGATCGCCGCGATTGCCGGATTGGCATTGCCGTTTCTGGCGGCCCAGGCTCAGGCGGCTGAGATCAAACTTTCAGCCTCGACAGCCGTGAAAACCGTGCTTGAAGACCTCCTGCCGCAGTTCGAGAAAACAACGGGCAACAAGGTCGTCGTTACCATCGCGCCGGCGGCCGTTCTGAAAACACAGATCGATCAGGGCGCCGCATTTGACGTCGCCATCCTCACGGTGCCGATCACCGATAGTCTTGTCAAAGAAGGAAAGGCCGATACGGCACGCACCGTTATCGCGCACGCTGGCATCGGCATTGCCGTCCGCAAAGGCGCGGCAAAGCCCGATATCAGTACGACGGAGGCTTTTAAGCGCGCGCTCCTCAATGCCAAATCTGTCGGCTATACAGCGGGAGGCGCCAGCGGCGTCTATCTCGCGACTTTGTTCGGGAAGCTGGGGATAGCCGATGAGATGAAACCCAAACTCAAGCTGTTGAGGGGCCCGGCCGGCGAAGCCGCCGCCAGCGGCGAAGTTGAAATTGGCATGACGCAAATCAGCGAGATTTTGCCCTACACCCAAGCCGAACTTGTCGGACCGTTGCCCTCGGACATCCAGTCTTACACTTATTTCTCAGCCGCCATGGCGGTGGCCAGCAAGGAACAGGATGCGTCCAAGGCCTTGATCAGATATCTCGCCACGCCTGCTGCCCTAGCGGTGATCAAAGGCAAGGGCATGGAGCCGGGCTGATCGGCGCCAAGGTCATACGCGCTGAAGTGCGCCAGACGGGCTCTGACTAAACGCCACCAAGTGTGCGCGTTACGCAGCGAGCCCCAGCATCTTGCGCGCTTCGGCGGTGGTCGCCGGACGGCGACCGTATTCGGCACACATGTCCGCGACGCGCTTGACCAGAGCCGCATTGGATGGCGCCAGCTTGCCGGTCTCGTCCCAGCGGATGTTGTCCTCGAGGCCGGTGCGGCAGTGGCCGCCCGCTTCCAGACTCCAGCGGTTGAGCATCAACTGGCCCTTGCCGATGCCGGCGCCGGTCCAGGTCGCGTCGGGCGCGATACGCTTGAGCGTGTCGATGTAGAAATTGAAGGTGTCGCGATCGACCGGCATGGCGTTCTTCACCCCCATGACGAACTGCACGTGCAGCGGCCCTTTGATCTTGCCCTGCTTCTGCATCGATACGGCCTGCCAGATCATCGATAGGTCGAAGGCTTCGATTTCCGGCTTGACGTTGTGAACGATCATCTCAGACGCCAGCCAATCGACCAGATCGGGAGAGTTCTCGTAGACCCGTGTCGGGAAATTGCACGAGCCGGTCGACAGTGACGCCATGTCGGGCTTGAGTGGCAGCATGCCGCCACGATCTTTTCCCGCGCCGGAACGGCCGCCGGTCGAAAGCTGGATGATCATGCCGGGGCAATGCTTTTTCAGGCCCTCGACGAGTTGCGCGAAACGCTCCGGGTTCGACGTCGTCGTGCCGTCATCGTTACGGACGTGGCAGTGCGCAAGCGAAGCGCCAGCCTCGAACGAGGCGTGCGTCGACTCGACCTGCTCCGAAATCGTGATCGGAACCGCCGGATTGTCCTTCTTGGTCGGGACCGAACCGGTGATGGCAACCGTGATGATGCAGGGTGTCGACATGGCTTACTCACTCCGTCGTTTCTTACGAGGTATTGCTAGGAAATGCGCTTCACACTGGTGACGTCACTACCAGCCGCCTTGATGCGTGCCAAGGCTTCCCGCGCAGGCTCGTTGGCCACCATCATGTGATGACCGTTGGCGTGGATGATGGTGTCGGCGTCGCGGGCGATGGCGACGTGGCCTTTCCAGAAAATGAGATCGCCGCGTTTGAGATCGCTGACCGGCACAGAGGTCCCGAGCGCGGTTTCCTGCATGTAGGCGTCACGCGGGCAGGTAACGCCCGCCGCCTGAAGCGAAAGCTGCACCAGACCAGAGCAGTCAATACCGAGCGACGACTTGCCGCCCCACAGATATGGCGCGCTGAGCAGGCTTTCGGCGGTCGCGACGAAATCGGGCTGCTTGTGCGCCAGCGGCGTAACGTGCGTGAGCGGAAAATGCCAGCCGTAGCTATTGAGCGCGAAGCGGTCGCTCTCGCTGACGATTTCCAGCGTCGCGCCCATCGGCAGCGCGATCATCGGCGGCAATTTGATATTCGCACCGGGAAAACCGAAGGTGCGCGGCACACAAACACGGTGTGTCGGCTTCGGTCCGACAGGCCCGAGAGCGTTGGCCGAGAGATAGCCAACGTAACCGTCTTTCTCGATCTGGCCCCAGCACCAGCCTTCTTCGCTGGTCTCGTAGACCATTACGATCTCACCGGGCAGCGCCTGCGTGTCGAGTAGCGCTTCATGCGCCGGCTCGCGGCGAACGTCGGCGATCTGGTCAAGCACCTCATGCCGCACGCCCTCGACGAAATGCCGCGCCTCGACTTGGCCTTGCAGATGCTTCGCCGCGAGGTCTGGCCGATATGCATTGGTGCGTGGGTCGAGCGCCATGAGATCAGGAGTATCGCGCGGAAAGCATTGCGAAGAGGCCGCGCGCGGTCATGCATTCAGCGCCTTCCGGCCGGCCCGGCTTGGTCGCGTTGTTCCAGGCAAAGATATCAAGATGCAGCCATGACTTCGCGGTGACAAATTTTTGTAGAAACAGTGCTGCGGTAATCGCGCCGCCCTGGCCGCCGGTGCTGACATTGTTGGTGTCGGCGATCTTGGAATCGAGCATCTTCTCGTAGGGCTTGTAGAGCGGCAGCCGCCACGTCGGGTCCTGCTCGGCAATGCCCGCGGCCGCGAACTCAGCCGCCAGCGCTTCATCGTCGGTGAAAGCGGCCGGCAATTCGGGTCCGAGTGCGACACGCGCCGCCCCGGTCAGCGTGGCAAAGTCCGCGATCAGGACCGGCTTGTCGTCATCGGCCAAAGCGAGCGCGTCGGCGAGCACGAGGCGTCCTTCGGCGTCGGTATTGCCGATCTCGACTGTAATGCCTTTGCGCGAGGTGAAGACGTCGCGCGGCCGGAAGCTGTTGCCTGAAATCGAGTTCTCGACCGCCGGGATCAGCACACGCAGCCGTACTTTGAGCTTTGCCGACATGATCATGAGCGCCAAGCCGAGCGCGGTTGCGGCTCCGCCCATATCCTTCTTCATGTTGAGCATGCCGGTATCCGGCTTGATGTCGAGGCCGCCGGTATCGAAGCAGACGCCTTTGCCGACCAGCGTGATCTTCGGATCGGCGATGCCGCCCCACGTGATGTCGATCAGCCGTGGCGCTCGCGGCGAACCCATGCCGACCGCCTGGATCAGTGGATAGTCACGGGCCAGCGCGTTGCCGCGCGTCACGTCGAAATTGGCGCCGTGATCCTCAGCAAGCTTGCGCGCCGCGCCTTCCAGTTCGTCCGGACCCATGTCATTGGACGGCGTGTTGATGAGATCGCGCGTGAGATAAACGCCTTCGGCGATGCGGCTGATGTCGTCGCCGTCGATGCCGGGCGGCACCGCGAGCTGTATGTTGCGTTTCTCGGCCTTGCGGTATCGCGCGAATTGATAGGCGCTGAGTGCGAAGCTGAGCGCGGCGAGCCGTGCGTCGTGAGGCTCATTGGCGAAGCGGTAAAGCCCGGCGGGCAGGACGGTCACCAGTTGGCCGGGCCGCAGCAGATCCTTTTGCGCTTCGTCGGCCGCCTCGATGCCAAACAGGACGCCGGCGATGGTGCCGTCCGCTTTGGGCACGATCAGATGGCGGCCGGGCTTGGGCTCGTAGCCAGTGGCGCGGACATAGGTCTGCTCGCGGTCGTCGATGCCGGCGATGGTCTGCTCGAAAGTTGCCGCATTGACGAACAGGATCGGGATCGCCGGTGAAGCGTCAACTGGGGCAAAAATCGGGTGCATCGTCACTCCGCGGTCTGGGAAGGGAGTTATAGGCGATTCTGGCGGTTGCCCGGTACGCGCAGAATACCGATTAACCACTCGTTAGGGTTAACGTTTTATTGCTCGGGATAGGCGCTGGAAGGCCAACCAACGGAATCCCATTGCAGACTCCCACGGCCAATAAGACGCATCGTCGCGCTCGTTTCCTCGCCTCGGCCGCCGTCGCGGTGCTGCTGGCGCTGTCCACGGCCGGCTGCAAGACCACCAGTGACGATACCACTGGCTCAATCAACGCGCCGTCCTCCATGCCGCGCAGCGATGCCGACTGGCGCCGGCAGATCGACGTCTGGGGTGAGCGCTATCGCGAAGAACCCGGCAACGCCGAAGTGAGCCTGCGCTACGCCCAGGCGCTGCGCGCCACGGAACAGCGCGCCCAGGCTGTGGCCGTGCTGGAACAGGCATCGATCCACAACCCGACCGATCTGGCGCTTCTCGGCGCCTATGGTCGCGCGCTCGCCGAGGCCGGTGAGCTCAGCAAGGCTTTCGACGTGCTCAGCCGCGCGCATACGCCCGACAATCCGGATTGGCGCATTCTCAACGCGCAAGGCGCTGTGCTCGACCAGATGGGCCGCAACGCCGAAGCGCAGAAGCATTACGCGTCGGCGCTCAAGATCGTACCGAACGAACCATCGGTGCTGTCGAACCTTGCAATGTCCTATGCGCTGATGAAGAATCTGAAGCTCGCGGAAACGACTTTGCGGCGCGCGGTCGCTCAGCCGAATGCTTCGCCCAAAGTCAGACAGAATCTCGCGCTGGTTATCGGCCTTCAGGGCCGCTTCAACGAGGCGGAGTCCATCGCGCGCGCTGATCTGCCGGAAGACGAAGCCGCGGCCAACGTTTCCTATTTGCGCCAGATGCTGGCGCACCAGAGCGAATGGAAGAAGCCGGGCCGCAAACCTTACGTGCCGCAGCCTGATCCTGGCGCCTGATTTCCATCCACGTCATGCCCGGCCATGACGAAGGAGAGCGCTGGCTTCGCCGTTACGCTACTGGATCGCCATGACCTTGATATAGGCCGGGCCCAGAATGACGACGAACAACACCGGCAGGAAGAACACGATCATCGGCACCGTTAGCTTGGGTGGCAGGCCGGCTGCCTTCTTCTCAGCTTCCGACATGCGCATGTCGCGATTTTCCTGTGCCATCACGCGCAGCATGCTGCCCAGCGGCGTGCCGTAACGCTCCGCCTGCTGCAAGGCCATACAGACCGACTTCACGCCTTCCAGATCGGTACGCTTGGCCAAGTTCTCGTAGGCCATGCGGCGGTCTTGCAAATACGACAGTTCGGCGGTGGTCAGCGTCAATTCCTCGGCGAGCGCGATCGACTGGCTGCCGACCTGCTCGGCAACTTTCTTGAACGCGGCTTCAATCGACATGCCGGATTCGACGCAGATCAGCAGCAGATCGAGCGTGTCGGGGAAAGCGCGCTTGATCGACAACTGACGCTTCTTGATTTTGTTTTTCAGCATCAGTAGCGGCATATGCATGCCGATATAGGCGGCGGCGATGCAGAGGCCGAGCTTGACCGTGAGCGGCTGGTCGAGGTCGAGCGCGACGAACACATAAAACGCAGCGAAAAGGCACGCCGCGATCGGTGTCACCATGCGGAAGAACAGGTAAGTCACATAGGGCGCTTGGCCGCGATAGCCGGCCTGCACCAGCTTGAGGCGCGCTTCTTCCTGGCCGACCCATTTGGTCAGGTTGAAACGTTCGACGATCGCCTTGATCGATTCTTTGGGCGATTGGCGCAGGTTGATCTTCTGGTTTTGTTGCGCCATGCGCTCGCGTTCGCGGGCGCGGATCTTTTCGCGCTCGACCGCGACCGCTTTCATTCGGGCATTGAGGCCGTCACCAAAGGCATAAGGCATCGCGACCGTCAAAATCGTCGCCGCCGCGGCGACGGCGGCGAACACCATCGTCATCGATTTGACGTTCAGCATGCTGATCAGAAGATCGATCATGGCGGCTTCTTCAGGTTCATCTTTGCGTTAAGCAGGCGTACGCGCGAATTCGGTCAGAAATCGAAATTGATCATTTTCTTCATCACCATCACGCCCATGAGCATCCAGCCGGCGGAGCAGGCCAACATGACGTGGCCGAGCGGTTCGGTGAATAGAAGCGAGATGTATTGCGGGCTGGTGATGTATACCATGGTCATGACGGCGATCGGCAAAGCGCCGATGATGCTGGCGGAAGCTTTTGCTTCCTGCGACATCGCCTGGATCTTCGCCTTCATTTT
>DASYCM010000055.1:0-9239 GCA_036500165.1 Pseudolabrys sp.
TTGCCGAACTGGCGCTCGATCTGGGAGAGCGCGGCGGCAAGAGCCTTGGACTTATCCATGGACGATCCTTCGACGATACGCAGGGCAGGCTGGCTCATGTCTTAGCGCTCCTTATGCCTCGATTCGATCCCCCGGCAACGCGGCCCCTGCCGCGCCGGAATCGACCGGTCCAAACAATGTACTTCATTTGTTCTCTGTTCGCAATATGTTCTTTTTGAAAAGTGGGTACTGGCCTGTTTTGACCCCTAGTGGCCTGATTTGAATTACGCAGTGGCCTAGTTTCAAATAAGCGAAATCGCGGTGATCCAATGAGTGGCGGAATGACTAAAGAAGAACTGAAAGTCGTAGCCGATATGGTTTTGCAACACTGCGGCAGAGATACCAAGGACACCGGTGAAAAATTCGTCGATAGCATGGCCATTTCTGCAAACACTGACGCCATGCGTCTGCTTTCTCGTTATGGGCTGATGGAAATAGATTCGGAGATCGGGCGGCGTATCAGAGCAAGATGGACTGCTGCCGGACAGGCATTTAGCGAAGGGTGGGATTGAATTTGCGCGCGGGCCGCCTCAGT
This sequence comes from Pseudolabrys sp., assembly GCA_036500165.1. Classification (GTDB taxonomy): domain Bacteria; phylum Pseudomonadota; class Alphaproteobacteria; order Rhizobiales; family Xanthobacteraceae; genus Pseudolabrys. The sequence continues at coordinate 575 of DASYCM010000055.1, forward strand.
TGGCGGCCTCTTCATTCTAGAGTCTTACAGGTCGCCTCTCGGATGTTGTTGTCTTTGACGTAGTTGGGGGCGCTTGTGTCCTAGCAAAGGCTAATTGTGTTATCGGCCTCAAAGCCAGATCGCACGATGAAACCGACCGCAATCAGCAGGGCTGCGACGGCACACCAAATCGCGACTTTCGCTGTTCGCACCTTCCCCCTCATCAACCCAGCGCCAACTCGGCGCCTTTTTCATTTCAAACCGACCCACTACCCAACTGGCGGACCTGCCCTGTTTCGACCCGTGGTGCCTGATTTGAGCGGCCCAGTTTGGAACTTCCAGCCTCCGAGGGAACTTATCGGAGCGGAGGATCATCATGTACAGAATTGCACTGGCGACATTGGCTTTAGCTACCCTGTATGCCGCACCAGCCTCGGCTCAATACTATTCGGGCCCCGGCTATGGCGTTCACATCGAGCCTAGGTACGAGCGTCACTATCAGCACCGTTACCGGCACTACTATCGCGGGCGGGTCCAAGCCGACTCCGGCCATCCCTACGGGTACCGTTACAACTACGGCGATCCCCGGTGCGGCAGGCCGAACTTCACAATCCAGGACGGCGTCTGCAAACCCTACACGGGACGCTGATCTCGACGGCGATAGTGTGTGTGAGGCCGCCCAGTTGGCGGCCTCTTTCATTTTATCGGGCTCGCGGTACCGGCTTGTTTTTATTGCGCAAATTTTTGGCAATCGTTGAAAAGATTCAAAAGAGATAGTGTAGTAGAGTTCGTCCCGTACGATTGCGGTCCAGTTTTCATATACAAAAAAACATAAGTGTGACCATGAAATTGCTGATCGTCGATGATCACCCGATGGTCCGGGCCGGCGTTGCCGCCATGCTTGAGCTCTCGGAAGATAACGGCTCGGTCCTCACAGCGAAGAACGTACCGCAAGCGCTGGAACTCATCCGCGATCATTCAGATCTCGACCTCGTTCTTCTCGACATCGTCATGCCCGGAATTGACGGCATTTCCGCCATGCGCGATTTCGGCCGCCTTCGTCCGGACCTGCCGGTCATCTTGCTTGCAGCATCGGAAGATCCCGACGACATCCGGCGCGGACTTGCCGCGGGTGCGCTCGGCTATGTGCCGAAGTCGGCGAGCGCCGATACCCTGCGTTCGGCGATCCAGCTCGTTTTGTCGGGAGAGATATACGTGCCGCCGGTCATGGTGCACGGCGGCAGCGCGCCGCCATCAAGGCGCCCGGCGATTCCGCTGACCGAACGGCAAACGGCCGTTCTGAAGCTTCTTGACCAAAAGCTTTCAAACAAGGGCATCGGACGGGAGCTCAACGTCTCCGAACGAACGGTGAAGGCTCATATCACCGCCATCTTCAAATCGTTCGGCGTGGCCAACCGTCTGGACGCCGTCGACTATGCGCGACGCGCCGGCCTCGTTTAGTTTCAAATCAGCCTTTTAGTTTTCGACTTTCGTCAAATTGATGATCGCCGCGCGCAAACGCGCATTTGAAATCGGCTTGTGCATGAGGAAGCAGCCGCTCGCCACAGCCTCGCGAAGGCGGTCAGGCGCCGTATCGCCGGTGATGAGGATTGCCGGAATCTCATTCTGAAATTGCGCGCGCAAGCGGCTTACGACATCAAACCCGTTCTCGCCTCCGCGAAGCCGATGGTCCGAGATAACGAGATCCGGCGAACGCGCGCCGATTTTCGACATCGCCTCTGCTCCCGAACCAGCAACCAAGGCGACGTGGCCCCACGCCGTCAGCAGCGCGAACATCGCGGACTGTATCTCGGGCTCGTCATCGATCACGGCAATGAACAGCTTGTTCTGACCATGCTCATTTTGCTCCAGCACATGAGCGGGCTGGGACAACGGTGCGTCAGTCGTCACCGGGACGGACACGCGGAACGTCGAGCCTTTACCGGGAGCCGTATCAAACGAAAGCGGCGTTTTCAAAACGCCGCAAAGCCTGCGGACGATAGCGAGCCCCAGGCCGAGACCCTGTTTGCGGTCCCGTTCAGGATTTGCGATCTGATAAAACTCCTGAAAAATAAGCTCACGCTCGCTTTCAACGATTCCAGGCCCCGTATCCTTGACCTCGATGCTGAGCCTTCGCCCGCGGGGCCGGCACCCCACGAGCACGCGCCCCCTCTCCGTGTGCCGCACGGCATTCGACACGAGATTGCGCAGCACGCGCTCAAGCAGAACCGGATCGGTACGAACGATTGCGGAGCAAGGCACCAGACGCAGCTCGATGTCCCTGCCCGCCGCAGCCGCCCGCTCATCGGCGCATATTCGTTCAATCAGCGGCGCAATCGCAAACGACCGCGCTCTTACTTCGACCAGCCCGGCATCGAGTCTCGAAACATCGAGAATGGAATTGAACAAGCCCTCCAGAGAGTCGACGGAGTTTTGTATCTGCCCGACGAGCTGGCTGCTTTCAGGCGCCATATTCTGTAAGCGCAACGCGCCGACAAACATTTCGAGCGCGTGCACCGGCTGACGCAGGTCGTGACTCGCCGCGGCAAGAAATCGCGATTTTGCCTTGTTGGCTTCTTCCGCATTTTCTTTTTGCAGCCGCGCATCGTTGGCAAGCGCCAGGTTTTCAAATTGCAGGCAAAGCGACGTCACGAGGATGCCGCCGAACGCCCTCGCCAGCAGCGCCATGATAACGATCCACAGCAAGCAAAGGACCGCATATGTCCAGTGCAAGGCGTCGCCGTAGAGTGCGGCCCAGATGATGGTCGGCACCATCATCGGAAACAGACTGCAATAATAGGATGGCAGATACGTGCCAAAGGCCGTGATGGACCCGGCCGCCAAGCCGGCGCAGCACAGCACGACGATGAACTGCCGCCCCGGATCGACCGGATCCATCAGCAGGAATGAGGACATCCCCCAGCCGACGCCGCCAATGAGCGCCGTCAGCATGGCGTAGCGGCCCCACCGGCGCCATTCGGCGCGCGCGCGCGGCCTGTGGAAGTAGGCGCGCACCATGAACAAGCGCGCGATCGAGTTCACGCTGATGATCGTATTGAATACGAGCACGGACGGGAGTGAAGCAGAACCGACGGAATACAGCATGCTCGACACAATGAGAGCGGCGAACATGCTGCCGAGCGCACCGGGAATGGCGCTGCGGAAAACACCCGCAACCTGTTCGGAGCGCACCATTTCAAAATTTTCGGGCGTCAGACCGGGGTTAGCGGCCGCGCCACTCGCGATGTTGCTCATGAATTCCTGCTTGCGAAACGCGCTGCAACATCGGCTGGTGATTTCGCTAAATCAAGCGACGGTCCATTCGCCCGCTGCAAGTCGTAGTACTCCGCACGTTCGTGGTACTAGCACGTACTAGCTCTTCTAAAAGATTGTTCAGGCGGGGAACATTGCCTAAGCGTTTCTTCGGGCTATTTCTTTTTCGGAATTCCTTGGGGGAGCCATGCGTCAGTCGACAAAGCTTTGCGTTTTGAGTGCGTTATTCGGTCTCACATCGATTGCTTCCGCTTCGGCAGCGGACATCGCAGCGCCAGTCTACAAAGCGCCCTATAACCCGGCTCCGGTTTATTCGTGGACCGGTCTGTATCTCGGCGCGCACGCTGGCGGTGGCTGGAACAAGATGAGCGGCAGCGGCACGTTCAGCGCCGGCGATACCGTCACGGCACAGGGCCCGCTCGGCGGATTCCAGCTCGGTTACAATTATCAGCTCGGCCAGTTCGTCGTCGGCGTCGAAGGCGAATACTCCTTCGCTAACGTCAAATACAGCACCGGACTTTTCGCCGGCTCGCTCAACTACAAGAACGATCAGTACGCCACTGTGGCTGCGCGCCTCGGCTACGCCTTCGATCGCACCTTGGTGTACGGCAAGATCGGCGGTGCGTGGACCCACGAAAAGTGGGACGGCACGGACGGCACCGGCGGCACCGTTACCGGCTCTTACAGCCGCAGGGGCCTGATGCTCGGCGCCGGCGTCGAATACGCCTTCTTGAACAACTGGTCGGCCAAGCTCGAATACAATTACCTGAACTTCCCGTCGCTGATCCCGTCGTTCACGACCACGGGCACGCTCACTGTTCTCGGCACGGCGAATGTCAGCCTGGTCACGCACGTCGTGAAGGCCGGTATCAACTACCACTTCAACGCGCTCTAATTCAGAGTACATAAAGGCCACCCTTGGGGTTTCCCCGAGGGTGGCCTTTTCATTTTTTGCTAACCATAGATGACGCGCGATGCCCCGATGGCCGGCGCCGCCGCGAAAATTCGCCTGAGTTGATTTCGATCAAGGACAAGTTCCGTCGTGCGGGCCAATGTCCGCCCATGCAGAACGCAGCCCTTCGCCAGTATCGCGACAATCCTCCGGCCGAGGAATTTCTCCAGAACGCCCGCAGGTCCTTCATGCTCGCGGGCCGGGCCGTGGCCAGGGTTGATATTGAACGTTACGCAGCCATGGGCCGCGACTATCTCGAATTGGCGCATGCCGCCGCCCGCGTCGAGCAACGGCCCTCGAAGCGCTTCTGGGATTTGCCCTAAAGCGAAGCGCGCATAGCCTGTCACAAGTTCCCGCCGCGGAACTTTCCGGCTGAAAAATACCACGAAATCCGTGGGTTAGAATTTACGCCCTATTGATGGCTTTATCCCAGTATGCCGCACGAGAGTGCAGCCGGTTGGGAGATGCGTGATGTTGGAGAAGTTCATTGCTTTCACTAAATGCGAATCCGGCGCGACGGCGATCGAATACGGCCTGATTGCCGCTGGGATTTCCGTCGCCGTGATCGCGGTCGTGAACGGGCTCGGCACCAGTCTGAACGCCAAGTTCAAGAGCATCTCGACACAGTTGAAATAGCCGAGCGCACCGCGACAGTTTTGCAAGGCCGCCTCTATCGGGCGGCCTTCTTCATTTTCGGAGGCCGACGTGCCGCCACCGGCGCGCGCCACATCCACAGCATCGATGTGTGGTCGCAGGCGTACCGCGCCCTGCGAACCCAAGCGCTCCGCGCATGGCAGGTGCTGCGCCCTCAGACTGATTGCCTACTTAAAGTACAGGCTGAAGTCTGTTACGCGCTATAGACCTTGTGTCGAGAGTAGTTCCCTTGCACCGGACCGTCGCCAAGCTCAACGTCCAACACTATCGACGCCTGCTCGCCACCGAGACGGATGAGGCGCGTCGGGAGGTTCTGCTCACGCTACTGGCGGAAGAAGAAAGCAAACTCGCCCAAGCGGAGGCGAAAGCGGAAGCCAAATCCGGGATCAAGCCGGACACCGCGACGGACTCCCAGCCGCCGAAGCCTCTCGCCAAGTAACTTATTGCGAAGCTTGGCGGCGTTCGGTTTCCGCGACCCATTCCTGCCAATGCGTCGGCCGCACGTCCAACCGCTCTCGCGTGGCGGCGTTCATCCATCCACCGACGATCCGCCGGCAAGCAAACACCAGCCGGTGCGTACCGTCCTCATCGAGGACGGCGAGCTCAATATCCCGGTCAAAAGGCGCACTGGAGACGATCTGCCACATGGGGAGAGGATGCGCGCCTGCGCCACCGGCACATTGACCTAGATCACAAAGCCCGCGCCGGGGCCGTAAAATTGATCTGGATCAAATGCAGCCCGGCGGTAATTGGCTACGGAACCCTGCCGTCTCCTTAAGCCCCGGGTTCGCGTTTGACACCGCGTAATCGCTCTACCGTTCGCCCCTGTCCGCTCTGCGGCATCGCCATGCAGGCATCGAAAACGCGCGACGATCTCGCGTATTTCGATCGTTTCGAATGCCTGAACTGCGGCGCGGTGATCACCGAAGCGCCGCGGCCGCCATCGGAAAGCGATAAACGGCAATCCTAGAAATCCTGACGATACCCTGACCAACCCATTGGGATATCGCTCAAATTTTTTACATAAATTTGATTTCGCTCAATTCGCCGGCGGGCCCGCAGCGGTAACACTGTCGCCAACGTACAGGGCTAACCGCGTTAGCCGATCCCGCAGTTCAAAGGAACACGCAATGAAATCGGCTATCGCCAAGCGTTCGGTCGTACTCGACCACCACAAGACCAGCATTTCACTTGAAGACGACTTCTGGAATGGCGTTCGCGAGATCGCCGATCGCAAGAAAATAAAGCTCGCCGAGCTGCTGGCGCAAATCGATGCCGAGCGGAATCACAGCAACCTGTCGTCGGCCATTCGCGTCTTCGTGCTCAACGAAATGCGCGCGCAAGCCGGCCTTATGCCCTCTCGCGCCACCGCTCAAAACTGGGTCGCAGGATCTCAATCGGCCGGCTGATGCCCGCGATGAAGCGCGAGCTTCGGAACACTAGTCGCGCTCGACGAACATCCAGACGCCGCCGTCGCGCGCCGACTGAATGCGAATGCGCATCTCGCGCATCGGATCGTTGAGATCGCCGACCCAGGCGAGTTCGAAATCGGCCGGCGCATTCTCCATCGCCCGCTTGATTTGCGCGCGCAGTTCCTCGCGGTTGGGACATTGCGAAAGATCGAACAGGTTTTGTCCGAGCGGGGCTGCGTGACCGGACAACCGCACTTCTGTCTCGCTGAAGAATGTAACCCGGCACTGACGATCGAGTTTGATGACGCCATAGGGCAAAGCGTCGAGGTCGGACTGACGGGCCTCCTCGGCCTGCGCGGCGATATCCGTTGCATTGAAATCAATGCTGGCTTTCGCCATGTCCTCTCCCTTGGAAAGTTTTTCACGCGATTTTTTTGTGTTTTTGCCGTCTTCTTCTTGCGGCGATGCAAGCACGGCGATTTTGAGTCGACAAGACAGCATCGAAAGTTCGCGTTAATTTTCAATTGCTTGCACGCAAACGAATGCGGCCCGCAAGTTTGCCACCCAACTATTCGATGCGAATATTGGCGGCTCGCGTGGCGCGCTGCATACGTGCGATCTCGCGGCCCATCGTTAGGGAGAATTGGGCAGGCGTACCGGACGTCACCCTCGCCTGTTGCGCCGACAGGAGATCGCGTACCGGCGCTTGCGCCAGCGCGTCATTCAACGCGGCATTGAGCCGCTCGACGACGGGCTGCGGCGTCCGCGCCGGCGCGACGAGGCCGAAGAAGGCGCTCCAGTCGAGTTCGCCGAGATTGAGCTCGGCGAATGTGGGCACGGCGGGCAATATTGCGAGACGTTGCGGCGACGACACGGCAAGCGCGCGCAACTTGCCATCCCGCACCAGCGGCAGCGACGTCGGCAGGTTGTCGAACATGACCATGATCTGCCCGGCCACCGTATCGGCAAGCGCCGGACCGACGCCACGATAAGGCACATGGATAAGATCGGTGCCGGTGGCGAGCCTGAACTGCTCGCCCATCAGATGGCTGACCGACCCATTGCCCGATGAGCCGTACGTGATGCGCCCCGGCCCCGCTTTCGCATAGGCGATAAACGACGCCATGTCGGTCACCGGCAACGCCGGGTTGATCTCCATGACGTTGGGCACCTCGGCGATGGCGCCGATGGGCGTGAGATCGGTCATCACGTCATAGGGCAGTTTCGCGTAAGCGGCGGGATTGATGGCGAGCGTCGAGGCCGTGCCCATGCCGATGATCGAACCATCCGGCGTCGCCCGCGCAATTTGCGCGGTGCCGACCGAACCGCCGGCGCCGGCGCGCGTTTCCACGATCACCGGCTGGCCGAGCGGGGCGCGCATCGCCTCGGCGACAATTCGCGCGATGGCGTCGGTCGAGCCGCCGGCGGCGAACGGCACGATCAGATAGACGGGACCGCGATAGGTATCCTGCGCGCGCGCAACGAACGGGGCGGCAACGCTCATGCCCAGACCGGTGATGAAAGTGCGGCGGCGGATCATGCTTTCCTCGGTCATTCCGGGCCGCCGCATCAGCGGCAAACCCGGAATCCAGCCGCACCAATAACCAGTAATCCCGCCGCGGCAAGTGTGTAGCCGGGGTCCCGCCATTCGGGCCGTCCCGGCATGGGCAGCATCCCCAAATTGGATTGCAGCCTCGGCATTAACCGGGGTCAGTTCCCGGCCTCGGCGTTAACCGAGGTTCAACTCTTTGAAGAAGTCGTTGCCCTTGTCGTCCATGACGATGAAGGCCGGGAAGTCGACGACCTCAATGCGCCAGATCGCTTCCATGCCCAACTCTGGATATTCCTGCACCTCGACCTTCTTGATGCAGTGCTCGGCCAGATTCGCCGCCGAGCCGCCGATCGAGCCGAGATAGAAGCCGCCGTGCTTCTTGCAGGCGTCGCGCACCGCCGCCGAACGGTTGCCCTTGGCCAGCGAGATGAGTGAGCCGCCCGCCGCCTGGAACGCATCGACGAAACTGTCCATGCGCCCCGCCGTCGTCGGACCGAAGGCGCCGGAGGCGTAACCCGCCGGTGTCTTCGCCGGACCCGCGTAATACACCGGATGGTTCTTGAAATAATCCGGCAGGCCCTGCCCTGCTTCCAGACGCTCGCGTAATTTCGCGTGCGCCAGATCGCGCGCCACGATCATCGGCCCGGTGAGCGAGAGCCGTGTCTTCACCGGATATTTCGATAGCTGCGCCAGAATTTCCTTCATCGGTTTGGTGAGATCGATCTTCACCACTTCGCCGCCGAGTTTCTCCTGATCGACCTCGGGCAGATACTGCGCGGGATGATGCTCGAGTTCCTCGAGATACACACCGTCGCGCGTGATCTTGCCCATCGCCTGACGATC
>DASYCM010000056.1:0-19914 GCA_036500165.1 Pseudolabrys sp.
ACAGTGGCGCCGATCGACAGATCGATCTTGCCCGTAAGGATGACGAGCGTCAGGCCCGACGCCATGAAGAAGACGAGGCTAGCCTGCCGCAGAACGTTGAGCAGATTGTTGGCCGTCAGAAAGGCGTCACTGACGAGCCCCAGCACGACGCAGATGAGCGCAACCGCCAGCAGACGATAGCCCACGTCGATCACGTCGCGCGACAAAGCGAGCCTGAATTTAGGAGCGTTAGTGGCGGCCTCGCTCATTCCTGCACCTTCCGCACGCCGTCGAGGAACAGCGCAACGATCACCAGCACGCCAACACAGATGACCTGCACTGACGACGGCATTTCCAGCAGATTCAGTCCGTTGCGCAATACGCCGATAGTAATCACGCCGAGCAACGTGCCGAACAGCCAGCCCTCACCGCGCTCGAACTGCGTGCCGCCGACCGCAACGGCGGCGATTGCGTCGAATTCCATGCCGATGGCGGCGGTCGGATGCGCGGCGCTCATGCGCGAGGTCAGCAGAAGCGCGGCGATACCGGCCATCAGCCCGCCGATACCGTAGATCACCGCCAGCACCAGACGATCGTTGACGCCGGCGTGCCGCAAGGCTTCGCGGTTACCACCGAGAGCCGGCACATAGGTGCCGAGCCGTGTGTGATACAGCACGAGGTGCATCACGGCGTAGGCGACGGCGGCGATCACAAGCGGAAACGGGATGCCGAACAGGAAGCCTGAATAGATAAAGTGCAGGCCCGCCGGCATGCCGACGACGCTCTGGCCATCGGTCAGCACGAGGGAAAGTCCCTGCGCTATACCCAGCGTACCAAGCGTCGCCACGAAGGGTGGAATGTCGAGCCAGGCGATAATCCAGCCGTTCAGGAGACCAAAAGCGAGGCCGATGGCAATCGCGGCGAGAAAGGCAACCGCCAGCGAGCCGGTCGCGATCGCCGTCAGAGCAAGCACGACAGAGGACAGCGTCAACACCGCCCCAATCGAGAGGTCGAGCCCCTCCGTCATGATGATGAAAGTCATCGGCAGCGCGAGCAGCAGCAGGATCGACGACTGCACCAGGATGTTCGACAGGTTCGGGCCGGTCGTGAAGCCCGACGTCATGCTCGCGAAGATCCCGACCAGCGCGGCCAGCACAAAAGCCACGCCCGGTATGCGCCCCAGCGTCGACAGGCTCTGCGCGAGAACGCGCTCACTCATGGTGCATTCCTAACTGGAGAATATCTTCTTCCGTCAGCCTGTCGCGCGGCAACTCACCGGCGATGCGACCCTCGCGCATGACGTAGGCGCGGTCGCAGACATTGACGATTTCGCTGAGTTCGGAACTGATCATCAGCACGGCGGCGCCGTTTTCGACCAGGTCGTACATCAGCGCGAAGATTTCGGCCTTAGCGCCGACATCGATGCCGCGCGTCGGCTCGTCGAAGATGAAAAGCCGCGCGTCGGCGGTCAGCCATTTGCCTATAACGACCTTCTGCTGATTGCCGCCGGAGAGCACCTGCGCGGCGCGGCGCGGCGACGGTGTGGCGATGCGCAGCTTCTTGATCATGACTTCAGCGGATTGCCGCGCCCGCCCCGGCTGAAATACGCGCGAAGGGAACAATTTATCGAGAGCGGCAAGCACGATGTTGTCACCGACCGACCGGATCAGCGCCAGGCCCTGCGCCTTGCGGCTTTCCGGGATGAGCGCCACGCCCGAACGGGTCGCCTTGTCCGGGCCGCCGGTGAATTTCTTGCCGAAGATCATGATGTCGCCGCTGGTGATACGGTCGGCACCGAAGATGGCGCGCGCCACCTCGGTGCGGCCGGAGCCGACAAGGCCGCAAAGCCCGACAATCTCGCCGGCGCGGACTGTCAGATTGATATCGGCGATACCGCTCGGCGCGTTGAGACCCGCCACTTCGAGCGCCACCTCACCCGCTTTGATATTAGCCCCGCGGCGATGAATGGCGTCGACCTTGCGGCCGACCATCTTCTGCACGAGGTCGCCCGGCGAGGTTTTGTGCGGCAGCATGGTCGCGACCATCTTGCCGTCGCGCAGGATTGTGATGCGGTCGCCGAGCAGAAAGACCTCGGCCATGCGGTGCGAGATGTAGACAATGGCAACGCCATTGGCCTTGAGGCGACGCATCATGCCGAACAGATGCTCGGTCTCGCTGTCGGACAGCGCCGAAGTCGGCTCGTCCATCACCAGAATGCGCGCGTTCTGCGACAGCGCCTTGGCGATTTCGACAATCTGCTGCTGCGCCACCCCGAGCTTATACACCGGCGTATCGACGTCGATATCGGAGCCGATCATGGCGAGGAACCGCCGAGCTTCGCTCCTGATCTTCTGCCGGTCTATGATGCCGGGAAGTTTTCCCGGAAATTCACGGCCGAGATAGATGTTCTGCGCAACGCTGAGATACGGAACGAGCGAGAATTCCTGAAAGATGACGGCGATACCGAACTTACGTGCGTCGAGCGTCGACTTGATCTCGATCTTCTCGCCGTTGTGGAACATCTCGCCGGCATCGGCGACATAGGCGCCGCACAGCACCTTCATCAACGACGATTTGCCGGCGCCATTTTCGCCGCACAGCATATGGATTTCGCCGCCCCAGACCGGGAACGACACATTGTCGAGCGCCTTGACGCCGGGAAAGGTCTTGCTGATGCCTCGCAATTCGAGCGTCGGCGCAACAATTTGCGTGCCGGCACGCACATCCTCTGCAAGAGTGCTGTTGGCAGCCTTCATCGTTTCGTCCCGCGCCCATTTACAATCGCGGGTCTTCGCCGCCCGCTTTGCCATCGATTGAAGCTCAACTTGCCACGTTATGGCATCGTGGTAAAACGATTTACGAAATACGGTTTGATTGCAAGTTGGTTTTGTGTCGCGGGAGACGATCCACCCTGCACACTATGTTGCGGCGCACACAGCGCGGCTGGAAGCCAATGTAAAACGATTCAAATTCACGAGGCTGAAATGAAAGGCCGCGTGCCAAAACCGCGCAAGGCGGCACCAAGTAAGACTGCACCGACCATCCACGATGTCGCGCATCGCGCGGGCGTGTCGCCCGCAACCGTGTCCAATGTGCTCGGCGGCACGCGTGGCGTGCGCTCCGACAGCCGCGCACTGGTGATCCAGGCCGCCGCCGTGCTCGGCTACAAGTCCAATCACATGGCCTCGAGCCTGCGGCGCGGTAACACCCGCACCATCGGCGTAGTGGTGCCCAATCTCGCGAACGAATTCTTTTCGGCGCTTGTTACTCATTGGGAGGCGGAAGCCGCCAAAGCCGGTTACGAGATTCTGGTCGTCGCCAGCGAGGACGATGTCGCAACCGAAGCACGGCGCATACAGTCCGTCATCGCGCGACGCGTCGATGGCATTTTAATTGCGCCGGCGCTGGATGCGTTCGGCGCGAGCAGCGGCTTTCCGAAATATCTGCCGCCAACCGTTCTGGTCGACCGCGCTTTCGGCCACCAAAAGTTCGATACCGTGTCGTCTGACAACCTCGACGCCGGGTACGTTGGCACGCGGCATCTGATCCAGCTCGGTCACCGCGATATCGCCGTGCTGACATCGGCCGACAGTCATTATCATCTGCGCAACCGCGTCGATGGCTATCGCAAGGCGCTCAGCGAGGCCGGGCTCGCCGGCCGTGAGCGGCTTGTTATCGGCGGCCGCAGCGTCGAGGCCTGCCGCGCGGTGATCGAACGCGAACTTCGCCGTCCGGACCGGCCGACCGCGATCTTCGCGACGACGTTCTTTTCGACGCTGGGCACGATCAAGGCGATCCATTCGCTCGGCATCGCCTTCCCCTGCGACATCTCACTGGTGGCCTTCGAACATTCGGAATGGATGACGGCGGTCCGGCCCTATCTCACAGCCGTGGCGCAGCAAAGCGAGCAGCTTGCCGGCCAATCTTGGCGTGTATTGATGGAGCGCATTGCACGCCCCGCAGCCAAGCGGCAGCGCATCACGATTCCGGTGCATCTCAGCATCCGCGAGTCGGCGCGGCCCTCGCCCTAGGCTGGGCAATCCACCGCGCCGCGCGCGAAAGCCTTATTTTATCCTCAGGCCGCCTTTTTCGATAATGTCGTGATACATCGGCACCTCGCGGGCGATGCGCGCGCGGAAGGCATCTGGGCCTTCGGCGGTCACCGGCAGGCCAATCTTCTCGTACCTGTCCTTGACGTCGGGACGCGCCAGGATCGCCGACAGTTCCTTGACCAGCCGATCGACGACCGGCTTTGGCGTACCCGCCGGCGCGAATAACCCCTGGAAATTATCAGTGCTGGAATCCTTGATGCCGAGCTCTTCGAGCGTTGGCACGTCTGGCAGGCCTGGCAGCCGTTGAGGAGCACCAACTGCAATGGGTCGCACCTTGCCGCTAGACAACAGGCCGGTGATGGAGCCGTAGTTCGCGGTGTACATGTCAACCTGACCGCCGAGCACCGCGGTCATGGCCGGCCCCGCGCCGGCAAACGGAATGTGCACGATATCGATACCGGTCTTCATCTTGAGAATTTCGCCAGCGAGCTGTGGCGTCGTGCCCGCACCCGGACTGGTCCAGTTCAGCTTGCCGGGATTGGCTTTCGCCGCGGCAAGAAACTCCTTCATGGTCTTAATCTTCGATTGTTCTGGCACCACGAAGACGTTCGCAGACGCGCCGAACACCATGATCGGGATGAAATCCTTGAGCGGGTCATAGGCAACGTTGGCGAAGAGACTTGGATTGACGACGTAGGCGCTGGAACAGGCAAGCAAAGTGTAGCCATCGGGAGTGGACCGCGCCACATAGGCCGCCGCGATCGATCCGCCCGCGCCGCCGCGGTTTTCGACAATGACCGGTTTGTGCAGGGCTTCGCCGAGTTGCACGTTGATCATGCGCGTAGCGACATCGGTGCCGCCGCCGGCAGGGAAACAGACGACGATTGTGACTTGTCGTTCGGGATATTCTGCCAGAGCGGGGCCCGCCGCAACGGTTGCGAACGCCAGAAGGCCAATACCCGCCGCGATGATGCGGCTTCCGAAATTCCTAGACATAGTTCTCTCCCCAATTTTTGTTATGCGTGAATCGTTGATTTGTCTGACAAACGGTTGACCTCGGCCATCTCGGCGACGTCGAGACGCCAGCTTGTCGCAGCGACATTCTGACGAACTTGTTCGGGCGTGCTGGCGCCCGCAATCACATTTCCGACCAGCGGCTTCGACAGCAGCCAGCCGAAAGCAAGCTCCAGCATCGAGCGGCCGCGTTGCGCGCAGAATTCCTTGAGTCGTTCGACGACGTGGAAATTTTGGTCGTTGAGAAATCGGTCCGAATAGCGCTTGTGCGACAGTCGGCTGCCTTCCGGGGCCGGCGCGCCGAACTGATACTTGCCGGTCAGCATGCCGCTTGCGAGCGGAAAATACGGAAGCAGCGGCAAGTGTTCGTGCTGAAGCGCGGGGACAAGCTCACTTTCAATCTGCCGCGCGAGCAGGCTGTATTGGTCCTGGCAACAGACGAAGCGATGCAGGCCGTTGGCTTTCGCCACCACCTGCGCTTGCACCACCTGAGCCGCGGACATGTTGGAACAGGCGATGTAACGCACCTTGCCCTGGCGGATCAGTTCATCGAGCGCGCGCATGGTCTCCTCGATCGGCGTCGCCGGATCTGGCCGATGATAATAATAAAGATCGATGTAGTCGGTGTTGAGCCGTTTCAGGCTCGCTTCCACCGCGCTCGTCACATAGGCACGGGAACCGCCCTTGAGGCGGCCTTCGTCATCCATGGCAACACCGAATTTCGTAACAAGCACAATGTCCTTGCGCCGCTTCCCGAGTGCCTGACCCAGAATTGTCTCCGAGCCGCCACGCTTGCCATAGACATCCGCGGTATCGAACACGGTGATGCCGGAATCGATCGCTGCATCGACCACGGCGGTTGCGGCCGCAAGATCGAGCCGGACACCGAAATTATTGCAACCGAGTCCCACCGTGGAGAATGGCAAATGCGTCCCGAGGAGCAGGCGCGGCGGCATCGTCAACCTTTCGCACCTAGAAGCCTACGCGCATGGCCACCGAGAATGTAGTCGCGTGCCATGAAGTGCCTCAATGAGCCGTCGCGGCGGGGCCCGCGGCACAAATTCCGGCGGCGATTTTCTCCGCCAGCATGATGGTGGGAATGTTAGTGTTGCCGCGCGGGATTGCCGGCATGATCGAGGCGTCGACCACGCGCAATCCGGCGATGCCGTGGACACGGCCCTCGGTATCGACGACCGCTGCCGGGTCGCCCTCGCTGCCCATACGGCAGGTGCCGGAGACATGGAACGTACCAGCAACATTGGCGCGGACATAATCCGCCAGCGCGTCGTTGTCGTTCGCGAGTGCTGCAAGATCGATGCGCTGGCCGGTCAAGCGACCGAAAACGGTATTGGCGATAAACGGTGCGGCATCAAGTGTACCAGCGATCAGTCGGGCCTTGAGCGCGTTGGCCGGCGTCAACGCATTGAGTTGGCGGATACGGTCGGTAAAACGCACCGGGAACACCGTGGTGCAAAGCGCTTGTACCGGCTCACTGAAAGCGAGATCGACGATGCGGCGAAAGCCGTCCATCAGCCGCAGCAAATCGAGTTCTTCGCCGACGAAATTGAACTCGATGCGCGGACGGGCGGCCGAAGCCGAGACGAGCGTAACGCGCCCGCGCGATACTGGCTTGAAGATCGTTGCGTTGAAATTGGCGAGCTGGGCGCCGAGTGCGCTCCAGGAGGATTTGCTGTGCGCGGCGATGTACATGTCATTCGCCACCGAACCCGGCATGCCGGACGAGTAGCGCAGACACGTCATCGGATGCGGCCGCAAGGATTTCGGCTGCCGCGCGCCACGGCGCAGATGAGCGGCCAGAAACAGCAGCGGATGATTTTGCAGGTTACGGCCGACGCCGGACACGTCGGCAATTACATCAACGCCCAGCGCGCGCAGTTCGTCAGCCGGGCCGATGCCTTGGCGCAGCAACAGCGCCGGTGAAGCGATGGCGCCGCCAGCAAGGATCACGTCGTTGGCGCGAAGTTCCTGTTCGCCGCCGGCGACCATCGCCTTCACACCGACAACCTTGCGGCCCTCGAACAGGAGTTTCGTGACGGAAGCACCGGTCAGGATCGTTAGGTTCTTTCGGGCGCGCACGGAGGCGTCGAGATAGCTCATCGCGGTCGAAGCCCGCCGCGCCAGCGTGCTGCTCATCGGCAGCGAGCCGTGACCGTCGCGGAAGTCGCCGTTCATGTCGGCAATGTTCGGGACCTGGCGTTCGCGCGCGAACTGCTCGACGGCGCGAGACAAAGGTGGCCATTGCGCCGGCGGCGTTCGGCGGATCGGGATCGGCCCGCTATCGCCGTGTAGATCGCCGCTAAAGTCCGAATCCGTCTCAAGCTTGCGAAAGTACGGCAGCACGTCTTTCCAGCTCCAGCCGGAAGCGCCGAGCCGCTCCCAGGTATCGTAGTCGTCCGGCGTGCCACGCAGGGCGATCATGCCCATGACCGTGGAGCCGCCGCCCATGACCTGCCCTTGGTCGAATGTCACTTCGGGCGAGGTGTCGCGCGTGCGCCAATGTGCTTTAAGCCCCGGCCACTTGTAGGCACTGTTGTAGTAGGACGAAGTATAGGTATCGAGCACGTCCGCAGGTTCATGACCGGGTGGTGTGTCGGCCCCCGCCTCGATCAGCAGCACCGACCGGTTCGACTGCGCGGACAGCCGGTTGGCGAGCACGCAACCGGCTGATCCAGCGCCAATGATGATCGTGTCAAAGCCCGTCACGCGCTTCAATTTACCTTGAGATTTGCCTGACTGATGACGCCGCGCCACTTCGCCATTTCGCCATCGATCAGTTTCTTGAGCTCAGCAGAACCCGTGCCCGACACCTCGAAGCCGGTCTTCAAAAGGTTGTCGCGAATTTTCGGATCCTTGAGCACTTTGACCACGGCGGTACTGAGCTTGTCGACAACATCCTTCGGCGTCTTCGCCGGCGCGAGCAACACCTGAAGCGTTTCGGATTCCGCGTTGGCAATGCCAGCTTCCTTGAGCGTCGGCACGTCCGGCAGTTCGAACCAGCGCTTTTCACCCGTCTGAACCAGCGCCCGCATTTTACCAGCCTTGACCAGCGGCATGGCGGCGGAAATGTTCACGCCCGCCAGATCGGTCGTGCCGCTTAGCCCCGCCTGCACCGCCGGACCTGCGCCGGTGTACGGCACGTGAGTGAGCTTTATACCGGTACGGACATCGAGAAGCTCGACGCCCAGCTGCGAAATGCTGCCAACACCGGGACTCGAAAAAGTAATGCGTCCCGGATTGGCTTTTGCGCGCTTGAGAAGGTCGGCAAAATCCTTGATATCGCTTTCAGTACGCACCAAAAGTGCGTCCGGCGAACCGCCGAGATCAGCAATCGGCGCGAAATCCTTGCCCGGATCGAAGCTGTTCGGCCGTTGCAGCGGCAGATTTACGAAGATCACGCTGGAGGCGACAAGTAGCGTGTAACCATCCGGATCAGCCTTGGCGACAAAGCCGATGCCGATATTGCCATTGGCGCCAGCGTGATTTTCAACGACGACCGGCTGGCCCAGCTCCTGCTGAAGCGGCGCACTGAGCACGCGCGCTATCAGATCGCTGGCGCCACCCGGCGCGAACGGCACGATAATGCGGATCGGATGGTCGGGAAAACCCGCGGCCTGAGATGAAGCCGGCAACAGCAGTGAGAGTCCCGCCACGACGAGACCGAACACAGCACGGATCGATTTGTGACATGCAGGCCGCGCACACACTTTCTTCGTGAGCATTATATCCTCCCTGTTAGGTGGCCGGCGCCCTTATCGGTACGCCGGCCGATACCTCACCTTCGCCGTTACCGGCGTGGCTCGTGCATTTATTGCTTGTAGAGACCGAAAATCTTACGCGCTTCCTTCGGCGTCGCAATGTCGCGGCCGAGACCCTGGGCGATCTTCACCATACGTTCGACCAGTACGGCATTGTTCTTCGCCAGTTCGCCGGAACCGATGTACGGATTGTCCTCGTAACCGACGCGCACATGACCGCCGAGCGAAACCGCCAACGCCAGCAAGTCCCACTGCTTCTCAGGGTTCATGACGCTGACGTTCCACACGACGTTCTTCGGCAAATGATCGACCATGTAGATGAGCGCTTTTTCGGTCGGCGGGGTCCAGGTGCCACCCGGCCAGCCAAGGAACAAAGTGCAATAGGCCTGCTGCAGATAGCCCTGCTTGCGAACGAATTCGAGATTCCAGAAGCCGCCGGTGTGGAAGCATTCGACCTCGAGCTTCACCTTGTGCTTCTCGGCGGCCTTCGCGTAATCGAGCAATTCTTCCACCGGGTGGATCGCCATCATGCGCTTGGGCGGAAACTGCGGATCGGGATTGAAATATTCATCGTGCGCGTTGAACGCCACCGCCATCATGTCGGGGCCGAGCTCCATGAGCTTGACCTTCTCGGCGATACGCGCGCTGGCGACGCCGAACTGCATCACCGGCTCGCTCTTCGACAAAATCGCGTCGTTCAGCCGCTTCCAGCCCTCCTGATCCATGCGCGATACCTGACGACCGTCTGCCTGCATGGTTTCTTCAAGTGTGCGGATGCCATGGATATGCGTGACCGCTGCGCCGGCCTTGACGCTGTCAAGATATTGCTGGGCGACGCCCGCAATGTCTTCCTGCGGTGGGCAATAGTGATTGATCGGATAAGAGGTACGCGAGTCGCAGGCAACCGTAATGACGAGCTTTTCCATGGCGTTTCCGGTTTCTACTTTCTGTGAGTATCTGGTTACAGGAGATGGTGCGAAATGATTTCCGCTGTCTGGCGTACCAGTTCCTGATGCTTGATCAGCGGCTCCAGTTCGCGGCCGCTGACGCCGATAGCGCCGACCGGGCGATTATTGGCGTCAAAGATCGGCGCAGCGAGGCAGCTTGAGCTCAGGACATGTTCGGCGCGGTCGATGGCGTAGCCCCGCATCCGCGTTTCCGCGATTTCCTTGGCGAAGGCCGGACGGCTTACGATGGTGGTTGGCGTGTGGGCGGTGAGCGGCGCGCGCTCCAAAAGCGCGTGGACATCGGCGTCCGGTAGATAGGCGAGGATCGCTTTACCGAGTGACGAACAATGCGCCGGCGCGCTCTTGCCGAAGCGCGAATAGATGGTCGGCAGCGCCGGCTTCTCAACGCCAGCGATGTAGAGCACGCGGTCGCGATACAGGATGCCAAGATTGGCGCGCTCGCCAGTTTCCCTGGCAAGGGTGTGCAGATGCGGCAGCGCCTCGATGCGCATCCGGTTGCGGTCGAGCAGGCTCGACGCGAGCGGCAACACGGCAAAGCCCATGGACAGCCGCCCGTCGACCGGGTCCTGGGCGATGTAGCCCGCCGCGACCAGTGTTTGCACGAAACGATAGGCCGTCGGCCGGGCAATCCCGGCATTGATCGCTACTTCCGCTACGGTCAGCGGACGCTCGGCGCCCGCGAGCACGTTGAGCACGTTCATCGCCTTGCGCAAACTTTTAACTGCGGAGCGATCCGCATCGTCAGCAACGTCGGTCTTGATCGTCGTAGGGCGGGCCAAGGGCCTTGTCCTCATTGTGGACAGTTTGTCTGTATAATATTCTTCAATTCTGCTTTGCGGTCAAGTTGGCCAAAATGATTTTGGCGTGTTATGAGCCATCACCGCAAACGAGGCCAGCGTCCTCGATTCAAGAAAACGGGAGTGAGAAAACGATGCAGAGCAAGTCTGATGGCAGCGCGAGGTACGACGCCGAAACGATCGCGACAGGCCGGCGTCTCCAGGCCGACGCTTTCGACGACCGCCTCGCCTTGCGCGACAGCATCGATCCGCACTTCACGCAGCTTTGGCTCGACTATGCGGTGAAGGGCCTGGCTCGTCGTAAAGTTCTGGATGAGCGCACGCGCTTTCTGGTGCTGATCGGTCAGTTCACCATGACGCGTAACGCCGACGCGCTCGGTGAAGCGCTGCGCGCCGCCTGGCAAGCCGGCATCGAGCCGCGCGAAACGCTCGAAGTTATTCTCCAGTCCGTCGTCTATGGCGGCAATTCGGTGATCGACGCTGCCCTGAAGGTCTTCGAACCCGAAGCCCGCAAGGCCGGGGTGCTCGACAAGCTGCGTGCCGGCCATCCGCCGCTGGCCGAAAACGACGCCAAGCGTTCGATGGACGATGAGCGCAAACATTGGCATCCGGACGACGCCACCGACCCGCGCCGCGACAAAATGATGACCGAGCACGATTGGCGCGGCGTCAGCACCGGTCTGCGTCTGCGGCCCAAGCATCATCTCAACATGCTGTCGTATCTGCACAGCCTCGATGCCGAATTCGCCGATCTCTGGATCGATTTCACCTATCGGGGTATCTACGGCCGCGGCATTCTCGACGACCGCACCCGCATTCTCTGCATTATCGGCAATTGTTTCTCGGTCGCCGAGGGCATCCAGATCCGCTCGCATATGCGCGGCGCACTACGCGCCGGCGCCAAGCCGCGCGAGATTCTGGAAGTCCTGTTCCAGAGCTCGGCCCACTTCGGCATGCCGACCTTGATGAAGTCGCTCGTGATCTTCGTGAAGCTCATGTCCGACGACGGCCGGCTCGCCGAAATCGGCAATCCGCCGCCGCCGGTGGATTGAGGGCACCCGCCATGTGGTTCGCACCGCCGCCACAGTTGCCGACCAAGATCGTCACCAAGCTACCGGACCGGTTCCGCAAACCGTTCCGCAACGAATGGAGCGACATCAATCGTAACGGCCACGCCGTGGACGCCGCTTTCGAAGGACCCTGCTTCGACGCGCAGGGCCGACTCCATATCGTCGACATCCCCTATGGCCGCATCTTCCGCATCGACGGCACCGAATGGGAGTTGATCGCGCAATATGACGGCTGGCCGAACGGGATGAAATTTCTTACCGACGGTAACCTGATTGTTGCCGACTATCGCAATGGCATCATGCGGATCGATCCCGCCAACGGCAAAGTCACGCCGCATCTGCGCACGCTGCTGACGGAAGGCTTCAAGGGCCCAAACGACCTCACGTTGCATCCCGACGGCTCGATCCTGTTCACGGACCAAGGCACGACTGGACTGCACGATCCATCCGGAAAAGTCTGGCGTGTCCATCCCGACGGCCGGCTGGATTGTCTTATACACAACGGGCCGAGCCCGAACGGCCTCGTGCTTAACAAGGCCAAGACTCATCTGTACGTCGCGATGTCGCGCTCGGCAGCGGTCTGGCGTTTCATGCTGCGCAACGACGCCACCGTCACCAAAGCGCAATGCTTCACGCAAATGCCGGGCGGCACCAACGGGCCCGACGGCCTCGCCGTCGATGAATACGACCGGCTGTTCATCTGCGATCCGGCGCATGGATGCGTCTGGGTTCTCAATTCGATCGCCGAGCCTTGCTATAGGATCATGTCCTGCGCAGGCCGCACCACCACGAACTGCGCCTTCGCCGCAGATGGCCGCACTTTGTTCATCACGGATTCGGAGACGTCGAGCATCCTCGCGTGCGAGGTGCCGCCGCCTTGAGCCGCTAACTAAAAATCGGGAGGAAATTAAAAATGAGCAAAGCTCTCGTTCCACAATCGCATCAGACACGCCGCCACTTCATCAAGGCCGCGGGATTTTTGGCAGCAACGCCGGCTATTCTTCGCATCACTCCGGCGCTTGCGGCCTATCCCGACCGCCCGATCAAGATCGTCGCGTCGGTGACACCCGGTGGCCCCGCGGACCTCATCGCCCGCATGACGGCGGCCGCGCTTCAGCAGTCGACCGGCAAGACATTTATCGTTGAAAATCGTCCCGGTGGGGCCGGCAATGTCGGCATCGGCGCCGTCGCCCGCTCCGATCCGGACGGCTACACCATTCTGCTGACGAGCACGCAATACTCCGTGAACGTCGCCTTCTTCAATCAAGTGCCGTTCGATCCGGAGAAGGATTTCGTTGGTGTCAGCGAACTGGCGACATCGCCAAACGCCTTCGTGGTCAAAGCAGATTCGCCGGCCAAATCGATGAAGGACCTTGTTGCGCTGGCGCGTGCCAATCCCGACAAATTCAATGTCTCGACACCGGCGCTCAGCTCGTCATTGTACATTCAGGTCGAAGTCCTGAAAATGATCGAGAAGCTGCCCAAGATGCAATGCATCGTCTTCAAGGGAGGCGGCGAAGCCGTACAGGCTATTCTCGCGGGCACAGTCAATGCCTGCTCTACGGCGCTGCCGCCAGCTGCACCGCATATTCAGGCGGGCACTCTGCGTTGCCTCGCGGTGACCGGCGATAGTCGCTGGCCCGAGATGCCCAACGTGCCCACCATGATTGAATCCGGATACGAGAACTTCGTGTTCGGCACCGATACGGCGCTGCTGGCGCCGTCCAAAACGCCGCTTGAAATTCGCAATTGGCTCGAAACGGAAACGGTGAAGGTGCTGTCCACGCCGGATATGAAAGACAAGCTGTACAAAGCCGGCTTCCTCGTGCGTCCAAAGGGCGGACAGGTCGCGTGGGACCGTCTCGCCAAAGAAATCACTACCTTCAAGGACATCATCCAGAAGGCCAACCTTCAGAAGATGTGAGCGCTGTCGAGATCCACTCAGCGGAACGAAACAAAACGCCTTTGCGACATTGCAGACAAACCAATGTTCACAAGCGTGTTGCGGATCGAGCAAGCTGCACATACGATGTAAAACATAACCGCGCGAATAATGCGTGGAACGTTAGGGATGTAAACGCTTAAGTTGTACTCGGACGAGACTGCGCAGGCGAAGGCCGCGCATTGCACCGAGATGCGAGGAGGGTCTGTGCTGTTTCCTCTCGCGAAAACTAAGTGTGGAAGTGTGCCTGCCGCGAGTATGCGGCGGGCGGCGGCGGGAATTTTTTGCCCGCAACTAAGCAAACCGATCAATCAATCAACCAATCTGAACACGGTTCGTCTTTGCCGGCAGCGGAGTCATGTCCGCGGCCACGATGCTTCTTGAACACTGCCAAAAAACACAATCAGGGAGGAAGTGATGAGCAAGTTGGATCTTTCACGGCGAACACTGCTTCAGGGAAGTGCTGCTGTTACCGCCGCCAGTACCCTGCCCGGTTCGTTCGCCTACGCCGCAACGATGGAAGAAAGCATTATTGCCGCCGGCAAAGCAGCCGGCCCCGCCGCGGTGACTGGCATGATCTGGTCGCCCTATCTGGTGCCGATGCAGCCGGTGATCGCCGAATTCTCGAAACACACCAATATCACCGTCGGCGCGGTGCAGGACATCTCGATCTTTGACGCACCGCAGCGCGCGATGGCCGAGGCGCTATCGCGCTCGGCTCAGTTCGATTTCATCCACATCGACTCGAACATGATCCCGTCCCTCTCCTCCGCCGGCTATCTCGAGCCGCTCGACGAATACATGAAGAAGGCGAACTATAAGAGCGAGGCCGTCGCCGACTACGGCAACTTCATGACCTATGGCGGTAGCACCTACGGCGTACCGACCGACGGCAACGTCCACATCCAGTATCTGCGCAAGGACATCGTCGAAGATCCCGACAACAAGAAGCGGTTCGCCGACAAATTCGGCAAAGAGCCGGCCATGCCGCAAACTTGGGAAGAAAGCCTGAGAATCCAGGAATTCTTCATGGACCCGTCCAAGGATCTGTACGGCTCCGGCAACCTCCGCAATCGCGCCAACGGTGTGACCTGGTGGTACATGATCTACTACAGCGCCGGCGGCTTCCCGTTCGACGACGACATGAAGCCGACGCTGAACACACCAGCCGGCCAGTACGCCGTCGACCTCTATCTGCAGGACAAGAAGGTCAACCATCCGGAAGCCGCCAACTGGGGCACGCCGCAGATGATCCCACGCATCGCGCAGGGTCACGTGGTGAACTGCCTGTACTGGGACGGCACCGCGAAGCTAAACGAAAACAAGGAAAAATCGAAAACGACTGGCAAATGGCTTTATGGCCTGGTACCCGGTTCTGATTTTTCCGGCAAGCGCATCGTCCGCTCGATGTCGTCGCCGCTCGCTGCCATCCTCATCAACAAGTACAGCCCGCGTAAGGCGCAGGCCGCCTACATGGCGCTGTGGCTCGGCTCCGGGAAGAACAGCGTGCCGATCGTCTCTGACGCGGTGAACACCTTCAACGACGCCTGGGCGAAAGAGCACATGACGTCGAAAGCCGTGCAGGACGCCTACAGCCCAGCCGGCGTCAAGGCGATCGAAAAGAACTTCGAAGTCGTCGCACCACCGATCTATCTCACCGGTTATCTCGAATTCCAGGATGCCCTCGGCAAGAACCTGTCCGAAGCCTATGTCGGCCAGCTCCCCGCCAAGGACGTGCTGTCGAAGACCGAAAACGAATGGAACGCGATCATCGGCCGCATCGGCCGCGCCAAGCTGAAGAAGGATTTGGCGAGCTACAAGGCGGTGATGCCGAAGCGGCTTGTTCCGGCCTGAATCGCGGGAATTTCCCGGTAACAAGATCGGCCGGACGAGCACCGCGCTCGTCCGGAATTTCCTTCGAGGTTAAGGAATGGCCGTAGCCGCGTATTCGACCGACGATGTGCCCCCGAAAGCCACCACGCGTGAGATATCGCGACGGCGTGCCGTCCGGCGTTTCAAACTATCTTTGCTCACGCCGCTGATCGCACTATTTGCCTTCGTGCTGATCCCGGTCTTGATGCTTCAACTTTACTTCTCCTTCCACCAATGGACGGTTTATCTGGGTTCATGGTGGGAAGCAGACTTCGTCGGCTTCGATCTGTTTCAGGAAGTTCTGACCGACGAGCGTTTCGGCTGGGCGGTCGTTCGCTCGCTGACTTTCGCGACCGGATCGACCTTCGGCTGCTTTATCTTCGGCTTTTTGCTGGCCTATCTGATGTACAAGCCCTTCCGCGGCCAGGCCTTCTTCTACATCATCTTCCTGTTGCCGATGCTCACGGTGCCGGTCGTCGTCGCCTATACGGCGGAAATGATGCTGTACCAGAGCGGTCCGCTCAACGACCTGCTCAGCCGTCTGAGCGGTTTCGACTTCAAGCCTTCGTGGCTGAGCAACCCTCATCTCGCTTTGATGACGGTTGGCTTGCTCGAAATCTGGAACTGGACGCCGTTCTCTTTCATCATCATGTCGGCCGGTCTCGCTGCTATTCCCAAAGAGCCCATTGAAGCAGCGCAAATTCTCGGCGCATCGAAGTGGCGCATCTTCTGGGAAGTGCAGCTTCCACTGCTGCGGCCGGTCATCCTGCTTGCGCTGATCCTGCGTTTTCTCGAGGCGATGGCTGAATTTCCGAAAACCTGGGCGCTGTTTCAGGGCGGGCCCGGTTCCGCGACGGAAACGTTGCCGGTCTATATCTTCATGACGACGTGGCAGTACTTCCAGATCTCCAAGGGCGCGGCGATGTCCTACATCGTGATGCTGATGATGATCGTGATCGTGCTCGGCGCCATCCAGTTGCTACGCCGGGAAAAGCGGGCGCTCGACAAAATGTACGCCCAAGCCGGCAAGCCGGACGCGGTGGCTTAAATGTCGATGACCAAATCGAAAAGCCGCCGCATCACGACGATCGTTCGTTACGTTGTGCTCAGCCTTTGGGCGCTGATGGCGTTTTTCCCGATTTACTGGATCGTCTCGACGTCCTTCAAGGTCGACACGCAGTGGTTCGCCTGGCCACCTTATTATTTCCCCGACCCACCGACACTTTCCAACTACATGAACGTCTGGTTCGGCGCCGAGGAATACACGCAGACCCAATACGCAATTTCTTCGCAAAAGCCGCTAATTTCTCTATGGAACTCGACGGTCATCGCGACAATATCGACCTTCCTTTCGGTTTTCTTCGGATCGATCATTGCCTACGGCGTGTCACGTTACAAAATCTTGTCCGAAGCACGGATGTTCCAACTTCTGATGCTGCGCATGATCCCGCCGATCGTCATCGCCGCGCCTCTATCACTTTATTATTCCGCAATAGGTCTGCTCGACTCGAGAACAGGCCTCATCCTGGTCTATTTCCTCACCACGTTGCCCTACGCTGTGTGGATGACGAAGAGCTTCATTGACGAGGTGCCGCGCGAAATTGAGCAGGCCGCTGAAATTCTCGGCGCATCGCGCTGGCGGACGATCTTCGAGGTCGTCTTGCCGCTGATCCGCTCGGGCCTTGTCGCGACCTTTCTGTTCATCCTGATCCTGACCTGGAGCGAATATCTGCTGGCGCTGATCTTGACGAAGACAGATGTCACGACGCTGCCGATCGAATTATCGAAATATCAGGGTTCGACAGAAGGCCGCGTCTACGGCCGGCAAGCGGCACTCGCTGTCGGCATCACGGTTCCGCTCATGATCGTCGGGTTGATCATCCGCAAGCATCTCGCACGCGGCTTCAGTTTCGGCATGGTACGGAGATAGTCACAGTGGCGCGTATCGAGCTCGTCAATCTCGAAAAGTCGTACGGCTTCGTGAAAGCCGTAAAAGGACTGAATTTCACCATCGAAGATGGCGAATTCATTGTCTTCGTCGGACCTTCCGGATGCGGCAAGACGACGACACTGCGCATGATCGCAGGCTTCGAGGACCCGACCGGCGGCGAAATCCGTATCGACGGCCGCGTCGTCAACGATCTTGAGCCGCGCGACCGCGGCCTCGGCATGGTTTTCCAGAGCCACGCTCTCTTTCCGCACAAGAATGTCGCGCAAAACATCGAATTCGGCATGCGCATGAAGAAGGTGCCGGCTGAAGAGCGCGTCAGGCGCGTACGCGAAGTCGCGCAAATGGTTCGCATCGAACACCTGCTCGAAAAAATGCCGGCGCAATGCTCCGGTGGTGAATCCCAGCGTGTCGCGCTGGCTCGCACTTTGGTCACCAACCCATCGACTTTCCTGCTCGATGAGCCCCTCTCCAGCCTCGACGCGAAATTGCGCCGGGAACTGCGCGCCGAGTGCGACCGCTTGCATCAGGCGCTCAAGCGTACTTTCATCTTCGTGACGCACGATCAGGAAGAGGCGATGACACTGGCCGACCGCATCGTCGTCATGAGAGATGGTGAGATCGTTCAGGTCGGGTCGCCGATGGAGATCTACTCAAATCCCGTCAATCGCTTTGTTGCGGACTTTTTCGGCTCGCCGTCGATGAATCTTGTTAACGGCGACATCGTACAAGAAAATGGCGCGCTGAGGTTTCGTGCCCCACCCTTCGACATTGTGCTGCCCGAACGGTTCAAGTCGGCGGCTCCGGGCAAGGGCACGCTGGGCATCCGGCCAGAAAGCGTCGAGGTCGGAAACGGCGCCAAGGGCGATGTCGAGTTGCCCGTTCGGCTTGTCGAGCCGCTGGGCAAGGATACCCTGCTCTATTTCGAAGCCGACACCGAACGGCCTTTCGTCGCCGTGACCGAGGGTTTCGGTATGGCCCATATCAATGTCGGCGAGCGCGTACCGCTTTCACTCGACCACCGTCGCATTCAGCTTTTCGACGCCACAGGCCAACGCGTCGAGGCCTCGCCTTAAGACTTATTCCTTCCAGAACAACCCAAACAAAACTCCCCGAGGAAGCCATGGACTATCGTGAGAAAAGTGAAATCCGCGACGGCATGCGGATCGATTGGGACATGCCTATCGAAATGGACGATGGCATCGTTCTGCGTTGCGACATCTACCGGCCGATCGCCGAAGGCAAATATCCGGTCATCATGACCTACGGCCCGTACGGCAAGTGGCTCGCCTTCCAGGACCTTTACAAGGACCAGTGGGAGCGCATGTGCGCCGACCAGCCGGACGTGCCTGCCAACTCCACCAATAAGTACCAGCAGTGGGAAGTGGTCGATCCGGAGAAATGGGTTCCCGATGAGTACGTCTGTATTCGTGTCGATAGCCGTGGCGCCGGCCGCTCGCCGGGCGTGATCGACATCTGGTCGTTGCGCGAGGCGCAGGATCAGGCGCAGTGCGTCGACTGGGCCGGTGTGCAGCCCTGGTCGAACGGCAAGGTCGGCCTCAACGGCATCTCCTACTACGCTGAGAACCAGTGGCAGACCGCCGCGCTCCAGCCCAAGCATCTTGCGGCGATATGTACGTGGGAGGGAGCCGCCGACTTCTATCGCGATATGGCGCACCACGGCGGCATCTTCAACCGCGGCTTCGTCGAAGGCTGGTCCAAGGCGCAGATCTATTCACTGCAAAACGGCCGCGGCACACGCGGCTTCAAGAGCCGCATGACGGGCGACTGGGTCTCCGGGCCGGAGACGCTGACTGAAGAAGAGCTAGGCAAGAACCGTCGTAATTTCTACGAGGACTGCCTCTCACGCAAACTTGACACCGATGAGTTTTGGCAATCGCGCATGCCGGACTGGAACAAGGTGAAAGTACCAATGCTGTCGTCCGCGAATTGGGGCGGACAGGGTTTGCATCCGCGCGGCAATTTCGAAGGCTTCGTACGCTCGGCAACCGAGAATAAATGGCTCGAAGTGCATGGCATCGAGCACTGGACG
This sequence comes from Pseudolabrys sp., assembly GCA_036500165.1. Lineage (GTDB taxonomy): Bacteria > Pseudomonadota > Alphaproteobacteria > Rhizobiales > Xanthobacteraceae > Pseudolabrys. The sequence goes on from DASYCM010000056.1 coordinate 19,472, forward strand.
CATTTCTATACGAACTATGGCGTCGATTTGCAGAAGCGTTTCTTCGGTAAATTCCTCAAGGGCGAAGACGCGGGTTGGGACAAACAACCCAAGGTCCAACTTCAAGTCCGCCATCCCGGCGAGAAATTCGTAGAACGCCACGAGAATGAGTGGCCGATCGCCCGGACCAAGTGGACGAAGTTCTATCTCAACCCGGCTGAGATGACGATGTCGGCCGACACGGCGGCGAAGGCCGCCGGTTCGGTGACGTACAAAGGCTTCAGCGAAGGTGTCACCTTCCTCACCGAGCCGCTGGAGGCGGACACGGAAATTACCGGCCCCATCGCCGCCAAGCTGTGGGTGTCGTCGGCAACCGAAGACGCGGACTTGTTCCTCGTCGTACGCGTGTTCACACCGGATCTGAAAGAAGTCGTCTTCCAAGGGGCCCTGGACGCGCGTACGCC
>DASYCM010000057.1:0-31377 GCA_036500165.1 Pseudolabrys sp.
GGCGGCGAGCTGTTCGGCGCTGTCACGGAACGTGTCGGCGATGTTGTTCGAACGGCTGACGATGGTGTCGGTGATGCGCGAGCCGGTCTGCTCCATCTTGGAAACGACATCGCCGCCGCGCAGGCTGAGATCGAGCACCAGTGAGTCACCGGTCGAGCGCAGCGCCGCGTTGACCTCGTCGGCGCGGGCAGCGATCGATTCTGCCATGCGGCCGCTGGTATCGGCAATCGAGTTGGTGAACTGCTCGGAACGCGCGCCCATGCTCTCGATGGTCTGCGCCGCCTTCTGGGCAAAGCCCTGTGCCGCCTGATCGAGGCGCGCGGTCATCATCTGCTGCAGGCGAGCGGCAAGATCGGCGAACTCGTCGTGGACGTTCTGCGTCTTGAAGGTGAGGCTCGAGGTCAGCCGTTCGCTGGCCGAGCCGATGGCGGTGGTGGCCTTGTCGCTGGTCGACTCGAGGCGGTCGAGCAGGGTGCTGCCGCGCTCGCTCAAGGCATCGATCATCGAGTCGCCGGCGTGACCCAGCGCCAATGTAATGTGCTCGCCCTTTTCGGTGAGCGAACGAGTGACGCGCTGCGCCACTTCGTTGACCTTGTCGGAGACGAGATCGCCGACCGAGGTGATGTCGTGGGCGAGATCGAGGTGGACGCTGGCGATGGCGTTGCGCACCTGCTCGGCCTGGCTGACCAGAGTCTCGCGCTGGTTTGACAGTTCGCTCAGGAGATCGCGGATGCGGACTTCGTTGTCGTTATAGGCGCGTTCGAGCGCGGAGACTTCGTTGTGTACCAGTGCTTCCAGTTCGGCGGCGCGCGCCAAAGCGCGCTCGACGCCGTCGCCCATGGCGGCGACTTCACGGCGGATGGCCTGACCGACGGAGACGATGGATTCACGCGCCGCGGTTTCCGGCTGCGCCAGACGCATCGCGACTTCCGCCATGGATTCCGCAACCAGACGCATGTCCTGCGAACGGCTGAACATGTGGGCGATGACGTAGGAGATGATCACCGGCACGACGATGGCGGCGGCGGTAGCGATAGTGACCGCGATGCCGAGGCGCGGCGTTGCGAGCATCGCCTGCAGTTCGTCAGCGAAAAGATATGCAGTGGCGAGACCGCCGGTGGCCCAGGCCAAGGCCGCAATGCTGGCGACGATATAGGGCCCGCGCGCCGGGCGGCGGCGCAGCGTCTGCAAAATCTGACCGATATTCGCGCGGTCGTCATTTGCGGCGCGCGGCGTTGAATCGTCGCCGCTCCAGGCGGGCGCCGGAGCTTCGTCGAGGAACAGGTCGGCTCCGGATGGCGCGTCGGCCGATCCAAACGACGCCGGCGAGCGCGGATCGCTCTGGCGGACGCTTAGCGCGTCCTGGATTGCGGAGAGCGCTTCTTCCGTCGCGTCTTTGGATTTCTGCGGACTGTTCGCCATGTCGATCGTCGCCTCGCTTGTACGCGATACCAAAACCTGACGCGGCCCAGAACGTGCGGGCCGCGCCACGAGCGCGGAATCCTTACATGGGCGACTGTTAAGCAAAGCCAGCCCACGCTTCGCCTTAGGATTCCATCCTATCGTCTTGGCAACGCGAAAGAAACCGACCCGTTAAGGAGTTTTTCATCATCGTTAACGTCACTTAACCATAATGAATCGTCGTTTAAATGCGTTGCCCGACGGCACCATGTCCGGCCAATTGCGGCCACGGTGCGGCAGGACGGTTGCCGGCAGCGGGCACGGTTACGCGCCATTTAACCATCCATCTTTACCCGGCATTGCATCCCGCGGATCAAACTGGCCCCCAACAAGGATCACGTCTGGGGAAACGGGGCATGACGGCTGTTCAAGCACTGGGCGACGCACCTGAAGCCGCGATCGATCGCGGTCATCTCGCGCGCATGACCTTCGGCGACCGTAATCTGGAGCGGGAAGTGCTCGGCCTGTTCGATCGGCAGGCGGCCATGCTGGTTGCGCGCATGCGCAGTGGCGAGCCATCGGCGGTCGCCACGCTGGCGCATACACTTAAAGGTTCGGCAGTCGGCATCGGCGCCGCGCGCGTTGCGGAGACGGCCAGCGCTACCGAAATAGCAGCGAGGGAATCGGCGGCTGAATGCGTCGTGGCGGTTGATCGCCTTGCGGCGGCGGTCGACGAAGCCCGCGTGCTGATCGCTGAATTGCTGCGGGAAGGCTGATCCAATCCAATATTCCGGTTCCGGCGCTGGCGCGGCGTCCCGGCATGACAATGTGGGTGGCGCGGTAGATCGAATGCCGATATATGAGCCGCGCGCCAATCCCGCGCTGCCAGCCTGGCATTTCCTCCAACCTGTTATTTCCTATGCCGAAGATTACGTTCAAGGACTACAGCGGAACCGCGCGCACCATCGACGCCGAAAACGGATCGACGGTCATGGAGACGGCGATCCGCAATAATATTCCCGGCATTGAGGCGGAATGCGGCGGCGCTTGCGCCTGCGCTACCTGCCACGTCTACATCGACGAGGTCTGGCGGGAGAAGGTCGGCGAGCCGTCGCCGATGGAAGAGGACATGCTTGATTTCGGTTACGACGTGCGGCCGAACTCACGGTTGTCGTGTCAGATCAAAGTTACCGATACCCTCGACGGCCTCGTCGTGACGACGCCGGAAAAGCAGGCTTAGCTTTCAAAGCAAGCTTGGTTTTCAAAGCAAGCTTGGTTTTCAAAGATTCCCGCGATATTTCCACGGCTCGAGCCGCGCCAGCGCTTCAGGCGTCAGCTGCCGCGCTTTGCGCGTCGTGGTGTCGAGCATGACGAGCGTGGCGCGGCCGGCGGCTGCGCACATCTCGCCCTCGAAGATGGTCTGCACGACCGTAAATGACGAGCGGCCGACATCGACGAGCCCGGTGCCGATCTCGACGTCACCAGGCCAGTGTAGTTCGCTCAGGAAGTCGATTTCCTGACGCACCAGCACATAGGTCGCGTTCAGCACACCGATGCCGAGGTCGGGATTGCGAAACATGGCGACGCGGCCTGACTCGAAATACGTCGCGAACACGGCGTTGTTGACGTGGCCCTGCGGATCGAGATCGGCATAGCGGATGATGTCGCGCACCCGGTGCGGGTAATTCGCGAGGATCGGCGTCGGCTTTCGGGGTTTTGCAGGCGTGTCGTTCAAGGGTCACCTCTTTATGGTGGCATAGCCTTGCCGCAGCGAGGCCGGCAAGGTCTTTCGCGACCCACCAAGCAGCGCTAAAAAACACCATGGCCACAATCAGAACCAGCTGTTGTATTGCCGGCGGCGGACCGGCCGGCATGATGCTCGGCTTCCTGCTGGCGCGTGCCGGCATACCGGTCATGGTGCTGGAAAAACACGCCGATTTCCTGCGCGATTTTCGCGGCGATACCATTCATCCCTCGACGCTCGAACTGATGCACGAGCTCGGGTTACTCGACGAATTTCTCAAGGTGCCGCATGATCGGGTCGAGCACCTCAGCGGTCAGATCGGGTCCGAGACCGTGACCATCGCCGACTTCACGCATCTGCCGACGCGGTGCAAATACATCGCGCTGATGCCGCAGTGGGATTTTCTCGATTTCCTGGCCAAACACGGCAATAGCTATCCGGCGTTCGACCTGCGCATGAAATGGCAGGCGACGGACCTGATCGAAAAAGGTGGCCGCATCACCGGGCTGCGTGCGAGCACGCCCGATGGCGACGTTGAGATCGAAGCCCATCTCGTTGTCGGTTGTGACGGCCGCCACTCGACGGTGCGGGAAAAGGCCGGTCTTCCGGTCGAGGACATTGGCGCGCCCATCGATGTATTGTGGTTTCGCATTTCGCGGCGCGAAGGCGACACCGCAGAGACGTTCGGTCATATGGAAGCCGGCCGTATGATGGTGATGCTCAATCGCGGCGAATACTGGCAATGCGCTTATGTCATTCCGAAAGGCGGCATCGACCGCATCAAGGAAAAAGGTTTGCCGGCGTTTCGCGATGCCGTTGTCGCAATGTCGCCGTTCCTGCGCGACCGCACCGATGAACTCAAAAGCTGGGACGACATCAAACTACTGACGGTGGCAATCGACCGGCTAACGAAATGGCACAGGCCGGGACTGCTCTGCATCGGCGATGCCGCGCACGCCATGTCACCGGTCGGCGGCGTCGGCATCAATCTGGCGATCCAGGATGCGGTGGCGGCGGCCAATATTCTGGCAGCGCCGCTGCGCGAAAAGCGCGTTACCAGCGCCGATCTGGTCGCTGTACAACGGCGCCGCACTTTACCGATGAAAGTGATCCAGTGGATTCAGGTGCAGATACATAACCGTGTGCTCAGCGCGGCGCTGGCGAGCGCTGCAACGCCCACGCTGCCGTGGCCGGTCAAGCTGTTCAACTTGTTTCCCGTGCTGCGCCGTTTGCCGGCGCGTCTCGTCGGCTTGGGCATCCGGCCAGAACACATCCATACGCCGGATGCGGCGGGTGTTTAGTTGAACTTGTAGTTCAGGCCGCCGCGCATGATGTGCGTTCTGAAGCTGACGGTTTCGGAAAACGTCGTCGGTAAGGTTGCAAGCTGATCGGTAAAGCCTTCGCGGCTACCGAGATCGACGTAGAGATACTCGAGCTTGGCGCTCCAGCGGTCGTCGATGCGAGCTTCGATACCGGCGCCGGCGGCCCAGCCAAGGCGCGTTGACGAACCGGAGCCGTATAATACCAAGGGTGCCGCGCCTTCGGAACTCGTCAGCTTGCCGAACGCCGCGCCGGCGGTGATGTAGGGCAACAGGCGATCAACCGAGATGCCCACACGGGCGCGCGCCGTCCCGAGCCAGTTCAGCTTTGTTTCGCAGTTGATTAAAGAGCCAAGGCCGCAGGCGCCCAATATCGCGGCGTTGCCGCTGGTCGCGCCCTTGATCGATGTATAATCGAGATCGGCTTCGGCACCGTAGACCAGGCGGCCGTGCTGGAAGTTGTAGCCGATGGTGCCGCCGATCAGGCCGCCACTGACGTCATACTGACCGCGGTCGAAGAAGGTATCGGACTGCGAGGCACGTCCTGCGCCGCCGCCGTAGTTGACGCCGGCGTAAAAGCCGCCCCAATTCCAAGGACCGGTCCCCGGTCCCGGATTGTGCGGCAGCCAGTCGAGCAGCAATCCACTGCCTGGGTTGAATTTGTAATTGAGGCCGACGCGGACGATATGAACATGCATCCCGACGGACTCGGTTATCGACCCGACACCGGCGATCCCTTCCGAGAACGTTTTGCCGCTGCGTAAATCGGCATACAGATATTCGGCCTTCGCGCTCCAGTGCGGATCGATCACCGCTTCGACACCAGCGCCGATGGTCCAGCCGTAATGGAATTCGGCGCCGGAGCCGACAAAGCCGCCGGCCGGCACGTCGCCTTCGGCGCCGTGGACATAGCCCCAGGCCATGCCGCCTGTGACGAAGGGCAGCCAGCGGTCAAACGCGTAGCCGAGTCTCAGCCGGTTCGTGCCGAATGCCTGCAACTCGGCCGAACACTTCGGCGTGACGCCGAAGCAGGAGCCCGAAGCCCCGCGGCCCGCGGTTGAGCCGCTGATCTTGGCCCATGCTGCGTCGCTCTCAAAGCCGACGACCGTATTGCCGATTTGCCAATTGTAGCCCCAGGTCACACCGGCGAGGCCGCCTGACAAATTGTAGTCGCCGGTGTCGAAGCCGAGAAAGTCACTTTGGCGAGCCTTGCCGAAGCCGGCGCCGGCCTGAACGCCGGCATAGAATCCGGTCCAGCCGGGCGCCTGCAGCGCTGGCGGAGCCTTCAGAACAGGCGGGGCGACATCGGCAGACCATGCTGAGGTCGATCCCAGCAAAGCAACCAACGCTACCGCGAAAAAAGTGCGCTTATCCATAAACTCAACCCCCGCTCGTTCCGCGGCAGTGTGGCGGGCACAGACGGCCGCCGCAAGCCCCTTAACCCTTCATTCCCGCCGGCGCGACAACCGATGTCTTCATACCCATCTCGTCGAATGCCTTGCGTACCAGCCCGGAAGCCTTGGCTTCCTCGATGAACTCGCTGACATAGGCCAGAGCAGCCGGCTTGTTTTTCGGTACGCAGCAGGCCGTGGTCGAATTCAGGAAGGCATCGTCGAGAATGCGCGAGCCCGGCACCTTGCCGGCGACGCCGGCGAGCGACTCACGCGACAGCGCGATCGCCTGGATCTTGCCGTCGAGCATGGCCTGCGTGGCGATATCGACGCCCTTGAATTCGATGTGCGTGGCGTTTGGCGTCGCGGCCATGGCAGCGCGGAAGGTCGCGGTGTTGGCGACGCCGCCGATGCCGACGCCCTTGGCATTGGCATCTTTCACCGACTGCATCGTCGAACCCGGCGCGACCAGGAAGGTGCTTTGCAGCAGATGATAGGCGGCGCCGAAGTCGACGAATTTCTTGCGCTCCGCATCGACCGGCAGGAAGGCGACGTCCCATTTGCCGTCGGCGGCGGAATTCTGGATTTCGCCGGACGACGAGTGTCCCAGAACTTCGGCCGGCACGCCGAGCTTTTTCGCCAGCGCCTCGCCGAAGGTAACCGCGACGCCTTTGATTTTGTCGCCGTCCTTGATGGCGAACTGCGCCGAGGGCGAGGGCGCCACCGCCACGGCAATGCGCAGTTTTCCAGTGGGGGCAAGTTGTTGAATTACGGCGGCGTCGGCCATTCGAAGAAACTCCGGGGAGGGATGGTGGATTCGTCCGGTCCGATACTACGGCGTCATGCCGGCGGGCGCGACCTGTGAATTGTGCAAATTCATCGCGTCGAAGGATTTCCGTACCAGGCCCGAGGCTTTGGCTTCCTCGATGAAGTGCGAGACGTAGGCCAGCGCTTCCGGCTTGCCTTTCGGCACCGCGACCGCGGTCGAGGAATTTAGAAACCCGCCATCCAGCACGCGCGAGTTCGGGATCTGCGCGGCGACGCCGCCAAGCGATTCCCGCGACAGCGCGATGGCGTCGAGTTTGCCGGCCTTCATGGCATCGACCGCGGCAGCGACGCCGGGGAAGGTGACGAACTTCGCCGCCGGTGCGGTGCGCTGCGATGCGCGGAAAGTCGCGGTATTGGCGGCGCCGCCGATGCGCACGTTCGGCGCGTTGCATTCTTCGACGGAGGCGAGTGTCGATCCCGGTGCGACGAGGTAGGTGCTTTGCAGCAGATGATAGGCGTTGCCGAAGTCGACGAATTTTTTGCGCTCGTCATCGACGGGCATGAAGGTCACGTCCCATTTGCCGCCCGCCGCTGAGTTCTGGATTTCGCCGGAGGCGAGATGAGGGATGAACTCGGGCAGCACGCCGAGTTTTTTCGCCAGCGCCGTGCCGAGGTCGACGGTGACGCCGCGGAATTTTCCGGAATTGGGATCCTTGAGCGCGTAGAGCGCGGACGGCGAGGGCGCGATCGCAATGGCGACCCGTAGCTTGCCGGTCGGAACGAGCTCCTTCATGGCGCTCTCCTGGGCATCAGCCCTGGCGGTTACCGTCATTCCACAGACCAGCATGGGGGAAATGAGACCGGCGCACAATTGATGTGCGCGCCCGCCGGCAGATATCGACATGAAATTGTTTATCGCGACAGAGCTGGGGGCTCGCGGCGGTGGCGAGCGACCAGAAGCGCGATGGCGAGCGGCGCCAGCGGCACCAGCCGGCTCTGATAGCGGTCCACCGGGTGCGAGAAGATCCCGCAAATCGCGGCGTTTGCGGCAAGCGCCAGCACGACGGTGAGGCACAGCGCGGTGAGTTCCGGCGCGACCGAAAGTCTGCGGCGGAAGATCAGCGCGACGCCGACCCCGGCAATGGTGAGCGCGGCAACTGGCACATGCAGCCAATTGAGCATCCCGGCATCAATGCCGTCGTTTTGCTGCTCGGCACTCATCAACGGCGGCAGGAGTCGTGGGACGTTGTCCTTGAAGGCGCCGATGGTTGGATCGTTGTCGTGCGTGCTGACTTCAGTTTTGAAAGTGACGAATTGTTCCAGCGCGGCGCTCGCGGCCGACGTGAGGTGCATGCCCGGATACCGCATCAGCGTGGCGCGGATGATGGCACTCTGCTCGCCAGCGAATCCATCCGGACCGCCGAGCTTGTAAAAGGCGGTATCGTTACCCCAGAGCCAATCGTCTGCTTCGCGAGGCAGATCGCGATAGTAGCTGCAGATTTGCAGCGCCGGATCCGGGCAGCGCTTGTTCAGATAGCGGCCGACAATGCCGTCTTCGAGCAGGCGGCCGAACAGGAAGCTGGAACCGCCGGGTGTGAATGCGAACGTGCCGGTGATGGCGAAGTTCGACACCGGCGCCATTGCAATGCTGGCGGCGACAGCGATGCCGGCAAGCCGAAGTCGCGGAGACGGCAAGCACGCGGCGAAACTTTTGAAGCGGGTCAGTAACCACAGTGCGGCGACAAGACCGATACACATGCCTGCAGCGGCCATGTGGCTCGGGATAGTGACGACGATGACCGCCGCAAGCGCATAGCGTTCCCACGTTGCAAGCTGCGCGCTGCGGAAGACGAGCATGTTCAACGCCAGCACAGCGCAGAAGAAGAATATGTCCGGCATCAACTGGCCGGCGAACCAGGGCAGGCTGGTGCAGACGGTGAGCATCACGACAATGCCGAGCGACAGCCAGGGTTTGCCACTGAAGCCGTGGGTGCGCATCGTCAGCACGATCAGCCACGCCGTCAGCGCCGATTGCAGCAACGCATTCGGCCAGAACGACAGTGGAATGCCGAGATACAGAAACAACCCGTAGAGCGCCGAGCGGCCCATGGCGAGATCGCCCTCGATCGGACGCAAGAGGTAGCCGCCTGTGTCTGGAAAGATCAGCGGAAAGCCGTTCCATAGCGCCGGCGCCATCAACGCCAGCACCATCGCCGCGCCGGCAAAGGCCCAAGTCGGTGCAGAGGCCCAAGTCAGCGTGGAGATTTCTTCCGAGTTGACGGCGGCAGAGGTCGCAGCGCCCAAATGCGCCGCAGATCCAGCGGGCAATAAATCCGTCATCAAATAGGTCCCAGAGTCAGCCGTCACCGGCCAATCATCGTAAGTGCAAATGTAACTCGATGGGCCCCGTTTTGTTCAGCGGTTATTGCGTCACCGGCAAAATGCCGCGGACGGCGGCAGTGCGGCTCTGATAGAGGCGGACGGCGGCCAGTGCCACCACGGCGGATGCGAGCCATACGACCCGCGCGCCGTAACGGTCATGCGGATTGGACAAAGCACCGCAGACGAAGGCGTTGGCGAGCAGCGTCACGCTGACAAAGGCCGCAAGCTCGGCGATGTCCGGCGGTATGCGGTTGAATCGCGCCAGCAACAGGAACGCCGGCAGCAGCGCCATCGCGAGCAGCGCCAGCGGATACTGCAGCTCGTTGATGGCGGTGAACGAGATTTTGCCGCGCTGCTGGCGCGCCGCCCACATGTTCTTTTCCTGCTGCGGCACAAAGTCGTGCATGATGAAATACGTATGCCAGACCCAGTACACGACGCCTTCACCGGTGTGCACGTCGGCGAGCTGTTTCACGGTAGCGACAGCGGCGGTTTTGATTTGCATCGCCGGGTATTGGAACACGCTTTCGATCGCGATCTTTTCCATCTCCTTGCCGAGACCGGCAAAGCGGCCGAGCTTGTCGAACAGCTTCGAGCCCCAGAACCACATGTCGGCGTCTTGCGGCAATTGGTTCTTATAGGCGCAAAGCTTGAGCGCCGGATCGGGGCAATGATCGTCGAGATATTGTTTGACGATACCGTCCTGCAGCATGCGCCCGAATGACAAAGCAAAGCCGCCCGGCGTCCAAGCCAGCTGCTTGGCGACGATGTAGTTGCCGGCAAACACCATCATGGCGCCCAGCACCAGTGCGATGACGCCGCGCCGCAGATTGGCGAAGGGCATGCGGCTGCGATCGTGCAGCCACAGCATCGCTGCGCAAGCCAGCAGGATGATCAGCACGGCGATTGTAGCGCTGTGCGTAGCGGCCGAGAAGGCAATGAGGGCTATAAGGCCGATGCGTTCGGCTCCGCTCAAGGCATCATTGCGCATCAGCAGCAGATAGAGCGCGAAGACGCCAAGGCCGCAGAAAATGTCGGTAAGCAAAATCGCGGTCAGCCACGGCAGCGTCGTGAGCGCCGACAGAGCGCTAATAACGCCAAGAAGCACGAATGGCCGTCCACCCAAGCCGTGCACGCGCAGCAGCAGCGCGAATATCCAGACAGTGAGCGCGGATTGCACAAGCAACACCGGCCAGAAGCCGAGCGGCGCACCTAGATTGAGAAAGAGGCCATAGGCCACGGCACGGCTCGGCACCAATGTGCCTTCGTACCAGCGCGCCAGATAGCCGCCAGTGTCGTATTGCAGGAGGGGAAATTGGTTCCAGATCGCGGGCGCGATCAGGACAAGCATCGATAATATGATCGCAAGCGCCCACCGGACGCGGTCGAGCGCCTGCATTATTTCAATCCCCCACCGGATCGTATGTGCTGCGCTGGATTCACGCCCCGCGCTTGTCGCTTTTCTTATTAGATTCGCGACTTAACGCCGCGGGTCAAGTGCGTAAATTGCGGAGATCTGACGTCTTTCGATGCAGTGCAACGAGAATGCGACCGACTGTCTGTCCGGGTGTGTCCGCGGCCTGAATTTGGTATCGTTTTTGGGCGTAGCGGGCGCTGTCTCGGTTTGCTGCACCGCATATCTGGAACTCTCGATGTTCGTCGACTTTTTCACCCAGTTAAAGTCCGCCGGCATTCCCGTCTCACTTCGGGAATACCTGACGCTGATGGAAGCGATGCAGGCCGATCTCGCGTCGCGCCGGGTCGAGGATTTTTATTATCTGTCGCGCGCCACGCTGGTGAAGGACGAGCGGAACCTCGACAAGTTCGACCGCGTGTTCGGCACCGTGTTCAAGGGACTTGAGATGCTGGGGGAGGGCGCGCAGGCCGACATCCCAGCGGAGTGGCTCAAGAAGCTCACCGACAAATATCTCACCGAGGAAGAAAAGAAGCAGATCCAGGCGCTCGGCGGTTTGGACAAACTCATGGAGACGCTGAAGAAGCGCCTCGAGGAGCAGAAGGGCCGGCACCAAGGCGGCTCGAAATGGATCGGCACTGGCGGTACATCGCCGTTCGGCAACGGCGGCTACAACCCGGAAGGCATCCGCATTGGCGGCGAGAGTACGCACAAGCGCGCGGTGAAGGTCTGGGACAAGCGCGAGTTTAAGGATCTCGACGACGCGGTGGAACTCGGTACCCGCAACATCAAGCTGGCGCTACGCCGTCTGCGCAAATTCGCCCGCACCGGTGCGCCAGACGAACTCGACCTCGATGGCACCATCCAGGGCACCGCGCAGAAGGGCTATCTCGATATTCACATGCGGCCCGAGCGGCACAATGCGGTGAAAGTGCTGTTGTTCTTCGATATCGGCGGCTCGATGGACGAGCATATCAAGGCGACCGAAGAATTGTTCTCGGCGACGCGCACCGAATTCAAGCACATGGAGTATTTCTATTTCCACAATTGTATTTACGAGAAGGTGTGGAAGGAAAACCGCCGCCGCTTTACTGCGGTGACGCCAACCTGGGATCTACTGCACACGTATCCGCACGACTATAAGGTCGTGATTGTCGGCGACGCCGCGATGTCACCTTACGAGATCATGGCGCAAGGCGGCTCGGTCGAACATTACAACGACGAGCCGGGCGCGACCTGGATCGAGCGCCTGACGCGAACTTATCCGGCGGCGGTGTGGCTCAACCCGACCCCTGAGGCGCACTGGGACTACACGCACTCGATCTCGATGGTGAAGCAGCTGATGGGCGGCCGGATGTATCCGCTGACGCTCGACGGCCTCGACCGCGCCATGCGGGAGTTGGTGAGGTAGCTACTTCCCGGACTTTGGCTTGCCGGAGTCTCTAGCGCCGCTCGGGGAGTCACCGGTGACACCCCAATCCGCCGACTTCGAGCCCAGCATAACGGGCGTGTACCCCTCAGCCGCGAGGCCGCGCTTAAGCAGCTCGCGCACGGCCGCGGCCCGGCTCGGCAAGCGTTGCTTGAACCGGAATTCGTCGACGACCTGCAGTTCGTCCGGCGCCAACATGATCTGAAGACGTTCGCCGCGAGCGTCCACCATAGCCCTATACCCCTGATCCAGTTAGATTTTTCATCGTGACCGCCCCCCGGTTTCACCATGAAAACGCGCTTGCTGGAACTTAGTTCCTTGCACAAATTACTCAATCGTCGATGGAGGGGCAAGGGGTGCCGATGTCGTCAAATAGTGTATTAGAGCTAAGTAATCAAAGTATTATATTGAGTATAATGCAGTAAATTCAGGTATTTAAAAGTATTCGTTGACTTGTTCTGCAGCAAGCCTAGCGTGAGTTCATGACAGACATCCATATCAGCGAATCCACACATGCCTTTGCGCCGCCTTGCGAGGTCTGTGGAGGAACCACCCGGATTTTTGGCGTCGAACCGCATCCGCGGCTGGCGCAGGCTGAAATACACACCTTCGTGTGTGATGCCTGCGACAAGAGCTTGGCGATGGTCGCGCCAATGCCTAGCCTGAATTAAGCGGTTTGTTAGAAGGCGATGTTTTGCGTTGGATCAATGTCGCGTGTGCGGATTGATTCAATCTGGGACGATGTTCAGATCGCTCAAGAATCAAACCGCGCTCGGGTCGAGCCTTGCCTCGGACGTTGCCGCCAATCTGACCGTGACGATCGGTCGGCCTGATGTGCCGACTGTAGCTGCGGCGTGGCCGCCTGCGGTTTCACCATTGGCCCGTGTTATCGCCGTCTTCCACCATGGCGAGACTGGTGCCGAAATCGGTACGCCGGCCGATACATCGCCGCCGCCGACGTTTTGGCCGCCTGACGCAGGCCCAACGGCGCCGCGCAAGCCGACAAACCAGCAAAATAGCTAGTTCGTAAAACAACACCGCCGGGCTTTTGGCCCGGCGGTGTGCATCCCCACGTTTTAAGTCTTGATCAGGCGGCGTTGGCAGCGCGCGGTTCCTCGGGCGCTTCCGCTTCCTGTTGGCTGCGCTGCAGGGCCATGACCTCACGCATCAGGCGCGAGAAGTCTTTGCGGCCGGTTTCTAGTGCGCCCTCGACGACGGCGCGTTCGAGCTTCTCGCGGCGGAGCGCAGTGTTGAGCTCCTCCACGTGCTGTTCGTGCGTCAGTTTGTTGGCGGAGTAGGCGTTCTCGAGATCGTTCACCCGCGTATTCAGGGCGCTGATGGTGTCCTCGGCGCGGGTCAGCGCCGCTTCCTTGCTGGTGTAGGCACGGGCCAGCGCGGTGGCGCGATCCGCCAGGTTGGTGCGGGCCTGATCCAGTTCGCTCAGTTGCGACTCGCGGGTGATGCGGTCGGTTTCGAGATCCGAGACGCGGGACTGGAGCGCGTCGCGCTCCGTCGCGATCTCGCCGGTGCGGCGGTCATATTCGCGGATTTCCTCGGCGCGGCCGAGCAGGTGTTCGCGAGCTTCGACCAGCAGGCTTTCGGTCGAATGGGCACGGGCCTGTAGCGCATCGAAACGCATCTGCTGGCTGGTCAGTTCGTGGGCGTGCCGTTCGTTGGCTTCGTCGAGCGCCGAGACCAGACGCGAGCGTTCGGTTGAGGCTTCGACGAAGTTGGCCTCGACGTGGCGCAGGCGGCCTTGAGCGGCGCCGAGCGCCGCTTCCGTTTCGTGAAGCTTGCGCGTCAGGCGGGCGTGTTCCGCGCTCGCTTTGTTGAGCGAGGTTTGCTGCGCGCGCTTCTCGTCTTCGGCGGTCAGCAAGCGCTGGCGCGCGGCATTGATGTCGGCTTCGAGCTGGATGATGCGCTTCTCGGTGGTGGCGAGCCGCTCGTCGAGTCGGCGGTTCTCCTCATGCAGCGTCTTGTTCTCTCCGGTCTCCTGAGTGAGGCGGGATTCCAGTTCGACGATCTGGGCGCGGCGGGCCGCGATATCGATCGCAATTTCCTGCTTGGTGGTCTCGGAAGTGCGGAGCTGGCCCTGGACCGTCGTCAGTTCCTGACGCAGCACCTTGCACTGTTGATCGGCCACGGCGGCCTTCTTCTCGGTCTCGGCCACTTCGTTGCGCAGCTTGCCGTAAGCGGTGCGGGTATTGGCCAGCACGGTCTGAAGGCCGAGCCGTTCGGCCTTCTCGGCTTCGAAGGCGCGCAGCGTCTTGGTCAGGGGATCGGTCAGCTTGCCGACCGCGGCCTTGATGGTGTCGAGCTCGGCGATCTTGGCGCTGGCATCCAGCATCAGGTTACGGAGCGACTCGTTATCGCCGCCGAACTGCGCGCCGAGCGCGGAGAACAGCTCTTCGTCGAGCTCCAGCGGATTGTCGGGAAGCGCTGTGACGTTGGTGTTCGGCTTGGGAGCCGGCAGGTTTTCTACCGTGCCGGTTTTGCGGGCGAAAAAGCCCCCAAATGTGCTCATCGACGTGATCCTTTAAAAGCGCCGATCCGCCCGGCAATAGCGACGCCGAATCACAGGGAAAAATTCTGTCTCCTGTCTCAATCTGGAACGGCTTGGTTAACCGGTGGTTAATAGCGCCACTTTGAACAGCGAATGTCCGTGATTTATCAGTTGGTTGCTACGACTTGTCTGGCCTGCGCGGTACTCCGGGAGGGATCGTCCGCCAGACAAGGCAAAACCGGGCGAACAGGGCTCTGTGAATAACTATCCGGGCGGGCGGCGCGCCGTCTCGACAGTTCCGGCGAAGCAGCCCAAACATCGCCGGTTCCGTCCAGAACGGACCTACCGGGAGATCAGGAATGAACCGTAAGTTTGCTGTTTTCGCCGCGCTGATTGCGGCTTTTGCCTTCACCAGCCAGGCTGCCCAGGCGCATGGCCCGCGTCATCACGACAAGAAGAAGCTCGCGGCCGTTGCGATCGTCGCCGGCGCCGCCTCCACCGCCGGCTTTTTCGCGCTCAACGACTGGCGCTGGAACGGTTGGGACACCCACGGTAATGCCGGTGGCCTGACCCGTCTCGGCGCTTACGGCGCCACCTCGATGGCCTGCGCCGCAGTGTCGCCAATGGTTGCGACCGTTGTGTTGCACCGTCAGCTGACCATGCGCGAAGCGCACGTCCTCGTCGGCTCCTGTGTGGTGCCGATCGTCGGCGGCCTGCTGGTCAACGCGATTTGGGATGCGCACCCGGAATGGGAAGCCGGCGCTGTGCCGGTCCGCCACGTGCATCGCAAGCGGATGGCGAAGAACTAATCTCGCTTCCACGCTTCGTCTGAAAAGAAATCGCCGGTGCTGTAAAGCACCGGCGATTTTTGTTTTGCAATGACGGCTATGCCTTCTTGCCGATAAAAAGGCCTTCGCACAGACGGAAGGTGAAATCGGCGCCGTCGATGTTCTTCGGCTCCATCACCGCCTGAACTTCGGGCATCGACAGCTTGATCATGGAGCGCAGGAACGCCTGCATGTCCTTGTCGTGGCGCGCCGCCCAGCTCTTGAACTCCATGTTCTTGTAGAGCTGCTCTTCGTGCGTAATGGCAAAGCCCGCAGTCTTGAAGGCGTCGCGCCATTCCTGCATCGGCCAGGCGCGTAGATGGCTCGGATCGCGGAAGCGCTCGAAGGCGTTGACGAAATGGCCGACGGCGCCTTCCGGCACGACGTTGTCGACGATGGCCACGACGCCGTTCGGCTTCAGTACGCGGTGCACTTCGGCAAGAAACTCGGCGATCGAGTCGAAGTGATGCGGCGCGATGCGGCAGGTAACGAGATCGAAGGTCGCATCCTCGAACGGCAGCGCCTCGGCCTTGGCATAGGTGACCCGGATATTGGCGAGACCGCGCTTGGCGGCTTCGGCCTTCACCTGATCGAGCATTTCCTGCGTGATATCGGTCGCCCACATGCGCTCTACGTGCGGCGCGAAAGTATAGGCGACGTGGCCGCCGCCGGTGGCGACGTCGAGCGCGCGCCAGTTTTTCTCCGGCTTCGTGAGGTCGACGAGGCGTTGCAGGCTTTTACCGAGCGCGTGCGGCGTTGAGGTGAGATAGCTCGCGGCGGTCTTGCCGAAATGTTCCTGGACGAGAGTTTTGTTCATGAGTGTTTCCGCCGGTTTCTTTTGAAGTCCGGACACTATACCGCCGGGGGCATAAAAAAAGCCCCGCATCTTTCGATGCGGGGCAGGGATGCACTGATGACCCAAGGGAGGGCGTATCAGTGCAAGACCTTATGGCGTCACGATCATTCCGGTGAAGACATAGGCCTGGAGCATGACCAAACAGCCGACGAGGCTGGCCAGCACGATCGAGTGCCAGAACACGAAGCGCAAGATGGTGCCTTCGTGTCCGAACCAGTTGGTTGCGGTCGAGGCGACCACGATCGACTGGGCGTCGATCATCTTGCCCATGACGCCGCCGGACGAGTTGGCGGCACTCATGAGGATCGGCGAGATGCCGAGTTGCGTGGACGTGATCTTCTGCAGGTTGCCGAACAGGATGTTCGACGCGGTGTCCGATCCGGTCAACGCCACGCCCAACCAGCCGAGCAGGGTGCCGAAGAAGGGATACAGAACGCCGGTTGCCGCGAAGGCGAGACCCAAGGTCGCGTCGATGCCGGACAGGCGGGTGAGGGTGCCGATCGCGAGCATCGCTGAGATCGTCAGCAGCGAATAGGCGCAGACTTTGATGGTCTTCGCGTATTCGGTAACGATCTTGGCCGGGCCGAAGCCCATCAACAAGCCGGAGATGATCGCGGCGATCAACATGCCAGAGCCGGTGTAGGACAGCCATGTGAACGAGAACACGGCGCCTTCCTTGGTCGGCGTAGCCACGATCGGAGCGACCTTGTTGATCATCCCGTTCAGTTCCGGGACCGGATAATTCCAAGTCGCCCATTTGTTGACGGCGAGCTTGAACAGATCGGTGCCCCAGATCAGCAGGACCACGCAGACGATGATCCACGGCAGCATCGCCATCCAGACTTGAGCGGAGCTCGGCTTGGCAATCTTCACCGGCTTCGGCGGCGCCATCGTCGCAGCGGATTCGTCTTTGCTGCGCAATGCCGCCGACGTCCAGATCACTTTTGGCTGCCAGATCTTGAGGAAGCCGATCAGGCAGGCCATCGAGATCAGCGACGCGCCGATGTCGACGATCCAGGGATTGATGAAGTTCGAGATCAGAAATTGCGGAACGGCGAAGGAAACGCCGGTGACCAGAATGGCCGGCCAGACGTCTTTCATGCCTTTCCAGCCGGCGAAGGCCCAGACCACCCAGAACGGCACGATCAGCGAGAAGAAAGGCAATTGCCGTCCGACCATGGCACCGAGCAGGAACGGATCGATGCCGGTGACACTGGCGAGGCCGGCGATCGGCGTGCCGAGCGCGCCGTAGGCAACCGGCGCGGTGTTGGCGATCAGCGATAGGCCCGATGCCGCGAGCGGCGAGAAGCCGAGGCCGATCAGGATCGCGCCCGTCACCGCAACAGGCGTGCCGAAGCCGGATGCGCCCTCGAAGAATGCGCCGAACGAGAAGGCGATCAGAAGAAGTTGCAGCCGACGGTCGTTGGTGACGCCGCCAATCGTTGTCTGCAATATCTCGAAAGCACCTTTCTCGACCGTCAGCCGGTAGAGGAAGATGACGTTGAGAACGATCCAGCCGATCGGAAAGAAGCCGGTCGCAACGCCGAGCAGTGACGCGCGGATCGACATGCCGGCCGGCATCGTGAAGATGAAGATGGCGACCAGGTTGGCCACGACAAGCGCGATCACCGCCGCGATGTGCGCCTTCACTTTATTTGATGCGATGAGCACCAGCAGGGTCACGACCGGTAAGGCCGCGGCGAGCGTCGACAGAACCGCATTGTTAAATGGGTTGTAGACTTGATTCCACATTGTTCATCCCCATGCGGCCATGAGTACCGGCCGCTTTATTTTGTTTATTGGAACTTTTCGTAGCGTTGCCGCTAAAGGCGGCCGATATAAATTAAATGAGCTGCGAATATAAAAAACGTGAAATCGATGCCGCGGGCATCAGTTGCCCACAGGCCGGAACTGTACGACTAAGGTCGAAATATAGTCAGGCGTTGCATTGAAATTTAAGGAGTTTTTCCGCCGTCACCGCCGCTGAGATCGTCGTAGCCATGGCGGTTGGAATAAAATACCAGCGCCATCAGGCCGCCGCCGACAGCGAGCGAAACAAGCACGCCACCGGCAATGGCGACGTAGCCATAGAGCGGAATCGGATCACCGCTCATCTGCACGAACGCGCTGCCGGCAAACCAGAACGACAGGGCCAGCAGGGCGAACAGCGTGCCGTAAAGAAGTGTGCGCATGGCCAACATGTAGGCGTCGTCTCGCCAAGTGTCATCCGGCGCCGCGTATAAAAGCGACGCCGGGCTCAAGGCCCAGCGCCGCGGTTTTTGCATATCGACTGTCGTTTACTTCATGGTGCCGGAGCCAGTCGCTGGCCTGCCGTTCGACGAACCACTCAGGCCATTCAGGCCTGACGGTGCGCTACCCGACCCGGTCGTCGACGATGTGGCCGTATCGGCATAGGCAAAAGTCGGTGCGCTCTTGAGCTGATCCTTGGTGAAGGACACCTTGATCTTGTCGATCGTGCTCGAGTCCGGCTTGCGCGCGATATTGAGCTGCTCGAATGGAATGGCGACGTATTTCTCGCCGACTCCCAGGAGGCCGCCGACGCCAATTACCGCAGCGCGGATTTTTCCGTCGCTGCCGATCAGCACGTCGTTGATTTCGCCGATCGAAGCATTATCCGGCCCATAGACCGTGGTGCCGATCACCTTCGAGCCACGCCAGTCGCTCGCTTGTTGCTTATCGACAAATGAGCCCGACGCCGATGAAGAAGAAGTGCTGGAAGAATTCGTCGTCGCCGGGGATGGCGACATAGGTGTTGCCGATGGCGTTGCCGACTGAGCAAAAGCGGGTGTCGCCAACACAACCGCCAATGCCGCCGCGGTCAAAGTGCGTTTCATCATGAGATTCTGCTCCGTACGTGATTGAAAGTGGCGCAAGGGAACAAACGCGCACCTCTGCGCCACATAAAGAAAGAACGCGGGACCAAGGCCCCGCGTTCCGAAAAAGACTGAAAGCTATGATGCGTCCGCTTGTCGCTTATGCGGTTTCCGCGCCTTTTTTCTTGGCTGCGGATGGAACTTCATCGTTCGCGGCATCATTGGGCGTGATCGGCGCTTCCTCGAGTGGAACCCCGCGGCGCAAGGTGGAGCGCAGCGCGGCGACTTCACTTTGCAGACGTGAATTGTCTTTGCGGGCGGCTTCGAGCGCGCCTTCGACCACCGCGCGTTCCATGCGTTCGCGCTGCAGCGCCGAGTTGAGATCCTCGACACGCTTTTCGATGTTGGTGCGGCTGATCTGGACGTCGGCTTCGAGATGGCCGTTGCGCTCGGTCAGCGCAGCGATCTTTTCCTCGGCGCGCGATAGCGCGGTCTCGCGAGTCTTGAGCGTCTTGGTGATGGCGTTGTTGCGTTCGGTGAGCGCGGTGCGTGCCGATTCGAGATCCTTGATCTGGCGTTCGCGCGCCTCGTGCGCGGCTTCGATCTGCGCGAGGCGCTTTTCCGAGTTGTTGCGGCCGATGGTCGCTTCCACCGATTTGCGGTCGAAAGCGCGGACTTCTTCGGTGCGGGCGAGCAGGTTCTGCCGCGCTTCGGAGAGCAAGCGCTCGGCGGTGGCGGCCCGCGACTGTAACGCGTCGAGACGCATGTTCAGGCTGTTGCGCTCGGCCTGATGTTGTTCCTTGGACTCGTCGAGGGCGGCGCCGAGACGGCCGCGTTCGGCATAAGCTTCGGCGAAGCTCGCTTCGACCTTGCCGAGCTGGGCGCGGGTCGCGGTGAGGGTGTTTTCGCTTTCGGTGAGACGCCGGGTAAGGCGGGCGGTTTCGTTCAGCGCCTGATCGACGGAGAGCTGCAACTGGCGCTTTTCGTCCTCCAGCAGTGCCAGCTTTTCTTGCGCCGCGGCAAGTTCGCCTTCGAGTTCGCTGATGCGCTGTTCGCCGGAATCAAACTGGTCCTGCAACAGACGGCGCGCTTCGGTGACGGTGCGCCGCTCGGTGCTCTCGTTCGCCAACTGGCGCTCGAGCTCGGAAATCTGCGTCATGCGCGCGGAAATGTCGTTCGACAGTTCGATCTGCGTGCTTTCCAGACCGCGGTGGGATTCGCGCGACAGTTCGAGATCCTCACGCAGTCGCTCGCTCTCGGCTTCGAGCGACGTAGCCTTGCGTTCGATCTGATAGAATTCGGTGCGCAGCGTTTCATAAGCCCCGCGCGCCTCGTCGAGGCGGCCAGTGAGGCCCAGGGTCTGCGACTTTTCCTGTTCAAGTGCGCGGAGCGTCGTATTGAACGGCTCGACGATCTTCTCAAAGGCTTCCTTGAGTTCGTCCAATTCGTGGATTTTGCGGCCGGTGTCGCTCAGCAGGTTGCGCAGCGCTTCGTTTTCTTCGCCGATGCGTGAGCCAACGTCGGAGTAGGATTCCACATTGATGTGGTTGCCATTGCCGTTACGCGACGGAAAGAAGTTGCCGCCTTCTTCGCCTTTTCGGCCAAACAGGTCCGACAATTTCGCCATAACAACGCCTCCAACCCAAGATCGCTAAGCCGGCGACCAAGTACGCCCAAGAATGCCACGAAATCTCGGTTAAGATATTATATACCTTTAGAAATTGGAACACTCGCGTCGCCGGCGGGCGCTTTCAGGGTGGCGCTGGCTGCGAGCATGGTTAATGGGCCAAATTGTCGATAAAGCCTTTGCGAAAGCGCGGTTGTCATCGGAAAGTCATGTATGAGTACGGAACCCGCCGCTGTCGGCGATGGCGTCACATATAGCTATCGGCCGTCGCTCATGGGCGCACCCTGGCAATTCCGGCTGACGGATCCGGGACTGGACTGGAGCGCCGGCAGGTATTCCGGCAGCATCCCTTACGGCAATATCCGGCGGGTCCGCATGTCGTACCGCCCGACCAATATGCAGCAGCAGCGCTTCATGACGGAGATCTGGTCGGAAGGCGCGCCTAAGCTGCAAGTCATTTCCAGTTCCGTGAAAGGCATGTTCGAGCAGGAGCGGTTTGACCGCCCTTACATTGATTTCGTCAGCACGCTTCATCGCCGCATGATTGATGCAGGCGCCAACGCGGAATATCGGCAAGGCGGCAATCCGCTCATTATCTGGACAGGATTTTCCGTCTTCACCGCTGTGACGCTTGGCATGCTGTGGCTTGTCGTTCGCGCGTTGCAGGAGGCGGCATTAGGTGGCGCGCTCTTCATCGCGGCTTTCGTTGCGCTATTCGTCTGGCGTGGCTGGAATTACTTCAGCCGCAATCGTCCAGGTGTTTATGACCCGGCTCGTTTGCCGGGGTTGCTGTTGCCGAAGCCGTAGCGGTTCAGCGGCCAATCGAATAAGTCAGGTGCCCGGTCCACCAGCTCGCATCGCCATTGAGGCGGATGGCGAGCACGAGCACACCGCACACGAGGCCCGCCCAGAACAACGGTGAGGGAATTTTCGATTTCACACCGAACATACCGACGACGCAAAGCACGTCGAGCGACAATTCCAGCATCTGCGCGCTGCGGCTCGGATATTCGTGTGCCGTCGCCAGCGTGCGCCACAAAAACGTGCCGATCAACGTGAGGGACAATAAGTAGCCGATGATCCGGAGATGCTTTTCGTTCGCAGGCGTCGTTGCCGATCCGTCGCTCATTGCAATCCCCTGGTTATTTGCCGTTGGTATGGCTGTTGCGCACCACGAGCACAGAGCATTTCGCGTAGCGCACGACATGTCCGGCGTTAGAGCCGAGAAAATATGTGCGCATCGCCGGGCGATGCGAACTCATGACGATCAGATCGGCGTTGATGGCTTTCGCTTGCTCAAGCACTTCGTGATAGATGCCGCCCTGACACACGGTCCATGACATATGCGCTTCATCGAGGCCGCATTCGCGTGCAATGATCGACAGCGCATCTTCCGCGGTCCTGCGTTGTTGTGCATCGAAGTCCGGCGGCACGTATTCCGCCAGCATAACCGGCGTCATCGGCAGGACATTGACGAGTCGCACGGAGCCGCCCGAGGCTTTCGCCATCGAGACGGCAGTGGAGATAGCGGGCTTCACCAGATCAGTGTCTGCAAGGTCGACCGGGACCAGGATCTGCTTGTACATGACAGCGCCCCTCGTTTCGGTTCGGAGCGGCAATCATGGCATGTTTTTGAAGAAGGGATAGGGGCGCTAGTTGGTCGCGGCGTCGAGCGACTTAGGTGATACGAAGCGCTCGAGCCGTCCAGACTGCGGATGCAGCTTGTCCCAATCGTCGAAGGCGAAGTCGACAATGACGAGGCCGGCGGTCGGTAGCTTCTCGCGCAACCGCTCGCGGGCGTCGATGTCGCCGGACGCGATCAGCATCAACGCGACTTCGTGCAGGCCCGGATTATGGGCCACCACCATTAGCGTATGGGCGCTCGCCGGCGCCGCCTTGATGACCGCAAAAATGGCATGCGGCGTGGCGTCGTACAGTTTGTCGGCCGTCATCGCCGCCGGCGACGGCTTAAGGGCCGCGGCGGTGTATTTCCAGGTTTCCTGGGTGCGTGCCGCGGGTGAGATAATGGCCCGGTCAGGCGCCAGGCCATGACTTTTCATGTAGGCGCCGATTTTGCCTGCGTCCTTGCGGCCGCGCTCGACCAGGGAACGAGCCAAGTCTTCGAGGCCCAGCTCGGAGGGCTCGGCCTTGGCATGGCGGAACAGAATCAGGCGGCGCATGCGTTCTTATATGGGGCCCATACGCGCCGTGGCCAGCGGGCGTTAAATTAGCTAACAGGAACCGATGAGCGGCACGGATTCTACTGGAGCGGGCTGGTACGAGGCGACGCGGGTCGACGCCCCCGAGCGCCCGCGGCTGAATTTCGACCTCGACATCGATGTCTGCGTTATCGGTGCGGGTTTCGCTGGGCTGACGGCCGCGCGCGAAATCGCTCAGCGCGGCTGGTCGGTGGCCGTGCTGGAAGGAAACAAGGTTGGCTGGGCAGCCTCGGGCCGCAACACCGGTTTCGTGCTGCCCGGTTTCGGCGCGCATATCGACGACATCATCGAACGCGTTGGATTGGATCACGCCAAGCAATTGTGGGCGCTGTCGGAGCAGGGCGTCGACTACGTCCGCCGCACCATCGCCGACAACGCATTGCCCGGCATCGATCCGCGGCCGGGATGGCTGCACGTATCGAAGATCGACAATGACGACGAGCAGCGTACCTTCGTCGAACGTATGCGCTGGATTGGCGCCGACGTGGAAACCTGGCCTACCGAGCGCGTGCGCGAAGTGTTGCCGAACCCGCGCTATTTTAACGCGGTGCATTATCGCAACGCGTTTCATATCCATCCGCTCAACTACGCGCTCGGTCTGGCGGCGCTTGCGGAAAAAGCTGGCGCACGCATTTTCGAAAATACGCCCGCGCTGATGCTCGACGCAGCCGGCGTGCGCAAGCGCATCAGCACGCCGAGCGGCATGGTGCGGGCTTCGCATGTTGTGCTCGCCGGAAATGTTCATCTCGGAAATCTGATGCCGCGACTGGCGGCGACATTATTGCCGGTATCGACCTTCGTGATGGTAACGGAGCCAATCGCGAATTTGTCCGAAGTCGTGCGCACCACAGCTGCGGTCAGCGACACCAATCGCGCCGACAATCACTATCGCATTGTCGGCGGAGATCGCTTGCAGTGGTCCGGGCGTATGCGCGCGTGGCAAGCGGAGCCGCGCGGGATCGGACGCGGATTGGCGGCTGACGTCCGTCGCAATTTTCCCGCGCTCGGCAAAATCGATATCGCCCATCTGTGGCGCGGCACGCTCGGCCGCACTATCCACCGCATGCCGCAAATCGGCGAGATCGAGCGCGGCGTGTGGCTGGCAAGTGGTTTCGGTGGCCATGGTCTTAATACCTCTGCACTGGGCGGCGACCTCGTAGCGCGTGGTCTCGTCGACAACGATCAAACGTGGCGGATGTTTGCGCCGTACGAATTGGTCTGGGCCGGCGGCACGCTCGGAAGTGTGCTGGCGCAAGGCATCTATTGGGGCTTGCGGCCGGTCGATTGCGTCAATCAAGGTCTGTCACGGTATCGGGAACGTGCGCGGGCGCGGCGTCAGCTGCGGCTTGCGGCGCGCGATGCTAAGGCCGTTGCCGAGGTGAATTCCCCACCTCCACCCGCAGCCGAATGAATTTGCTGTGGCGTAAGCGTTGTGAAACGCGCGGTCCTTAAGATAACAAGGTGATTGCGGTCCGGTTTTTGCCGGTTCCGTGCGGGGGCGTCACAACCTATGGCAACCGCAATCGACTTCAGCTAGGTCTCGACGTGACCTATTCTTTTGACGTCAAGGGGCTCTGATAGACCGGGCCGCCTGAGCTTTGTAGAGATTCACCGCATGCGATTCGTCTTTGTTTGTTTTGCCGCGCTTTTACTGGCCGGCTGCGCGAAT
Source organism: Pseudolabrys sp. (assembly GCA_036500165.1). Taxonomy (GTDB): domain Bacteria; phylum Pseudomonadota; class Alphaproteobacteria; order Rhizobiales; family Xanthobacteraceae; genus Pseudolabrys. The sequence continues at coordinate 24,384 of DASYCM010000057.1, forward strand.
TCGTCATTGGGGAGCCTGGGTGGCTCGTCGACTGTCGCGCGTCCCAAGACGATTGTCGTCACAGATTTTGCCTTTGGACCCGATGTCACTGCGGTCGACCGCGCCTATACAGCGCGGCTGGAACGCAAGATCGGCAGCTTCCCGACACATGAGCGTAAACCGCGCACTCTCGAGCGCGTCAACGAAGAGATCGTCGCTACCATCGTCACGACATTGCGCGGCGCCGGATTGCAAGCTCAACCGGGCGGCGAAGACTCAGGCGGCGAAGGCGCCGTGCTGGTCAGCGGTGAGATCAAGGCGACGGAAGCGGTCGTGAACGACGTGAAACGGCCGAAGCCTGTGACCGAGCAGATCGGCTTCGGTGCCGGGCGTTCGAATTTTGCCGCGGATGTGAAAGTGCTATCGGGCGGCAAGCGGCAGCTGGCGTCGTTCACCGTCGATGCCGGCGGTGGACGCGGCGCGCCGGCGGGCAATGCGAAGCAGGCGGCAGCAGCACAGAATGCAGCAATTGCTACGGCACTCGCCGAGCAAAATGCCGCCCCGGAAAAACTCTCGCCGGATACCGAAGGCCAGGCCCGCCGTATCGGCCGCAACGCCGCCGAAAAGATTCTTGCTTATGCCAAGGAGCAAGGCTGGCTCGCCGCGCCTGCTGAAGTCGCTGAAGCCAAGCAGTAAGTCTCAGCGGCCTTCGCGTTTCGCTATAGGGCGCTTTTTGTCAGCGCCCGTCGCGCCGCGCCATGAACGCGAGACGTTCGAACAGGTGCACGTCCTGCTCGTTTTTCAAGAGCGCTCCATGCAGCGGCGGGATCAGCTTCTTGGGGTCGCGTTCGCGCAAGGTCTCGGGGCCGATGTCCTCGGCCATCAGCAATTTTAGCCAGTCGAGCAGCTCCGACGTCGACGGTTTTTTCTTGATACCCGGCACATCGCGGATTTCGTAGAACAGCCTTAGCGCTTCACTGACAAGCCGCTGCTTGATGCCGGGAAAATGCACTTCGACGATCGCGGACATGGTATCGGCATCCGGAAAGCGGATGTAGTGGAAGAAGCAGCGGCGCAAAAACGCGTCCGGCAATTCCTTCTCGTTGTTCGACGTAATGATGACGACCGGCCGCCGGCGCGCCTTAACGGTCTCGCCGGTTTCGTAGACGAAGAACTCCATGCGGTCGAGTTCGAGTAATAAATCGTTAGGGAATTCGATATCGGCCTTGTCGATCTCGTCGATCAGCAGCACTGGACGCTCGTCGGCGGCAAAGGCGTCCCACAATTTCCCGCGTTTAATGTAGTTGCGGATGTCCTTGACGCGTCCGTCGCCGAGCTGGCTGTCGCGCAGCCGTGACACCGCGTCGTACTCGTAAAGGCCTTGCTGCGCCTTCGTTGTCGACTTCACATGCCATTCGAGCAGCGGTGCGCCAATGCTTTTGGCGATTTCCAACGCCAGCACGGTCTTTCCGGTGCCCGGTTCGCCTTTCACCAGCAAAGGCCGTTCTAAGGTGATCGCTGCATTGACCGCGACCTTGAGATCATCGGTAGCGACGTAAGCTTTAGTGCCTTCGAAGCGCATTGTCTGACTCATTTTGGGACGGAAAGGTGCTTATTATCAGCCACTTTAGCAATCTACCTTAAGAGTATATCACGAGTTAAATCCGGAATTGAAAGCCTGGCCGAAGTTAGAGTCGCTTAACTTGTGTGTGGGACATTCGCCACGGCTGGGGCGTGTGGACCATTCATAGTGAGTGGGTACGCCTGTGCAGCCAGTGTCGCACAGGAGTGCGTTTTATGACTTCGATCGTTTCGTCGCTGACGACCCGCCAGATTGCCACCCTCACCACCACAACCATTTCACACCTTTCGACGGCGGATATTGACGCCCTCAGCACGGCGCAAGTCGGCGCACTGACCACGGCACAGGTCAACGCGCTTTCAACCACCAATTTAAAAGAACTAGCGTCAACACAGGCTGCTGCGCTCTCCTCTACGGTGCTGCGCGCCCTTCTGACGGTCCAGTTCGAAGCCCTCGAAACCACGCAACTTGAAGGCCTTACCACCTCACAGGTGTCGAACCTGACCGCCGCCGAGTTCGGCGTGCTGACCTCGGCCGAGTTGCAGGATTTCTCCACGACGCAGGCCAATGCGATTACCGCTAGCCAGGTCGCGAGCCTGACCACCACCACGCTGAACAATTTGTCGACCGATCAGGTCACGGCGCTGTCGACCACGCAGCTCCACGCTCTGACCTCGGTCCAACTCAACGGACTGTCGAGCGACAATCTCAACGCAGTTGATGTCAGCAACCTGACGACCACCCAGCTCGGCGGCCTCAACACCACCTCGATCAGCACCCTGACCACGACTCAGGTCGCGGATCTGACCACGTCCGAAATCGTAAAGTTGAGCTCGACCCAGATCGGTGCGCTCTCCTCAACCACTATTCAGGGTTTCACGACGACGCAGTCTGCTGCGCTGACTTCGGTCCAGATTGGCAGCCTTTCGACCACCACGATTAACAACCTGTCGACCGACCAGTTCACGGCGCTGACGACCACGCAGGCCCGGGGTCTGACCTCGGCCCAGCTTAACAACCTGACGTCCGATAACCTCAACGCCATCGATGTCACTGGTCTGACCACGACTCAGGTTGGCACTCTCACCACGACGTCGGTCAGCACTCTGACCACGACCCAGGTCTCCTCGCTGACGACCTCGGAAATCGTCAAGCTGAGCTCGACCCAGATTGGCTCGCTCTCCACGACCGCGCTGCAGGGTCTGACCACGACTCAGGCGGCCGCGCTGACCACGACGCAGTTGAACAGCCTCAATTCCACGACGCTGAACAACCTGTCGTCCGATCAGGTTACGGCGCTGACCACCGCGCAGCTCCAGGGGCTGACTACGTCGCAACTCAACCTGCTGAGCACGGATAATCTCAGCTCGGTCGACGTCGACAACCTGACGACGACGCAGATCGGCGGCCTGACCACCACGACGGTGAGTAACCTGACGACGACGCAGGTCACCAACTTGACCACTGTCGAAATCGCGAAGTTGAGCTCCAGCCAGATCGGCGCGCTCTCCTCGACGGCCCTGCAAGGCATTTCCACGACGCAGGCCGCTGCGCTGACGGCAACCCAAGTCCACAGTCTGACCACTACCACGCTGAACAACCTGTCGACCGATCAAGTGACGGCACTGTCGACGACGCAGTTGACCAGCCTGACCACGACCCAGATCAACGGTCTCTCCACTGACAATCTCAACGCTATCGACGTCAGCAGCCTGACCACCGCGCAGATCGGCGGTCTCTCCACCACGTCGATCGATGCTCTTGCCGACACCCAGGTTGCGGATCTGACCGCCGCCGAGGTTGCCAAGCTGAGCGCGGCCCAGATCGGTGCGCTGAGCTCGACCGATATTCAGAACTTCAACACGACGCAGGCCGGAGCGCTGACCACTACCCAGCTCACCAGCCTGTCGACGACGACAGTGAATAACCTTTCGAGCACCGAAGTCGCGGCGCTGACGACTGTGCAGGTCAATGCTTTGACGTCGACGCAACTCAATGCGTTGTCGACCGATAACCTCAGCGGTCTCGACGCCGGCAAACTGACCACGACACAGGTCGGTGCACTGAACACCACGGCAGTCAGCAACCTGACGACGACGCAGGTCCTCGCCCTCACCACCAGCGATGTGGTGAAATTGAGCGCTGCCCAGATCGACGCCATCAGTTCGACGGCGCTCCAGGGGCTGACCACGACCCAGGCCAACACGTTGACTTCGACGCAGTTGGGCGCTCTCGCTACGACCACGCTGAACAACCTTACGACTGACCAGGTCACAGCGCTCACGACCACGCAGGTTCGTGGCATTGGTGCTGCCAAGCTCAATGTGTTGACGAGCGACCTTCTGAATGCCGTCGATGTCTCCAAGCTGACCACAACGCAAATCAGCGGCTTGAACACCACGCAGGTCAGCACTCTGACCACGACCCAAGCTACTGCGCTGACTTCGGCCCAACTTGGCAGCTTGAGCACCACTTCGGCCAACGCCCTGACGACCGATCAAGTCACGGCCCTGGTGAGCACGCAGATCAGCGGCTTGACCTCGGCTCAGCTTAATGCGCTGTCGAGCAATAACCTCAATGCACTCGACGTCACAGGTCTGACCACCACGCAGATTGGTGTTCTTTCAACGACTACGGTCAGCAGCCTGACCACGACGCAGGTTACGGCCCTGACGACCACGGAAGTGGCGAAGTTGAGCTCGGCCCAGATCGGCGCGCTGTCTTCGACGTCGATCCAGGGTCTCACCACCTCCCAGGCTTCGGCGCTGACCACGACACAGTTGAGCACGCTGACCTCGACGACGCTGAACAACCTGTCGACCGACCAGGTCACGGCACTGTCGACGACGCAGTTGAACAGCCTGACCACGACCCAGCTCAATCGCTTGAGCTCGGATAACCTCAACGCCGTCACGGTCGAGAACCTGACGACGGCCCAGGTCGGCGGTCTCACCACCACGACCGTCAGCACCTTGACCACGACGCAGGTCACCAACCTGACCACGACCGAAGTGCAGAAGTTGAGCTCGGTCCAGATCGGTGCGCTGTCCTCGACCGCGCTCCAGGGCTTGACCACGACGCAGGCTTCCTCGCTGACGGCGACCCAGGTCAAGAGCCTGACCACGACCTCGCTGAACAACCTGTCGACCGACCAGGTCACGGCGCTGTCGACGACACAGTTGACCAATCTGACCACGGCTCAGCTCAACGGCTTGAGCTCGGATAACCTCAACGCCGTCACCGTTGAGAACCTCACCACGACGCAGATCTCTGGTCTGACCACAACGACGGTCGGTACCCTCACCACGACGCAGGTCACCAACTTGACCACCACGGAAGTGGCCAAGCTGAGCTCGGCCCAGATCGGCTCGCTGTCTTCGACCGCGATCCAGGGTCTGAGCACGACACAGGCTTCGGCCTTGACCACGGCGCAGCTGAGCGTTCTGACCACGACCTCGTTGAACAACCTGTCGTCCGATCAGGTCACGGCGTTGAGCACCACGCAGCTCAACAGCCTGACCACGGCTCAGCTTAACGGCTTGTCGAGCGATAACCTCAACGCGGTTGACGTCAGCAGCCTGACCACCACGCAAGTCGGCGGTCTCTCCACCACGTCGATCGATGCTCTTGCCGACACCCAGGTCGCGGATCTGACCGCGGTCGAGGTTGCCAAGCTGAGCGCGGCCCAGATCGGCGCCTTGAGCTCGACCGACATCCAGAGCTTCAACACGACGCAAGCCGGGGCGCTGACCGCGACCCAGATCACCTCGCTGACGACGACCACGTTGAACAACCTGTCGAGCACTGAGTTCTCGGCCTTGACGACGACCCAGGCCCGGGCGCTCACCTCGACCCAGCTCAACACGTTGACGAGCGACAACCTCAATGCGATCGACGTCACGGGTCTGACCACGACGCAGGTCGGCTATCTGAACACCACGACCGTCAGCGCTCTGACCACGACGCAGGTCTCGTCCTTGACCACCTCTGAAGTGGTGAAGTTGAGCTCAACCCAGATCGGCGCACTGTCCTCGACAGCGCTCCAGGGTCTGACCACCACGCAGTCCGCGGCGCTGACCACGGCGCAGTTGAACAGCCTGACCTCGACGACGCTGAACAACCTGTCGTCCGATCAGGTCGGTGCGCTGAGCACCACACAGCTCCAGGGTCTGTCCACGGCGCAGCTCAACGTGCTGAGCTCGGATAACCTCAACGCCGTCACGGTCGAGAACCTGACGACGGCCCAGATCGGCGGCCTGACCACCACGACGGTAAGCAACCTGACCACGACGCAGGTCAACAACCTGACGACCACGGAAGTGGCGAAGTTGAGCTCGGCCCAGATTGGCGCGCTCTCGACGACTTCGCTCCAGGGTATCAGCACGACCCAGGCGTCGGCGCTGACCACGGCGCAGTTGAACAGCCTGACCTCGACGACGCTGAACAATCTGTCGTCCGATCAGGTCGGTGCGCTGAGCACCACGCAGCTCCAGGGTCTGACCACGGCGCAGCTCAACGTGCTGAGCACGGATAACCTCAGCTCGGTCGATGTCGACAGCTTGACGACGACGCAGATCGGCGGTCTGAGCACCACGACGGTAAGCAACCTGACCACGACGCAGGTCACGGCGCTGACCACGACCGAGGTGCAGAAGTTGAGTTCGGCCCAGATCGGCTCGCTGTCTTCGACCGCGCTCCAGGGTCTGACCACAACCCAGGCTTCCTCGCTGACGGCGACCCAGGTCAAGAGCCTGACCACGACCGCGCTGAACAACTTGTCGACCGATCAAGTCACGGCACTGTCGACGACGCAGTTGACCAGTCTGACCGCGGCTCAGCTCAACGGCCTGACAAGCGACAACCTGAACGCGCTCGACGTCGCCAGCCTGACCACGACGCAAATCGCCGGTCTGACCACCACGTCGGTCGGCGCTCTCACCAGCACGCAAGTGGGGGCCTTGACCACAAGCGAAATCAAGTCCCTTACCGCTGCTGACTTGAACGTCCTGACCACGACGGAAGTCGGAGCCCTCTCGGCCGACCAAGTTGGCGCTCTGACGAGCGCTCAGGTTGCCGGCCTGTCCACGACGAACTTCGCGTCTCTGACTGAGACGACCGGTGTTCCGGGCCTTAGCGTGGCGGCGGTCGCGGGCATCACGGTTGCCCAGATCAACGCACTGAACTCGACCCAGGCCAATGCCTTCGTCACGGGCCAGATCGAAGCGATGTCGATCGACCAGATCAGTGCCCTGGTGACCGTGGCAAATAGCTAAAGACTGGCGCAGACCCGGGCACCTTGACTGGTGTCCGGGCCGCTCCATTCTGATAGAAATGTGAAGCGTACTGTATCGCGTTTGTAATGCGTAAACCGAAGGCTCCCATTCTGGGACCTAGGTGATTCGTGTTCAACGCCTATAGGACGCCATATGACCC
>DASYCM010000058.1:0-3052 GCA_036500165.1 Pseudolabrys sp.
ACCTTGATCGAAGTTCCTGTGGGTGCGATGCCGTCGCCGTGGGAATTCATCCACATGCCGCGCTTGCGTGGCTTATAACTGTCATCTGCAGCACCGTTCGGGTTAGGCTCTCTCCAGAATGCATTCCATCACCACCACCGACGAACTGGCACAAGTTTGCGCGCGCATGGCGAAGCACCCCTTCGTCACGGTCGATACCGAGTTCCTGCGCGAGACGACCTATTACCCCCTGCTCTGCGTGGCGCAAATCGCTTCGGCCGACGAAGCCTTCGTCATCGATGCGCTGGCCCCTGGTATGGACCTCACGCCGTTCTTCGATCTCCTGACCGACGAGAACGTCGTCAAGGTGTTTCACGCCGCACGCCAAGACATCGAAATCATCTGGAATCTGGCGAAGAAAATCCCGCATCCGATCTTCGACAGTCAGGTCGCCGCCATGGTGCTCGGCTACGGCGACTCGATCTCCTATGACCAGCTCGTCCAGCGCATTACCGGCGACATTCTCGATAAGTCGCACCGCTTCACCGACTGGACACGGCGGCCGCTCACCGATGCGCAGATGACCTATGCACTGTCGGACGTCACGCACTTGCAGGCGGTCTACCGCAAATTATCAGCCGATCTCGAAAAGCGCGGCCGCAAAAGCTGGGTTGAGGCCGAGATGAACATTCTCACCTCGCCTGAAACCTACCGCATGGATCCCGACAATGCCTGGGAGCGGCTCAAGAGCCGCGTTCGCAAGCCCAAGGAACTCGGCGTGCTGATCGAGGTCGCTGCGTGGCGCGAACGCGAAGCGCAGACTCGCGACGTGCCGCGCTCGCGCGTCCTCAAGGACGATGTATTGGGCGACATTGCCGTGCAGGCTCCCACCACGCTCGAACGGCTCGGCCATCTGCGCTCGATGCCCAAAGGTTTCGAGCGTTCGAAATGGGGCGAAGCCATTATCGAGGCCGTGCAACGTGGCATCGAGCGCGATCCGAAATCATTGCCGCGGCTCGATCGCTTCCGGCCGGCGCCGAACGGTGCGGCCACGGTCGAACTCCTCAAGGTCCTGCTGCGCATGACGGCTGAGAGCAACGGCGTCGCCGCCAAGGTCATCGCTACGGTGGACGAGCTTGACCGTATCGCCGCCGACGACGACGCCGACGTGCCTTCGCTGAAAGGCTGGCGCCGCGAACTGTTTGGCGACAAGGCACTGGCGATCAAGCACGGCAAGCTGGCGCTCGCGGTCGACAAGGGCCGGGTGGTGACAGTCGAGAAGAATTGATCCCGCTGCTACGGGTGCCGAGGCCTCCTCTCATTGAGGTAGACGCATAGCGGGAGTATCTTCAAGCGAGGGGGTAGTGACCAGACACGAGGTTGCGCCATGGACTACCAGAGAAGCGCCCCGGCGGAGACGCATCGCAAATTCAGCCGCACATCCGTCACCCTCGCCGTTGTCTTCGCTGTCGTATTAGTCATTGCCGTTCTGGCCGATACCGACGCAATGCTGGCGTACTTCAACTTGATGGGCACGTTGCCGGGTGCGAGCCTGGAGATCGCGGCCATCATCACTGCGGCGTGCATCATTCCACTTCTGGCGATGGGCATGTCCATCGCTGAAGACGACATGCGCCGGCATCAATAGCCCGCGAGAGCGACGAACGCGCTTCTATGTCAGCCGCGTATGACGCGCGGGCTCTACCAGAATCCTTTTTCTGATGGCCTCGCATCCGAAAACCCACGCAAAAAGGCGTTCCGATAATCTCGGATAAATGAACCAGCGCCAGAACTTCGACGCGCGAAGCGAGGCGACGACAATCTTCCAGTCGTCGCAATAGATTTCCAAAGCGCTGCGTCCCGCGGGCTGTGAAAGAACCGTCGCCACAGCCCTGCCCGCAGCGGCGCCGGTTTGCATGGCAAATGGAATTCCCTCACCCGATATGGGATCGACCGCGCCCGCGGCGTCGCCGCACAGAAGCACGTTCGACCGTCCCGGTATGACGCGGTAATCGCCGGCAGGAAGGTATTGGCCCTTCACCTTGAACTCTCTCGAATCCAGGCCTTTGCGGCGGAGATACCAATCGAGACGGCTTCGCAAATCCGGATTGAGGCGATGCAAGCCGCCAATGCCAATCGTGATGGATTTTTGCTTCGGAAAGACCCACGCGTATCCCCAGCGCGCCGCGCTGAAGTCGAATTCAACAAGGTCGCCGTGTTGCGGCAGCCTGTCCCGTGGCACTTCCGCTTCAAGCGCAAAAGCAATGGTTTCGGGGTTGAACGATTGCCCATAAAGCGTCTTTGCGACGACGCTATTGACGCCGTCCGCACCGATCAAAAACCCAAACGAAATCTGCTCGCCAGACCGCAGCACAATCGAGTTTTTCTCCAGATCGATTTCGCTGACGGCGTCTCCGAGCTTCAGCGTTGCTCCCGCTTCTTGCGCCAGGCCGACAAGGTAATGATCGAAACTCAGCCGCATCGTGAAATAAATATTTGCGTCGACTTTATAGGAAGCAAGAAACCGTCCCTTCGAAAAGAAGGAGACGTTCTGGGACGAGTTGATCAGCTCGGACTTCCAACGCCGTTTGAAAATCTGCTCGAACGCTCTTTTGCTGCGAAACGTCAAACCGCCGCCGCACAGCTTGTCGCGGGGAAATTCCGATTTATCGATCAGGCATACTTTCTTGCCGGCGGCAGCGAGCGTGTAAGCAGCGGCCGATCCGCCAGGACCACCGCCGACGACAACAGCATCGTACTTTTCGGTCGGCATAGCGCCCCCGCGCCCGATACAATCGAAGCAGCTATTTTAGGTTGTCTCTCCGGCCATGCACAGGCCACCCGCACCGGTCGCACTGATGAAAATGCTCAGGCGAATACGATTTCCGGTTCTCTGCCGACGAGCCTCGCGAGCTGCCGCAGACGGCTGAATAGCCGGTCACTGCTCAGCTTGCCAATGCGGCCGGGCATCTCCAGCACGAGCTTGCCGCGCTTCACCTGCATCGGCGTTTTCAGCAGCACACCGTCCTGCCCAGCCGTGAGGATGTAAGCAACGCGCATCGCGGCGCCGAGC
>DASYCM010000059.1:0-3731 GCA_036500165.1 Pseudolabrys sp.
TTGCCTCCTGATTCCCGTACCGTTTCACCACTTTTGCACAAGCGCGGCAATCGATTCGCCGCCCGCCGCGCGGACTAACTGTGCTCCTGGCCGCTTGGCCATGCTAAGAGGCAAGCATGGTGCCCGCCCCCGACCTGACAGCGCGCGAACTGCTCGACTTCTATCTGGAAGCCGGCGCGGACGCCTTTGTCGGCGAGGAGCCGGTCGACCGTTTCGCGCCGGTTGAACCGCCCGCGCCGCCGCCACGTCCCTCCCGGCAGGTTCCAGACACCGCAATGCCGAGCCGTGCAGCGCCAGCCCTTGCACCGCAAGCACCGGATGAAGCCGCCATCGCGGCCCGCGCCGCCGCCCGCAGCGCGCAATCTCTCGAGGAATTGCGCGCGATCCTGGAAAAATTCGACGGCTGCGCGCTCAAAGCGACAGCGAGCCGGCTTGTCTTTGCCGACGGCAACCCGCAGTCGAAAATCATGTTCATCGGCGAAGCGCCGGGCCGCGACGAGGACATCGAAGGCCTCCCCTTCGTCGGCCGCTCCGGAAAATTGCTCGACCGCATGCTGGCCGCGATCGGGCTCGACCGCACATCAATCTACATTGCCAACATTGTCCCTTGGCGTCCTCCCGGCAACCGCACGCCGACGCCGCAAGAAACGCAAATCTGTTTGCCTTTCATTCTGCGTCAGATCGAGTTGGCCGATCCCGACATCCTCGTCTGCCTCGGCGGGCCTTCGGCGCAGACGTTGCTCGGCATCAAGGAAGGAATCACCAAGTCGCGCGGCCGATGGTTCCCATTCACCAGCGGCAGCCGGGAAATTAAAGCCATTGCGACATTCCATCCGGCATTTCTGCTGCGCAGTCCGCTGCAAAAGCGTTTTGCGTGGCGCGACATGCTGGCGATTAAGAAGGCGTTAAGCGGCTGAAGTTCCATCAGTGTACAAACTTGGCGACCGCGCCGTTTTTTGCTAATTTACAAAAATGGGCGGGGGTAGACGGTTAACGCGTAGTGGCTGCTGGATTGCGGCAGTCACTGTTCTTTCGGTTTTCGGCGCATGCGCCGAGCCGATAACGTCCAGCAATTTCCCGCCCGGTCTGGCCGCACCGTTGCTCGACCACGATTCGGTCGCGCTGCCTTACGCAGACTCAAATCATACCGGTCACAAATCGAGCATCGCCGTCGATCACAGCAAGTTCCAGAAGAAGGACATGCCGGCGCCGTCCCTCGATACGTTCGATCTCGGCGGCAAATCGACGCTGCGTCTCGATGTGACCGAAACCAATACCCGCGCAGCCTCGGATGTTCCGGACTACACCAACGTGATCGTCCCGCTCGCTCCCGGCAAGAAGCGCGAGACGCCGCGTTATTTAGGCTTCAAGCTATCGACGCCGACGCATTAGTTGTTTTGCGCGTGATCTTGGCCGACCTACCTTCGCCCGCCGAAGCGGCTTCGCGTAGGCGGGAAACCGGTTCCCACTTTCCGGGATCGTGCGCTACCGATAAGCGACCAGCACCGCCCCAACAGCAATCAAGGCGACGCCCAGCCAGTTCGGCGCGCTCAACCGCTCGCCCAGAAAGATCACGCCGAACACGGCGACCAGCACCACCGACAACTTGTCGATCGGCGCAACCTTCGCGGCCTCGCCGATCTTTAGCGCGCGGAAATAACAGATCCAAGACGCACCGGTCGCCAATCCCGACAGCACCAGAAACAGATACGTCCGGCCGGACACCGAACCCGGATTCTGGAATTGCCCGGTTGCAAGCAGGATGAAAGCGAGCGTCACCAGAATGACGATGGTGCGGATGAAAGTGGCGAAATCGGAATTGATATTCTCAATGCCGATTTTGGCGAAGACCGCCGTCATCGCCGCGAACACGGCAGAAAGCACTGCCCAGAATTGCCAAGTAGAAAAAGCGGTCATGATGTTCTCACCTGCGCTCACGGCGGCTCGTTACCTTTAGCCTTGATAACCGCGGTCGCTGCCGGCGTCTTCAGGAATTCAAGCAATTTGCGCGCCGCTTCCTTGTTCGGCGATTGTGCCGAAATGGCCGCGGTGAACATCACATATTTGTTGATCTCGGCCGGCAGCTCGCCGACCAGTTCAGCAGCCGGCACCGACAAAATATTGGGCGTGACAATCAGTCCGAGCTCGGCGTGACCATCGGCGACGAGTTCCGAGACCGACTCCGTCATGGTCTGAACCGTTTTCGGTAACAAGGCGTCGGTGACGCCGAGTTGATCGAAGACTTTGCGCAAGTGAATCGTGCTGGCGCCTTCCTTTAGATACGTGATCGACTTTGCCTTAAGCAGCGACTGCTTGAAGGCTTCGACTGTCGAGATGTCGGGCTTGGGCGCGCCGCGCTTCACCGCGACGCCGATGCCGGACTTCATCAGGTCCATGCGGCTGCCGGCGGTGAGCTTGCCCTGCTTGATCAAGTCGTCGATCTGGAAATCGACCAGCACCGCAATGTCGAAGGGCGCGCCGCTCTCGACCTTGCGTTTGCTAGCCTGCGCCACGTCGGCGTCCACTACCGGCTTGAAGCCCGTCGCCTTCTCAATTTGCGGCGCGAGTTCGCCCACGATCACCTTGGTTACCCGCGATCCATAAATTTTAAGCTCCGGCGTTTGTGCATAAGCGCTCTGACATACCAGCATCGGCATGACATAGATCAAAACGGCGAGGCTTCTGGCGATCATTGTATGTCCACTCCATTGTGCGGCTCAGCCTAATCCTTCCGCGCCGCACAAGGCAGGCCTGCGGTTTTGCGCTGTGGATAGATACCTGCCCGCAAACCCGCTTCGATATAACGCAGACGTGGAACGGGACCACCCTCGCCAATACTTCCAAGCGAGGACTATGATGCCCGGCAAATAGCGGCACGGAGTGGTACGATGGATTTTGATCCTGTCATGCTTGCCCGGTTGCAATTCGCTTTCACGATCATCTTTCACATTATTTTTCCCAGCTTCACCATCGGGCTGTCGGCTTATATTGCCACCCTCGGCGTGATGTGGATCCGCACCGGCAACGACGCCTATCAGGTGCTGATGCGTTTCTGGACCAAGATCTTCGCCGTGTCGTTCGCGATGGGCGTGGTGTCCGGCATCGTGCTGTCTTATCAGTTCGGCACCAACTGGAGCCGCTTCTCCGTCGCCACCGGCAACGTGCTCGGGCCCCTGCTCGGCTACGAAGTGCTGACCGCGTTTTTCCTCGAAGCGACGTTTCTCGGCGTGCTGTTATTTGGATTCAAGAAGGTGCCGCCGTGGCTTTATGTTTTGTCGGCCGCGGTCGTCGCGGTCGGAACGTCGATCTCGGCGTTCTGGATCCTGTCGGCCAATAGCTGGATGCAGACGCCGGCCGGCTACGAGATGAGGGACGGCGTCGCCTATCCGCTCGACTGGTTCGCCATCGTCTTTAATCCGAGCTTCCCCTACCGCTTCGCGCACATGCTCAACGCCGCATACCTCACGACCGGTTTCGTCGTGCTCGCGGTCGGCGCGCGGTATCTGATGGCCGGCAAGAATATCGCCGAAGGCCGCATCATGTTGCGCATGGCGCTCAGCCTCACGGCCGTTCTAGCGCCCTTGCAGTTGATCCTCGGCGACCAGCACGGCCTCAACACGCTGCAGCACCAGCCGATCAAGATCGCGGCGATGGAAGCGCATTGGGACGGCAGCAAACCCGGCGATTTCCACCTCTTCGCCTGGCCGGATGAAAAGGCCGGCACCAACCAC
>DASYCM010000060.1:0-8169 GCA_036500165.1 Pseudolabrys sp.
TCCGAAGCCCGACATCAGCACCATCGATGCGCTGCGCAAGACGCTGCTGGAAGCAAAGTCCGTCGCCTATTCCGACAGCGGCAGCGGCACGTATCTCGCGAATGTCGGCTTCAAGAAACTCGGCGTCGCCGAGCAGGTCGCCGCCAAATCGCACAAGGTGCGCGGGCCGCCGTCGGGCGAGTCGGTCGCCTCGTTCGTCGCGAAGGGCGGTGCCGACATCGGCTTCCAGCAGGTGTCGGAGCTGATCAATACGCCGGGCGCCGACTACGTCGGCACAGTGCCTTCCGATTTCCAACCGCCGGCCTACTTCGTCGGCATGCTGACGACAAACTCAAAGCAGCCGGAGGCGGCGACCGCGCTCCTGAAGTTCCTGTCATCGGAGCAGGCGGCGGCAGTCATCACCAAGGCAGGCCTGAAGCCGTTGGCAAAGTAGAAGAGGCGTCACCGCCTCCGCGGCTCGTCGAAAATATCTTCAAAGTTCAAAGCGCGGCGGCCACGCGGCGCTTCGGTGCGCCATTGTGGTTCGGCATAGGCCTCGACCCGGCGCGATTGACGATAGGCCGGAAACGGTTCGCTATACGTGACAATGTCGCGCTGCCGGCGGCGTGGCTCGCTATAGGTGACGCTCTCGCGTGAGCGGCTGTCACTCACCGTTTCACGCGGCGCGCTGCGGCTGGGCCGCGACATCAATTCTTCGCCGCCGCCTCTAATCACGATCCGCGTGTCGCTGGAGTTCGCCTTCACCAATGCAAACAATGTCGCAGCATTGGCAGGCGCGAGACGAATGCAGCCATGCGACGCCGGTCTGCCGAGCCGCGACACTTCGTAGCTGCCATGAATGGCGTAGCCGCCGCTGAAGAAGATGGAGTGGGGCATCGGCGACCAGTCGTACTTGCGCGAATACCACTGGCGTTCGAGGCGCTCGGGCCGATAGCTGCCGACCGGCGTGCGATAACCCCAGCGCGCGGTCGACACCGGCCAGCTATAGCGCATCACACCGTTGACGTTGACAGTAAGATTCTGCGCGGTTTTGTCGACGGTGACGATGACGCTCGCCGACGCGGGCGTAGCACCTGCAACAAGACCGACTAAAAAAATAACCGCGGAAATGGCACCAAGGAAACGCGACATAAAATTCCCCCAACGCACAAATTACACCAGAACCGTCCTCGCTAATCGCTCACTTAATCGAAACTCGTCCTTACGGTTACCGCGTGATGCCGTATTTGCGGTCGAGGCCGCGCAGCCATTCCTGACGCTCGCGCAGCACCTGCGCTTCGTTGCTGCTGATCGACACGCGGTAGCCGACTGTGCGGGCGAAACGCGCGGAGCGGCGGTTCGACACGTCGTCGATTTCATCGTCCCGATTTGCGGCCTCGGCGCCATGCGTCTTGGCGGCAAGCTCTTCGCCTGAAGCGTTCTTGGCAGATTCGGCTTTGGCGAAATGCTGGACCGCATCGCCGCCGACGGCAGCCATGCCGGGCTCATGCGGCTTCACATTCGGCGCGGGAGGCACGGCCGGCGCAGGCACCGGCGGCAGTGCGCCGTTCAGGACAACTATTTTGGTGTTCGCCATGCCCTGGCGGCGCATCAGCGAATACAAGGTCGCAGCATTGTCGGGCCGCAGCCGCACGCAGCCGTGCGACGCGACGCGGCCGAGATTGGTGACCTCGGTTGTCGCATGCATGGCGTAACCGCGATGGAAGAACATCGCCCACGGCATCGGCGTCATTTCGTACTGGCGCGAATACCAATGACGCTCGAGGCGTTGTGGCCGGAAATTGCCGGCGGGCGTGTCATAACCGCGACGGCCTGTCGATACAGCCCAGCGATAGGCCTCGACGCCATCAACCGTCACCGAGACGCGCTGCTGCGACTTGCTGATGTTGACCAGGAGATCGGCGTGGGCGGGGGCCGCCACACCCAGCAGCGCAACAACAGCAACGGCCATACGGTGCATGCTCGAACCCCACAATTGTCAGCGAGTTCCCCAGCATCGCGCGCAACGCGGGGGCTGTAAAGGCTTTGTTAACTATAAAAGCCATTGGCGACGTTCGATTTTTCGTGATCGGCCCGGAAAACAACCATACGGTTCCGGCCTAAACCATGCCGCGCATTTAACCTGACAGGCCACGGGGGAACCGCTAAATCCGTTGATCATGATCCTTCGTTACGCAGCACTTTTCGGTTTCACCGCCGCCTTCGTGGTCGGCGGCATTGCTGCCGTCGAGTATGTGAAACAAGTCCGCGCACAAGCTCCCGGAATTTCTGCTCCTGGAATTTCTGCGCCCGGAATTACGGTGACGCCCGCGCCGCAGGCACCATCGCCGCAGCCGCCTGCTAAGCCTGCTGCTTCACCCGAAGCCGCTGCGCCGCCGCCTGATGTAAGCGCACCAACCGCACTTGCGCCTGCGCCCGATACGGCGGCGACACCCGGCGAGTCACCTGCGCTTGAGCCGGGCGAAACGCCTGCGCCTATTGTGACCGCTCCATCGACACCTGAAACCGCCGCGCCCGTCGTCACGGCGCCGCCCGTTCAAACGCCCGCTCCTGTCGTGACAGCGCCGGCAGCCACACCGGGCAAACCAGCCGACAACAAAAACGCGGTCGCCGCCAAGATTCTGTTCAGCGCCGTGAAGTTGCCGACTCTGGGCCAGGCGATGTCGATCGGTTACTACCCTCGTGGCTGTCTGCAAGGCGGCGTCGAATTACCGGTCAACGGTCCGACGTGGCAGGTGATGCGGCTGTCGCGTAACCGCAACTGGGGCCATCCCAGCCTCGTTCGCTTCCTGGAAAAATTCGCGCCGGCCGCCGCAAAGGCCACCGGCTGGAAAGGTATTCTCGTCGGCGATATGGCGCAGCCGCGTGGCGGCCCACTGCCGTTCGGCCATCTCAGCCATCAGATCGGCCTCGACGTGGATATCTGGTTCATGCCGATGCCGGGCCACACGCTGACCCCGGAAGAGCGCGAAAAGATTTCCGCCTCCAATCTTGTCGCCGACGACTGGAAGCATATCAGTCCGAAGACCTGGACGCCGCAGCACATCACCTTCATCAAGACCGCCGCCGAACAACCCAATGTCGAGCGCGTGCTGGTCAACGCCGCGATCAAAAAGGAATTGTGCCGCGTCGATGCCAACGCAAGCTGGCTGGCCAAAGTGCGGCCCTGGTACGGCCACAACGACCACATCCACGTGCGCCTCGCCTGCCCGGCCGACTCGCCGAGCTGCCGCAAGCAGCCGCCGGTCACGGGCGATAACGGTTGCAGCGACAAGGCGCTGGCCTTTTGGTTCTCGGACAAGGTGCTGCGCCCGGCGAAGGCGCCGCCGACCACGCCAGCAAAGCCGGCAAAGCCGCCGAAGGCCGTCACGCTCGCCGACATGCCGCCGGCCTGCAAAGGCGTACTCGAAGCGCCGGCACGTCAGGTGAAGGCGAACTAGTTCAGCCTTTCCTCCGCTCATTCCCGCGCAAGCGGGAATCCAGACTTTGCATAGAACTGGGCCCCCGCTTTCGCGGAGACGAACGGATGATGTGCAAACCTAAGCCACCGGCAGCACGTTGGTGTACTTCACCTGCTCCAGCGCGAAGCTCGACTCGATCGAGGCGATGCCTTCGAGCCGCGTCAGCTTCGTCTTGAGGAAGCGCTCGTAAGCGGCGAGATCTGGCACGACCACGCGAAGCCAGTAATCGCGCGGGCCGGTCATCAGGTAGCACTCCAGAACTTCCGGCCAGCGCGCAATGGTCTTGGCGAATGTGTCGAGCAGATCTTCTTTCTGCTTCTCCAGCTTCACCGAAATGAAAACGCTGACCGGCAGGCCGACCGCGCGTTGGTCGAGCACCGCGACATAGCGCGTAATCACGCCGGCTTTTTCCAGGATGCGCACGCGGCGCAGGCAGGGCGACGGCGACAGACCGACTTTTCCCGCGAGATCGGCAAGGCTCATGCGGCCGTCGTCTTGCAGATTGCGCAGGATTTTCAGGTCAACCGCATCGAGCGTCATATTTGGCATATTACGCCTGTTTTGATCAACAAATTGTTTGAATCAACCAATATAGAAGTACTTTGTAGCCTGATTTGGCATGTTTCGCCACCTGTTATCCGTCATCCTGAGGTGCGAGCCGCAATTGCGGCGAGCCTCGAAGGATGAGCGGCCGACCGTCGCCCTTCGAGGCGCACAAGAGTGCGCACCTCAGGGTGACGGATCGAAGCCATGCCAACCGACGACACTAAAATTGCCACCCTCGCCGCGCTCGAGCGCAAGGTGCTGTGGCTGGCCAGCTGGATGATCCACAACGCCAACCACATTCGCGAGAACAACGACGGCTTGAAAGTCGGCGGCCATCAGGCGTCATCGGCATCGATGGCGACGATCATGACCGCGTTGTATTTCGACGTACTGCGGCCGCAGGACCGCGTCGCGGTGAAGCCGCACGCCTCGCCGATCTATCACTCGATTCAATATCTGCTCGGCAAGCAGACGCAGCAGAAGCTTGAGAACTTCCGCGGCTACAAGGGCGCGCAGAGCTATCCATCGCGCACCAAGGACACCGACGACGTCGATTTCTCGACCGGCTCGGTCGGCCTCGGCGTCGCGCAAACCTTGTTCTCGTCGCTGGTGCAGGACTATGTGCGCGCGCACGGCTGGGGTCTCGACCGGCCCGAAGGCCGCACCATCGCGCTTGTTGGCGACGCCGAACTCGACGAGGGCAATATTTTCGAGGCGCTGCTCGAAGGCTGGAAGCACGGCCTGCGCAATTGCTGGTGGGTGATCGACTACAATCGCCAGAGCCTCGACGCCGTGGTGCGCGAAGGTCTGTGGGAGCGTTACGAGCAACTGTTCAAGAATTTCGGCTGGGACGTCGTCATCATCAAGTATGGCTCGTTGCAGCAGGCGGCATTCAAGGAGCCGGGCGGCGACAAGCTCAAAGCCTGGATCGACAACTGCCCGAACCAGCTCTACTCGGCGCTGGTGTTCGCCGGGGGTGCCGCCTGGCGCAAGCGCCTCACCGACGAGATCGGCGATCAGGGCGACGTGTCGAAGCTGATCGAGCGCCGCAGCGACGATGAACTTGGCCGCCTGATGAACAATCTTGGTGGCCACGATCTGCCCTCCGTGCTCGAGGCGATGCACGGCGCGCATCCGGACAAGCCGACCTGCTTCATCTGCTACACGGTTAAGGGCTTCGGCATGCCGATGGCCGGCCACAAGGACAACCACGCCGGGCTGATGACGCCGGCGCAGATGGAAGTCTTCCAGAAGGCGATGAACGTGCGGCCCGGCCACGAGTGGGACAAGTTCGAAGGGCTTGCGTTCGCGGAGAGCGAACTTCAAGCGTTCCTCGACAAGGTGCCGTTCGCGGCGGACAAGAACCGCTGCCTCACCGCGCCCGTCATCGACGTGCCGGAAACGCTGCCAATCAAGATCACGCCGACCATGTCGACGCAGAACGGCTTCGGCGGAATTCTCAACGAGATCGGGCGTAGCGACAGCGAACTGGCGCGCCGCATCGTCACCACCTCGCCGGACGTGACAGTCTCGACCAACCTCGGCCCGTGGGTGAACCGGCGCGGACTCTTCGCCCTTGAGGAGATGAAGGACACGTTCAAGAGCGAGCGCATTCCTTCGACCTTCAACTGGGAATTCTCGCCGCAGGGCCAGCATATCGAACTCGGCATCGCCGAGATGAACCTGTTCATCCTGCTCTCGGCGCTCGGCCTGTCGCACTCGATCAACGGCGAACGCTTGCTGCCGGTCGGCACGCTCTACGATCCGTTCATCGCGCGCGGCCTCGATGCGTTGAACTACGCCTGTTATCAGGACGCGCGCTTCATCGCGGTGGCGACGCCATCCGGCATTACGCTGGCCGGTGAAGGCGGCGCCCATCAATCCATCGCCGAGCCTTTGATCGGGATGGCGCAGGACGGGCTCGCCTCCTTCGAGCCGGCTTTTGTCGACGAACTCGCGGTCATCATGGCGTGGGCCTTCGCCTACATTCAGAAGGACGGCGAGGAAGCGCCCGATCAGGACTGGCTGCGCGAGGAAACCGGCGGCTCGGTCTATCTGCGGCTCTCGACGCGGCCAGTCGAGCAGATCCAGCGCCAGATGACGCCAGAGTTGCGGCAGGAAATCGTCGACGGCGCTTACTGGCTGCGCAAGCCGGGTCCGAATGCGCAAGTGATCGTCGCCTACACAGGTGCGATCGCGCCGGAAGCGATCGAGGCCATTGGTCTGATGGCGGAAGATCGTCGCGACGTTGGACTGCTTGCTGTTACCTCAGCGGATCGCTTGAACGCCGGCTGGACCGCGGCGCAACGCGGCCGCGAACGCGGCCTCGTTCATGCTCGTTCGCATATCGAACGCTTGCTTGAAGACGTGCCGCAGAATTGTGGCATCGTCACGGTCGTTGACGCGCATCCCGCTACCTTGGCGTGGCTCGGCGCGGTTAACGGCAACCGCACCCGCGCGCTGGGCGTCGAGCATTTCGGCCAGACTGGCTCGCTCGAAGCGCTGTACCGGCACTACGGCATCGACGCGAATTCGATTGTCGCTGCGGCGCAGGCGATCGCACCGGGACGGCCGATAAGGCATTTGAAGGCCCTGTAATGCTGCGGTGCCACATCAACGAACTGTGACAATCAGGCCTGCGATCCCGGTCATAGCAATGACACAAGCGTGAGTATTTAATGGCGAACTCAAGCACAGGAGTTCGCACATGGGCCTCATGGATGTCCTCAACGGCATGCAGAATGGACCGCGCGGGGCGTCGCAGCCCGGCAAGGGCGGCATGTCGCCGATCACGATGGCGATCCTCGGGTTGCTCGCCTACAAGGCGATCAAGGGCGTCAGCGGCAATCAGACTGCCCCGGCTTCACCCCCGACCCCATCGCAGACGCCTTCCGCCGGTGGCGGCCTCGGTGGCTTGCTTGGCGGCCTCGGTGGTAGCGGCGGCGGTCTTGGCGGCGGTCTTGGCAGCATTCTCGCGGGCGGCCTCGGCGGCCTGCTGAGCGGCGGCGCTGCGGGCAGCATTCTCAGTGGCGGCCTCGGCGATCTGGTCAAACAGCTTCAGCAGAACGGGCTTGGCGATCACGCAAATTCCTGGGTCGGCACCGGCGAGAACAAACAAGTCGAGCCGTCCGATCTCGCAAAAGCGATTGGCGCCGATCAACTCGATGCGCTTACCCAGCAAACCGGATTGCCGCGAGACCAATTGCTGGAAGGCTTGAGCCAGTATTTGCCTCAAGTGATCGACAGCATGACGCCGCATGGCCGCCTGCCGAATGAACACGAAGCATCGCAGCTCTTGTAAGCGGACGACGCGCAGAAAGGACACGCCATGGGCATCCTCTGGATCATCTTGATCGGCTTTGTCGCAGGCCTGATCGCGCGCTGGCTTTCGCCCGGCACGAATGATCCCAAGGGCTTTTTGCTGACAACGGTCCTCGGCATCGCCGGTGCCTTCGCCGCAACATGGATCGGCCAGACAATCGGCTGGTATCGGCCAGATCAGGGCGCCGGCTTCATCGGTGCAACGATCGGCGCCGTGCTCGTCCTGTTCATCTGGAACCGGCTCGTCGCGGCGCG
This sequence comes from Pseudolabrys sp., assembly GCA_036500165.1. Classification (GTDB taxonomy): domain Bacteria; phylum Pseudomonadota; class Alphaproteobacteria; order Rhizobiales; family Xanthobacteraceae; genus Pseudolabrys. The sequence goes on from DASYCM010000060.1 coordinate 7,584, forward strand.
AGTGATTTCCGATCCCGGAACCAGGCCACAATAAATAATTGCGACTCTATCGAAGCGTTCGTTCACAAACAGGTTCCGTTCTCAAACACACCAGAGGGGCGTCATGAGTATTTTCGGCAGCATCATGGGTGCGATTTTCGGCAGCGGTTCGGCACAGGCACAGACTTCGCCAACGGCAACGGCTCCGGCCGCGCCACCCGCCCAGACCGTCGACGTCGCGGAAATCGTCGACAAGGCGGCGGCATCCACGGGCGAAAAGCTTGCGTGGCGCACGTCGATCGTCGATTTAATGAAGGCGCTCAATCTCGACTCGAGCCTCGGCGCCCGCAAGGAACTCGCCAAGGAGCTGCACTACACTGGCGACACCAACGACTCGGCCTCAATGAATATCTGGCTGCACAAGCAGATCATGGACAAGCTCGCCGCCAATGGCGGTAAGTTGCCGGCCGACATCAAGCACTGATCGCACGATAGAGTTCGCATGAACGCCGCCTGCCGGAAACGGCGGGCGGCGTTTCGCTTTAGCCGTCGCCTCCGGACGGTCAACGAGCCAAACGCCGCCGAGCGTTACTTGCGTTCACGTCCC
>DASYCM010000061.1:0-4153 GCA_036500165.1 Pseudolabrys sp.
ATCGAGCAGACAAATCACGCCTGCTACGATCCAAAGCCGCGGCAAACTGAGAGAATATTCGTCGATCCGTCTCAAGCCGCTTCTTTCTTCTTCGCAGGCGCAAAGCGCGAATAGAAGCTTTCGCCCTTGTCGGCGAGATCGATGAGCAGCTTGTTCGGCGCGAAGCGCTTGCCGAATTTCGCTTCAAGCTTCTTCGCCAGCGCGACGAACTTCTTCGTGCTCATCATGTCGATATAGGACAGCGCGCCGCCGGTGAAGGGCGCGAAGCCCCAGCCGAGGATCGAGCCGACATCGGCCTCGCGCACGTCGGTGACGACCTTCTCCTCGAAAGTGCGCGCCGCTTCCGCCGCCTGTGCGACGAGGAAGCGCTGCTTGAGCTCCTCGACGTCGATGGCGTCGACTTCCGCCGCACTCAGCTTCTTCGGCTGCAATTCCGACAGGCCCGGCCACAGCTTCTTCGCCGCGCCTTGCGGGTAATCGTAGAAGCCCTTGCCGTTCTTGCGGCCGAAGCGCTGGTTTTTCTCGACCATGTCTTCGAGTAATTTCTTCTGCGCGGGCGGCACGCTGCCCGCACCGAGATCGGCCTCAGTGGCACGGAGAATCTTCAGGCCGAGATCGACACCGGTTTCGTCGTTGAGCGACAACGGGCCGACCGGCATGCCGGCCATGCGCGCCGCGTTCTCGATCAGCGCCGCCGGGATGCCCTCGAGGAACATCAGGTGGCCTTCCTGAATGTAGGCCAACACGCAGCGGTTGGCGTAGAAGCCGCGCGAGTCGTTGACGACAATGGGGGTTTTCTTCACAGCGCGCACATAATCGAGCGCGACGGCGAGCGCCTTGTCACCGGTGTTCTTGCCGAGAATGATCTCGACCAGCAGCATACGGTCGACCGGCGAGAAGAAGTGAATGCCGATAAAGCGTGGCTGATCCTTGAAGTCGCTGGCGAGCGACGTGATCGGCAGCGTCGAGGTGTTGGAAGCAAAGATCGCCTTGTCGCCGATCACGGCCTGCACCTTGGCGATGACGTCGGCCTTGACCTTGCGGTCCTCGAACACGGCTTCGACGATCAGGTCGCAATCCTTCAGCGCGTTGTAGTCGCCGGTCGGCGTAATGAAGGCGAGCAGCTCGTCGCGCGCCGCGCCCTTCATGCGGCCTTTCATGACGCGGTCGGACAGCGCCTTGTGCAGCGCCGCCTTGCCTTTATCTGCCGTGTCCTGATCGCGGTCGACCAGCACCACCTGCATGCCAGCGGCGGCAGTCACCTGCGCGATGCCCGCACCCATGAAGCCGGCGCCGATGATGCCGATCTTCTTGAGATTGGTCGCGGGCTCGTTGGCGGGACGCCGCGCGCCCTTGTTCAGATCCTGCATCGACACGAACAGCGAGCGGATCATCGCGGCCGCTTCCGGCGAGCGCAGGATCTTGGCGAACCAGCGCGACTCGATGCGCAGCGCGGTGTCGATATCGACCTGCAGGCCTTCGTAGACGACCTGAAGGATGGCGCGCGCCGCCGGATAATTGTCATAGGTCTCACGACGATAGATCGCGTTCGCAGGCGGGAACGTCATCATGCCGGCTTTGGAATAGACAGGCCCGCCGGGCAGCTTGAAACCCTTCTCGTCCCACGGCTTCACGGCTTTGCCGCCGGCCTTGATCCATTCCTTCGCCGCCTTGACCAGATCGGCGGCCGGCACCACGGCATCGACCAGCTTGGAATTCTTGGCGCGATCGAGCGAAAGCTGATCGCCCTTGAGCAGGAATTGCAGCGCGTCGGCCGGCTGCATCATGCGGGCGATGCGCTGCGTGCCGCCGGCGCCAGGGAACAGGCCGATCTTGATCTCCGGCAGGCCGAGACGCGTCTTGGGATTTTCCGAGGCGACACGATAGTGGCAGGCGAGCGCCAGCTCGAAGCCACCGCCCATTGCCGTGCCATTGAGCGCGCAGACCCACGGCTTGCCGGACTTCTCAAGGCGGCGATAGAGCAGCGACAGCTTGCGGCTTTCCTCGAAGACAAAACCGGCCGCCGCTTCCGCGCCCTCGTTCTTGGCCATGTTGGCGTAGATCGTCCCCATGCGCTCAAGCATCGTCAGGTCAGCGCCGCCGCAGAAGGCATCCTTGCCGGAGGTGATGACCGCGCCCTTGATCGCGGCGTCGCTCGTCACTTTCTCGACGAGCGCATCGAGCTCCTCGATCACGTCCATCGAGATGACGTTCATCGACTTGCCGGGCATGTCCCAGGTGACGAGCGCAATGCCGTCGGGATCGACGTCGAGTTTGAAGTTCGCCATGACCGTGTAGCTCCTATGAAGGATAAGGCTCGCCGTTCTTGTGCAGATAGCGGCGCCCATTGTCGTCGCGCACCAGCTTCAGATCGACGTCCGGATAATGCACCGTCTCGTGTTTGGAACGGGTGCCAACTTCGAAATAGACCGCGTCAACTGTGCCGCGATTGATCAAGCGATGCGCGATACCGCTGCCGGCCTTGAAGCCGGCGGCGTCACCCGGCTTGAGCACGACTTCACAATCGTTCTCGACCAGCACCAGTTCGCCTTCGAGCATGTAGATGAATTCATCTTCCTGCTCGTGCCAGTGCCGCAACGACGAGGACTGGCCCGGCTCGATGCGGGTGATGTTAACGCCGAATTGCGTCAGGCCAACTTCGTCGCCTAACTGCTTCTTGTGACGGCCGAGACATTCCTCTTTGAGGCCGTCCGGATAGAATGTGCCGCTGCGCACCGGCACTTTCGCTATGTCGACCTTCGGCATTCCCCGCCTCGCTCAAACGCGCTCGATGACGGTCGCGGTGCCCATGCCGGCGCCGATGCAGAGCGTGATCAGCGCGGTGGATTTGCCGCGGCGTTCCAGTTCGTCGAGTACGGTGCCGAGGATCATGGCACCGGTCGCGCCGAGCGGATGGCCCATGGCGATGGCGCCGCCACAGACATTGATCTGGTCGTGCGGAATGTCGAAAGCTTGCATGTAGCGCAGCACAACGGAGGCGAAGGCCTCGTTGAGTTCGTAAAGATCGATGTCGGATTTCGACATGCCCGCCTTCTTGAGAACCTTCTCAGTCACGTCGACCGGGCCGGTCAGCATGATTGCCGGCTCGGAGCCGATATTGGCGAAGGCCCTGATCTTGGCGCGCGGCTTGAGATTATTGCGCCTGCCGGCTTCGGCATTGCCGATCAGCACGGCGGCGGCGCCGTCGACGATGCCGGATGAATTGCCGGCATGGTGGACGTGGTTGACCGCTTCGATCTGCGGATAGCGCTGCACGGCGACCGCGTCGAAGCCGCCCATCTCACCCATCTGCACGAAGGACGGCTGCAACGACGCCAACGTCTGCATCGTCGTGGACGGACGCATGTGCTCGTCCTTGGCGAGGATGGTGAGGCCGTTGACGTCCTTGACCGGCATGATCGCGTTCTTGAAGCGGCCTTCCTGCCACGACGTTGCGGCGCGCTTCTGGCTCTCGACGGCGTAGGCGTCGACGTCGTCGCGCGAGAAGCCGTATTTGGTGGCGATCAGATCGGCGGAAATGCCCTGCGGCAGGAAGTAGGTTTCGACCGCGATCGAGGGGTCGACCGGCCAGGCGCCGCCAGAGGCGCCGATACCGACGCGGCTCATGGATTCAACACCGCCGCCGATGGTGAGGTCGTGCTGGCCCGACATCACTTCAGCGGATGCGAAGTTCACCGCATCGAGACCTGAAGCGCAGAAGCGGTTGATCTGGATACCCGGCACGCTGTCGCCGAGCCCCGCGACGAGCGCCGCAGCGCGGGCGATGTCGCCACCCGCCTCACCGACCGGATCGACACAGCCGAGCACAACGTCGTCGAGTTCCTTGCTGTCGAGCTTGTTGCGGTCGCGGATGGCGGCGAGCGTCTGCGCCGCGAGACTGAGCGCGGTCACCTCATGCAGCGCGCCATCGGCCTTGCCGCGTCCGCGCGGGGTGCGCACGTGGTCGTAGATAAATGCGTCGGGCATTTTTCGTTCTCCTGCGCAGGGCTTAAAGGCTGCGCGCGATCAGCAGCTTCATAATCTCGTTGGTACCGGCATAGATACGCAGCACGCGGGCATCGCGGTAGAGGCGCGAGATCGGATATTCGTCCATGAAACCGTAGCCGCCAAAGAGCTGGAGGCAGCGGTCGAC
>DASYCM010000062.1:0-14024 GCA_036500165.1 Pseudolabrys sp.
CCGATTCTCAAACGGCGGGGTAACAAGGGGCGGGGGGACGACCAGGACTATGGACGCAAAAACCAATCTCAAGAACCGACTGCCAAGCCGCCACGTGACGGAAGGCCCGGCGCGCGCGCCGCACCGTTCGTATTATTACGCTATGGGTTTGACGAAAGAGCAGATCCATCAGCCGTTTGTCGGCGTTGCCTCATGCTGGAATGAAGCCGCGCCCTGCAACATCTCCCTGATGCGCCAAGCGCAGGCGGTGAAGAAGGGCGTCGCGGCCAATGGCGGCACGCCGCGCGAATTCTGCACCATCACCGTCACCGACGGCATCGCCATGGGCCATGCCGGCATGTACTCCTCGCTGCCGTCGCGTGAGGTCATCGCGGACTCGGTCGAACTGACCATGCGCGGCCACGGCTATGACGCCCTCGTGGGCTTAGCCGGCTGCGACAAGTCGCTGCCCGGCATGATGATGGCGATGGTGCGGCTCAACGTGCCGTCGGTCTTCATCTACGGCGGCTCGATCCTGCCCGGCAATTTCCGTGGTGAGACCATCACCGTGCAGGACATGTTCGAGGCGGTCGGCCGTCATTCGGTCGGCACGTTGTCGGACGAAGACCTCGACGAAATGGAACACGTGGCCTGTCCGTCGGCCGGCGCATGCGGCGCGCAGTTTACCGCCAACACCATGGCGACCGTGTCGGAAGCCATCGGCCTGGCGCTGCCTTATTCGGCCGGCGCACCGGCGCCTTATGAAATCCGCGACGCTTTCTGCATGACCGCGGGCGAGATGGTGATCGAGCTCGTGAAGAAGAACATCCGTCCGCGCGACATCGTCACCCGTAAAGCGCTCGAAAATGCCGCTGCCGTGGTAGCCGCATCCGGCGGTTCCACCAATGCTGCGCTGCACTTACCGGCCATCGCCCATGAGTGCGGCATCAAGTTCGACCTGTTCGACGTGGCCGAGGTCTTCAAAAGAACACCTTATGTCGCGGATTTGAAACCGGGCGGCCGTTATGTCGCCAAGGATATGTTCGAAGTTGGCGGCATACCGCTGCTGATGAAGACATTGCTCGACCATGGCCATTTGCATGGCGACTGCATGACCGTCACCGGGCGGACGATTGCGGAGAACCTTGCCAAGGTGAAGTGGAACGACAAACAGGACGTGGTGCTCTCCGCCGACAAGCCGCTGTCACCGAACGGCGGCGTCGTGGGTCTGCGCGGCAACCTCGCTCCCGATGGTGCGATCGTAAAGGTTGCCGGTATGAAGAACTTGGTCTTCTCCGGGCCGGCGCTTTGTTTCGACGGCGAGGAAGCCTGCTTCGAGGCCGTGAAGAACAAGAAGTACAAAGTCGGCGATGTTTTCGTAATTCGCTACGAGGGGCCCAAGGGCGGCCCCGGCATGCGCGAAATGCTTTCGACCACGGCCGCGCTCTACGGGCAGGGCATGGGCGACAAGGTCGCGCTCATCACCGACGGACGCTTTTCGGGTGCGACGCGCGGCTTCTGCATTGGCCATGTTGGGCCGGAAGCGGCGGTCGGCGGCCCGATCGGCCTGCTGAAGGATGGCGACATCATCACCATCGACGCCACCAAGGGCACCATCGAGTGCGATGTCAGCGCCGATGAACTGGCCAAGCGCAAGAAAGAATGGAAGCCGCGCGATACGCACTTCGGTTCGGGCGCGCTGTGGAAATACGCCCAGCAGGTGGGACCGGCCGTCAACGGCGCGGTCACGCATCCGGGCGGGTCCGGCGAGAAAGAGTGTTATGCGGACGTCTGAGGTCCTGTTGCGCGCATTGGTGATTGGAGCGGCCCTCTGGGCCGCCCCGGCCTTTGCGCTCGATGGTACCAAGTCGGACGATGTGATGGCGGCGGCGCCCGCCAACCTTTCACCGACTGAGGCGTTCCGCTCCGGCGCCAACTGGCTCAAGGCCGGCGAAACCGCCAAGGGCATTCACTCGCTCGAATATGCCGCCGAGAAGGGCCACGCCCTTGCGCAGTGGAAGCTCGGCCGCATGTACGCCGAGGGCGACGGCGTCACGCAGGACGATCTCAAGGCCTTTGAATATTTCCGCCGCATCGCCGACAGCCATGCGGAGGACAATCCCGACACGCAGCAGGCGCGGTTTGTCGCCAATGCCTTCGTCGCGCTCGGCCACTATTATCTCGAAGGCATTCCGAAGACGGCGGTGAAGGCCGATCCGGATCGCGCCCGCGAGATGTTCGGTTACGCCGCGTCGTATTTTCGCGATCCCGACGCGCAGTATTATCTGGCGCGGCTTTACCTCGACGGCACCGGCGTTCCGGCCGATCCGCGCCAGGCGGCGCGCTGGTTTGGCTTGTCGGCGCAAAAGGGTCAGTGCCAGGCGCAGGCGATGCTCGGCGCCATGCTATTCTCCGGCGAGCACGTGCCGCGTCAGGCGGCGCGCGGGCTGATGTGGCTGACGGTCGCCAAGGACAATGCGCGCACCACCGATCAGGCCTGGGTCGCCAAGCTCTACGATAGCGCCTACCAGCAATCGACCGAAGACGAGCGCGCCCTGGCGCTCAAGCTGCTCAAGCGCTGGCTCGAGACGCGCCGCGAGTAGGCGCATTTGGCGGGCCGCCGCCATTTCCACATTATTCGTCGATTTTTATGTGCTGTGGCCGAACTGCATCGCGGTTCGGATTATTCAGCGCTCACACATAGATAGAATGTGACTTCGAATGGTTCTAATAGTTACATTAGAACCAATCTAAACTATTGATATTGCGAGGGAATTTTCAAGACCCTACAGGGTTCTCCCAGAAGAGGAATGCGGCCAACCACCGCAGGCCATAATAAACGGGGGTGTTGGGTATGCGTTTCGTTGGTTCGCGTTCGCGCGCGCAAATTTTGCTGACAACAACATGTTTGATTGCGGCCTACGGCCTTGGCGCCACAGGGGCCTTCGCCAAGGACAAGCTCACTCAGATCGATCCGGCGCTCGACGCCAGCGCGCAGGCGACCACGCTCGATATCATCAACGTCGAGGGCGCCAACGGGACCTCCGGCGTCTACTCGGGCAGCACCTCGGTCGCGACCAAGACCAACACGCCGCTGATCAACATCCCGCAGTCGCTGTCGGTGCTCTCGAAGGACTACATCAAGGATCAGGGCTATCAGAGCATTACCGATGTCACGCGCTATGTGCCGGGCGTTGCGGTGCATCAGGGCGAAGGCAATCGCGATGAACTCGTCATCCGCGGCGTCGACTCCAGCGCCAACTTCTACGTCAACGGCTTCCGCGACGACGTTCAGTACTATCGCGACCTCTACAACACGCAGAGCATTGAAGTGCTCAAGGGCCCGAGCGCGCTGACCTTCGGCCGTGGCGCCGGCGGCGGTCTCGTCAATCGTACGCTCAAGGAAGCTGACGGCCAGCGTATCTATGAAGGTACCGTACAGACCGGCTCGTATAACGACCGCCGCATGGCAGTCGATGCCGGCAACAAGATCAACGACAACGTCGCTGTACGTTTGAACGTTTTCGCTGAAGGCTCGGACTCGTTCCGCTCTTACGGCAAGATGGAGCGTTGGGGCATCAATCCGACGGCGGCCTTCCAGGTCAACGACTCGACCAAGGTCAAGCTGAGCTACGAGTATTACCACGACAATCAAACGGCCGACCGCGGCAACCCCTCCATCAATCCGGCAGCGACGAGGTTCAATCCGACGACGCCATTCGCGCCGGGCGGGGACATGACTAAGTTCTTCGGCAGCCCGAACTACAATCAGGCGCAGGCCGACGTGCACACCGTCATGGCTGTCGTCGACCACGATTTCGGCAACGGTCTGACGGTGAAGAACTCGACACAGTTCGCGTCGTACAAGAAGTTCTATCAGAACGTCTATCCGGGCAGCGCGCTCAATGCCGCCGGCACGGCTTTCACCTATGCGGCCTACAATCATCACACCGACCGCGACAACCTGTTCAATCAGACCGATTTTGTCTGGAAGGGTACGACCGGTCCCGTCGGGCACACCGTTGCCTTTGGCACCGAGTTTGGCCGGCAGACCGGTATCGACTTCCGCAGCACCGGCATATTCCCGAACGGGCTCTCGAACACCACCACCGGCAATCCGTTTGATCCGACTTATTATGGTGCGGTCAATTTCGTCCATCACTATACGGCGACCAACACCGACGGCGTCACGGCTGCCGACGCCAACAACCTGTACCGCCTGAACGTCCAGTCCGCCTATGCGCGCGATACAGTGGAGCTCACACGCTGGTTGCAGTTGATCGGCGGCGTACGGGTCGATCGGTTCGACTTCATGTCGACCGATCTCAATACGAACACTGCGCGCGGTCGCGTCGATACGAAGGTTTCACCGCAAGCTGCCGTGATCTTCAAGCCGATCGATAATCTGTCGCTCTACGGCGCTTACAGCATCTCGTATCTGCCGTCGACGGGCGACCAGTTGAATGCCTTGACCAACGGCACCGTCATTTCCGATCCGCAGAAGTTCGACAACAAGGAAATCGGCGTCAAGTGGAACGTCAATCCGCGGCTGGCGGCGACCGCAGCGATCTATCAGCTCGATCGCACGAACCAGCCAATCACGGTGGCCACGGGTGCAGCTTTCGCGTTGCCCAATGGTTCGACGCGCGTGCGAGGCTTCGAGGCGGGCCTGAACGGCTACGTGACGACCAAGTGGCAGGCTTCGGTTGGCTATGCCTATACCGACGCCCGCATCGTCAACGATCTGTCGGCAACCATCGTCGCCGGCAACGTCGTGCAGCTGGCGCCGAAGAACCAGTTCTCGTTCTGGAATAAGTACCAGGTCACGGATACGTGGGCGGCTTCGGTCGGCGTGATCTACTTCTCGGATTCGTTCGCCAACTCGGATGATGCTGTACGGCTGCCCGGCTGGACGCGTGTTGACGCGGCGGTCTTCTACAAGATCAACGAGCAGTGGAAGGCGCAGCTCAACGTCGAGAATCTCTTCAACAAGGGATACTGGGCGTCGGCCGACGGCAACAACAACATCTCGCCCGGCGCGCTACGCACCTTCAGGCTCTCGGCTACCGCGAAGTTCTAACGACTGCTTTGATCGAGAGAGGGGCGCTGGCGCAAAGTGAAAATGCGCCAGCGCCCTCGACGTTTCACGCAGAATCTTTGAACGTTCGGCCGGATTATTCGGCCTTAATCTGTTTTGTCATTTCAGCTTGTCATTGCTAATCGCCGCTCTCTTAAAGAGTTTTCTTATAGTTATCGCCTACTAAACCGGCACGTTCTCTTGATGACGTCTCCCCGGAAGCCGCCCCTTGGGCGCGAGTTGTCGGCGCATGCAAAAAACTGCCGCTTCGCTAGAGGCCTCTTCTAGCCAAACGAATCCAGCCGCCATCCGAATCGGCGCCGCCGCGGCGGGCGTATCTTCGCCAACCCAATTCATCAGCTTTGCCATCGACGACGATCTTATAGATCGCGCCAACGGTCGAGATGCGCCGCCGCCGGACCGAAAATCCCGACGTAGCAAAACAAACAACGACAATGTGCTGGACGTTTTCGTCCGGGAGCGGAAGTTTTTCAACAAAGGTGCGAGACAATGAAAACGATCAAGGCAAAGCTGCTCGCGGTGTTCACATCTCTTATTATTGCCCTGTCGGCAATCGGCGGTGCCGGCTGGTACGCGGCGAAGGTCGCAAACGACGGCCTTTACACAGTGTTCAAAGACCGCGTCGAACCGCTGCGCGACTTGAAGCAGGTGTCCGATTTTTATGGCGTCAATATTGTCGACACCGCGCACAAGGTTCGGAATGGCAATCTCGACTGGTCAGCGGGACAAAAAGCCGTCACGGAAGCGACAGTCGGAATCCAGAAATACTGGAAGAGCTATTCTGACACTTACATGGAGCCCAATGAAAGAAATCTGGCGAATGAAGCCGCGCGCTTCATGACGGCTGGAGATTCAGCCGCACGCGAACTGGCGGAGATCTTTTCTGCAAAAGACAAATCGCGTCTCGACAAATTCGTGACCGAGAAGCTTTATGCCGCCATCGATCCGATCAGCAATTCCTTGGGGAAGCTCGTCGATCTGCAAATTCAGGTGGCGAGCGACCAGTATCAGTCTTCCAGCGAAAAGTTTAGCTATGCGCGCAGCGGGATGATCGCGACATTCTTCCTCGGTGCGCTGGTGCTCTCGATCTTCCTGAGGATCCTGCTGGTTCAGGTGTTGAAACCGATTGCATCGCTCACGGTAGGCATGCGCCGGCTGGCTGAAGGCGACTTCACGGTCATCTTCCCGTCGACGGGCCGCCAGGACGAAATTGGCGACATCACCGGCGCGGCAAGCCGGATGTCGCAAAAGGTGAGTTCGACGATCGGCGAGATCAAACTTTCCGGCCGCGAAGTTACCAACGCCTCGACCGAGATTTCGACAAGCACGACCGATCTTTCGCAGCGCACCGAAGAGCAGGCGGCGAGCCTGGAAGAAACGTCGGCCGCGATGGAACAGTTGTCCGCGACCGTTAAGAAGAACTCCGAGAACGCCCAATCCGCCAGTCAGTCCGCCAGCAACACCAAGGACGTTGCGGATCGCGGCGGTCAGGTCGTTGCGAGGGCGGTCGAAGCGATGGCGAAGATCGAAGATTCTTCACGCAAGATCTCCGACATCATCGGCGTGATCGACGAAATCGCGCGGCAGACGAATCTGTTGGCGCTCAACGCCGCGGTCGAAGCGGCGCGTGCCGGCGAAGCGGGACGCGGCTTTGCCGTCGTCGCCTCGGAAGTGCGCAGCCTGGCGCAACGTTCGTCACAGGCGGCGAAAGACATCAACGACCTGATCACCAACAGTAACAGTCAGGTGAAAGAGGGTGTCGACCTTGTAAACAGAGCCGGCGAATCGCTCAGCGAGATCGTCGAATCGATCAAGAGCGTGGCCACGATTGTTGCCGACATCGCGCATGCGAGCATCGAGCAATCGACAGGCATTCAGGATATCAACAGGGCCTTGGGTCAGATGGATGAGGTGACCCAGCAGAACTCGGCGCTGGTCGAGGAAAACGCCGCCACCGCGAAGACGCTGGAAGGACAGGCCAAGGCAATGGACGAGCGGGTCGCCTTCTTCAAGATCGGCGACAATACCGCGCATGTCGCGCAATGGGATAGCGAGCCCGAACAGAGCCCGGTTACCGCACCGTCGCGTGGACCTGCCGCCAAGCTGCGCGCGGCTTGATGCCGCGCTGACGGACGACACCGAAGCTGTTGCCGCCTGATCCTCACTAACTGGGGATCAGGCGCGCTTTTCGATGTCGAGGTCGACCCAGACCGGCACGTGGTCGGACGGCTTGTCCCAGGACCGCACGTGCTTATCGATGCCGGATGCGGTGAGGCGGTCGGCGGCCTGCGGCGACAGCAGCAGATGGTCGATGCGGATGCCGTCGTTCTTCTGCCAGGCGCCGGCCTGATAATCCCAGAAGCTGTAGAGATCGCTGGCGTCGCTCGTGGCGCGGACCGCGTCGGTGAGGCCGAGATTGATCAGCGAGCGGAATTTCTCGCGAGTCTGCGGCAGGAATAGTGCGTCGTTGACCCAGACTTCCGGCTTCTTGGCGTCGGCGGCGGCGGGGATAACGTTGAAATCGCCGGCCAGCACGAACGGTTCTTCCAGTTTAAGACGTTCGCTCGAAAATTTAATAAGCCGGTCCATCCAGTTGAGTTTGTAATCGTATTTCTCGCCGGGTGCGGGATTGCCATTGGGCAGATAGAGGCAGGCGACCCGCACGACGCCTGTCTTGGTCGAGACCAGCGCTTCCAGGAACCGGGCCTGGACATCGGATGGATCGCCAATGAGGCCGGGTGCGACTTCATCAAACGGCAGCTTGGACAGGAGCGCGACGCCGTTGAAGGTTTTCTGGCCGTGGACGGCGACATTGTAACCCAGGGCCTCGATGGGCTCGCGCGGAAAGGCGTCATCGACGCACTTGATCTCCTGCAGGCACACGATGTCCGGCTGCCGCTCGGCCAGCCAGGCCAGCAGACTGTCCATCCTTTGGCGGACGGAGTTCACGTTCCAGGTGGCAATTCGCATCCCGTCAACTCCGCAAGCAGTCTACGGCCTTTGATCCTTGGCGGGTGTAAGCCACCGGGCTTTCCTTTGGGCCCAGAAGTCCGCCGCGCGGGCCTGTTTTGCACCGGAAACTCACCATTTATACCCAATACTGGGGATACTATGAGCCGCCACAGGGATATGCACATTGCCTCGTTTATATGCTAGTAATGCCATCAATACGGGTGGGGAAACGGTAAAGCCGACAGAGGGAGCGTCTGGACAGCCTTAAAAGAGGCGGCGGTCCGGGCCACAAATGTATTCTATGATGATGAAGCGAAAGTGGCTCCTGGGGGCGGCGGCGATCGCCCTTATCGGGTTTGTTATGCTTGTGCGTGGCTTCTGGGGCAGCAGCGGGGCAGTGGCCCAGGCGCCTACCGAGCGCGTTGTCGCCATCGTGGTCGCCACGGCCGAGAAGAAAACGGTGCCGCTGACGGTCGATGCTCTCGGCACCGTCACGCCAATCACCAGCGTGGCCATCAAGTCGCGTCTCGACACCGAGATTGTTGGCGTCCATTTTGCCGACGGCGCACGGGTGAAGAAGGGCGACCTGCTGTTCACTCTCGACGACCGCCTGCTCCGCGCGCAGATCGCGCAGGCCGAAGGCGTCGTCGCCCGCGACAAGGCGCAGCTCGAAGGCGCCGAGCGCGACATCACACGCTATACCGATCTCGTGGCGAAGAGCGCCACCCCGGTCGTCAACCTCGATAACGCCAAGACGCAGGCCGATATTTTCCGCGCGGCCATCAAGGCCGACTCCGCCACGCTGGACAACCTCATCGTCCAGCTCGGTTTTTGCACGATCCGTGCGTCGATCGATGGCCGCATCAGTGCGGCGGCGGTCAAGGTCGGTAACTTCGTGCGGTCGGCGGACCTCTTGCCGCTTGCCACCATCAATCAGGTCGCGCCGGTTTATGTGTCGTTCCCGGTGCCGCAGGACGCATTGCCGAACATCCGGCAGGCGATCTCCGCCGAGAGCGCGACGGTCGATGCGCTAGTGCCGGGCAACAACAAACACGCCGCCGGTCAGGTCACGATGATCGAGAATACGGTCGATCCGACGACCGGTATGGTCATGATTCGCGCCACCATGGCGAACCAGGACGAGTTGCTGTGGCCGGGCACGCTGGTCACGACCAAAGTGAATATCCGTGAGGAAGAGGCGATCACGGTGCCTTCCGCCGCGATCCAGGTCAGCCAGGGCGGCACCTTCGTGTTCGTCATCAAGGACGGCAGGGCCACGGTGACGAACGTTGCCGTCGAGCGCACCGTCGGCACCACGGCCGTCATCAAATCGGGCCTAGAGGGTGGCGAGACTGTCGTCACCGACGGGCATCTTCAATTGAGGAATGGGTCGCGCGTCCAGGTACGCGCTCCAAAAACGGGCACCTGACATGAACATCTCCGAGGCTTGTATCCGGCGGCCAGTGATGACCACCCTGATCACGGCCTCGTTGATTGTCTTCGGCGCCTTTGCCTACCGGTTGTTGGCGGTGTCCGCGCTTCCCGCGGTCGACTTCCCGACCATCTCCATTACCGCCACGCTGCCCGGCGCTTCGCCCGAAACGATGGCCGCCTCGGTCGCCGCGCCCATCGAGCGCCAGCTTTCCACCATCGCCGGCATCAGCGCGCTGACCTCGACCTCGGCGCTCGGCACCACCACGATCACCATCCAGTTCGACCTCAACCGCAACATCGATGGCGCGGCGCTTGACGTGCAGACCGCGTTGACGGTCGCCGCTCGACGTCTGCCCATCGAAATGACGACGCCGCCGTTCTTCCGCAAGGTGAACCCGGGCGACTTCCCGGTCATGTTCATCAGCTTGAACTCAAGCACCTTGCCGATGTCGAAGGTCGACGAGGCAGGGCAGATCGTGCTGGCGCAGCAGATTTCGCAATTGCCCGGCGTCGCCCAGGTGCTGGTCTATGGCGGCCAGAAATTTGCCGTGCGCGTACAGGCCGATCCGGTTGCCGCCGCGGCGCGCAACATTTCGCTCGACGATATCCGCAGCGTTCTGGCCAAGACCAATTCGAACACGCCGGTCGGCACCATCACTGGCGACCAGCAGAACGTGACGCTGACCGCGTCTGGCGCCATTACGCACGCTGAGGACTACCGCAAGATCACGATCGCTTATCGCAACGGCGCGCCGGTGAGGCTCGAGGAAGTCGCCAAGGTTATCGACAGCGTCGAGAACAACCGCATCGCCAGCTATTTCAATAACAACCGCTCGGTGGTTCTCGCGATTCAGCGGCAGCCGGACGCCAATACGGTTGCCGTGGTCGACAGCGTCAAGGATCGCATGGACAGCTACCGGGCGCAGATCCCGGCCGCGATCGGCATGCAGGTCATCATCGACCGCTCGATCTCGGTGCGTGAATCCGTCCACGACGTGCAGGAAACCCTGTTGATTGCCATCGGCCTCGTCGTGCTGGTGATCTTCCTGTTCCTGCGCTCGGCCTCGGCGACCATCATCCCGTCGCTGGCGGTGCCCATCTCGCTGATCGCGACATGCGCTTTCATGTACGCGTTCAATTTCTCGATCAATAACATGACGCTTTTGGCGCTGACGCTCTCGGTCGGCTTCGTCGTCGACGACGCCATCGTCATGCTCGAAAATATCGTCCGCCACATCGAAGGCGGCATGCGGCCGTTCGAGGCGGCGCTGAAAGGCTCGCGTGAAATCGGCTTCACCATCGTTTCGATCACGTTCTCGCTGATCGCCGTTTTCATTCCAGTGCTGCTGATGGGCGGCATGGTTGGCCGCGTGTTCCGCGAGTTTGCCGTCACAATCGCGCTGGCGATCATCATTTCAGGCTTCGTATCGCTGACGCTGACGCCCATGTTGTGCGCCCGCGTGCTGCGTCCGCATCACGAAGGCGAAAAACAGAACGTCGTCCTCCGCATCTTCGAGGCTATGTTCAATTCCTGGCATCGCGGCTACGAGTACACGCTCGATCTGGTGCTGCGATACAAGTCGGTTACGCTGATGGTCACGCTGGCCACCATGGTCGGCACCGTCTGGCTCTACATCGTGATCCCGAAGGGCTTCTTCCCGGTCGAGGACACCGGCTTCATTTCGGCCACGGTTGAAGGTCCGGCGGATATTTCGTTCCGCGCCATGACCGATCGTCAGCGGCAGATCGCCGACATCATCCGCGCCGACAAGGCGGTCGACTACATCAACTCCACCGTCGGCGTCGGCGGACCGAACTCGACCAACAATACCGGTCGCATCTTCGTCGGCCTGAAGCCGAAAAAGGAGCGCGGCGAGTCGTCCAACATTGTCGTCGACCGGCTGCGCAAAGCCACCGCGTCCGTGATGGGGATGCAGACCTACTTCCGCGAGATCCAGAACATCAATCTCGGCGGCCGCATCTCGAAGGGCGAATACCAGTACACGATGCAGTCGAGCGACACCGATGCGCTCTATGCCGCCTCGGAGGAAATGCGCCAGAAGATCGCCGGGCTATCGTTCCTGCGCGACGTCAACAGCGACCTCTACATCAAGAATCCGCAGGTCACGATCGAGATCGACCGCGAGAAGGCGGCGATCTACGGCATCTCGGTCGATCAAATCCGCCAGGAGCTCTACAACGCCTTCGGCACGCGTCAGGTGGCGACCATCTACACGCCGATCAACGACTATCAGATCATCCTCGAGGTCAATCCGGACTACCAGATCGACCCGTCCGGCCTCTCGAAGATCTTCGTCAAGACGGCGGTCGCCAACCTCGTCGGCGGCGCCGCCGTCGGTGCCGGCATCAATGGCAACACCAGCCCGAACGGCACGGCGATCCCGCTGAGCGCCGTCACCAAACTGGTGCCGGGCGTCGGCCCGCTCCAGGTCAACCATCAGGGCCAGCAGCCCTCGGTCACCATCTCGTTCAACATGGCTATCGGGGCTTCGCTCGGTCAGGCGACTGACGCGATCGGCGCTCTCGAACGGGAGGCCATGCTGCCGGCGTCGATCATCACCGGTTTCCAGGGCAACGCCCAGGTGTTCCAGGAGTCGCTGAAGGGGCAGGGCATTCTGGTGATCGCCGCCGTATTCGCGGCCTTCGTCGTGCTCGGCATTCTCTACGAGAGCTTCATCCATCCGATCACGATCATCTCCGGCCTGCCGTCGGCCGGCATCGGCGCTTTGCTGACGTTGATCTTGTTCCGCATGGACCTCTCGGTCATCGCCATGATCGGCATCGTCATGCTGGTCGGCATCGTGAAGAAGAACGCGATCATGATGATCGACTTCGCGCTGGAGCGCCGCCGCGTCGGCCTGTCGGCGGAAGCCGCGATCCGCGAAGCCTGTCTGTTGCGCTTCCGGCCGATCATGATGACGACCTTTGCCGCCATCTTCGGCGCGTTGCCGATCGCGCTCGGCGCGGGCGCCGGCGCCGAACTGCGCCAGCCGCTCGGCATCGCCGTCGTCGGCGGCCTGTGTCTGTCGCAGTTGCTGACGCTCTACATCACGCCGGTCGTCTACGTTTACCTCGACCGTATCGACCGCGTGCTCAAGCGCCGCCTTGAACCGCAACTCGCGGAAGTCGAAGAACTGCACGGCAGCAAGCCGGCGGTCGCGGCGGAGTAAATCGCTGTCGTCCCGGCCGAGCTCTCTCTCGGTCTCATCCTTCGAGACGCGCCCATAGCGCGTCGAAGACGCGCGTAAACGCGCTTGTGCTGCGCTCCTCAGGATGAGGGAGTAAGCTTCCCCCGAAATTGCTAGCTTAAAGCGAGAAGCTCGTGCCGCAGCCGCAGGACGCGGTGGCTTTCGGGTTCTTCACCTTGAACGAGGCGCCGATCAGGTCGTCGACGAAATCGAGTTCCGAGCCCGCCATATAGTCGACCGACACAGGATCGATCAGCACGATGGCGCCATCGCGCTCGATGACGAGGTCGTCGTTGGCCTTGGCGCGCTCCATGTCGAATTTGTACTGAAAGCCGGAGCAGCCGCCACCTTCGACGCTGACGCGCAGCATGGTGCCTTCCGGCTCGGCTTTGAGGATTTCGCCGATACGGCGGGCCGCACGTTCGCTGACGGTGACGGGAGTATTCATCGAAACGTCCTCTGAGCCGGCAATGCTATTGGCATTGGGCCTAAGCGATAGTTAAGTGCGCGGGCTCCCGAGGTCAATGTGACCCCCGAAAGTCCGCATGGCTATCCAAACCGGCACCGAACGCGCCATTTTCGCCGCCGATCCGGGCCAAAGCCGGGGCCGGCGCTGGGCCGAGCCCGTCAGTCCGTCGCGCAACGCATTCCGGCGTGATTGCGACCGCATCATCCATTCCGCCGCGTTCCGGCGGCTCGCCCACAAGACGCAGGTCTTCGTTTATCACGAGGGCGATCATTACCGGACGCGTCTGACCCACACCTTGGAAGTGGTCCAGGTCGCGCGCTCGCTCGCCCGCGCCATTGGTCTCGACGAAGACCTCGCCGAGTGTCTGGCGCTCGCGCACGACCTCGGTCATACGCCGTTCGGCCATGCAGGCGAGCGCGCGCTCGACCGTATGCTCGCCGAATTTGGCGGCTTCGATCACAACGCGCAGGCGCTTCGTATCGTCACCGATCTTGAGCGCCGCTACGCCGGGTTCGACGGTCTCAATCTCACCTGGGAAACGCTCGAAGGTTTGGTCAAGCACAACGGCCCGCTCATCGATCGCGACGGCAAACCGCTCAAGCGATACGCTGAGCACGGCGTGCCGGCGCCGATCCTGGCCTATAACCAGATCCAGGATCTGGAATTGTGGTCGCAACCGAGCGCGGAAGCGCAGGCCGCGGCGCTTGCCGACGATATCGCTTATGACGCGCACGACATCGATGACGGCCTGCGCGCCGGTCTGTTCACGCTCGACGATATCGCCGTGGTGCCGATCGTTGGCGACATCATGCGCGAGATCGACGCGCAGTATAAAAAGCTCGATGAAAGCCGGCGCGTGCACGAACTGGTGCGCCGGATCATC
>DASYCM010000063.1:0-15959 GCA_036500165.1 Pseudolabrys sp.
TGGCGCTCCCTAGGGGACTCGAACCCCTGTTTTCGCCGTGAGAGGGCGACGTCCTGGGCCGCTAGACGAAGGGAGCTTGGACCAAGGCCACACGAGATAGCCGCGATCCGCCGAGGACGCAAGCCGCGCCAGATTAGGTCCAAAAACGCGGTTTACGGCGCCGGCGCGAAGCGCATGCGGCCGACGGGTTTCAGCGAATTGAGGTCGAAGATGTGCAGTTCGAGGCTGCCGCCAACGTCGACCGTCAGCACGATGCGGTTGTCGCCGACCGCGGTCGAGACGATTTTGCCGCCGGCGGGCAGTTGGGCCATCGCGTCCGACAAAGCCGGCGCACTAGCCCCCGACTTGAAAACACGATAGCCGATGACACCGAACACCATCGCGACGGCAACGAAGGTGGTCGCCGTGGCAATCAGCATCAGCCGCCGCACCTGCTGCACTGCGCCGGCTGCTTCGGTTTCGAGTGGTTTTTCGTCGACTTCGGCCATTTAAGAACTCAATCCCTCAAAGCGCATGACGGACAGCATCGAAACAGTGACGATCGCCGACGAGGATGCCGGCGGACGCATCGATCGGGTGCTGGCCGCGCGGATCCCCTCGTTGTCGCGGTCGCGGCTGAAAGCCCTGATCCTCGACGGCCAGGTGGCCATCCAAACGTCCCAAGGATCGTCCGCGGCGCGCACGATCCTTGATCCGGCCATCGAGGTCAAATCCGGCGACATCATCAGCGTCACTTTGCCCCCACCGGAAGATGCAATGCCGCAGGGCGAGAACATCCCGCTCGCTATCGCCTACGAGGACGACGACCTGATCGTGCTCGACAAGCCGCGGGGCCTTGTCGTTCATCCATCGGCCGGGCACGCCACCGGCACATTGGTCAACGCGCTGATCGCACATTGCGGCGACAGTCTCTCCGGCATCGGCGGCGTGAAGCGGCCCGGTATCGTCCATCGGCTGGACAAGGACACCACCGGACTTCTCGTCGTCGCCAAGAACGACAAGGCGCATAAATCGCTGTCGAAGCAATTCGCCGACAAGCTCGAAAGTGGTCTGCAGCGTGGCTATCTGGCCGTGGTCTGGGGCGCGCCCGACCGGCCAAAAGGCGTCATCGACGCGCCGCTCGACCGCAGTCCGATCAACCGCGAAAAGCAGGCCGTGCGCGAAGGCGGCCGCGACGCCATTACCCATTGGGAAATGCGCGAGCGTTACGTGAGCAAAGAGGGCAAGGACGCCGGAAAGCCAGTCGCGAGCCTGCTCGCCTGCATGCTGGAAACCGGCCGCACGCATCAAATTCGGGTGCATCTGGCTCACATCGGCCACCCGATCATGGGCGATGAGACCTATGCCACCGGCTTCAAAACCAAGGCCGGCCGTTTGGCCACCGAGGCCCGCGAGGCGCTCGATGCCCTAGGCCGCCAAGCCCTTCATGCTGCGGTGCTCGGCTTCACCCATCCCGTGACCGGCGAGACGTTGCGTTTCGAGGCGCCCCTGCCGCCCGATATGGCTCGCCTCATCGCAGCCTTGAGAAAGATGTAGCCCCGGCACGCGGCGCCCAACCGACGCGCGGCGTTTAAATTCGTCTTAAGCCATTGATCCCGCAAGCCGAAACTGCTGCCTCTTGCGGAACCTCAGGCGGGTTCCTATTTCTGGCTGATCACACACCGTCCGACACGAGCGATTCCGCCGATAACCTGGGGTTCCAAAAGGAACTGCCGGGCCATTTGCGTCGTTGACCTGCCGACCGGCCCGGAAAATCGCCCCGGCCAACCCTGAGATCAAAATAAGCAAACTAATCCAATGGCTTGGCGAAATGCCGGCACGCAACGCTGTGTCACGGCGACGTGACATCGAGTTCACTTTCATTCGCTTGTGCAGTGCAGTAAGCTGCTCAAGCGATCTCATCTCACGGTCGCACACGTGGTGCGCCGTCGGCTCGGGGAGCGGCGGCGACAACAGCCCGCCGAACACCCGGGGGCATTTATAGGAGGGGCGCAATCATGGCCCGTTCAGCTGCAATGCCGGCACTCAATGCCGAGTCCGGTCTATCTCACTATCTCGAAGAAATCCGCCGGTTCCCGATGCTGGAGCCGCAGCAAGAATACATGCTGGCCCGGAGCTGGCGTGAGCACGGCGATCGTGAAGCCGCGCATCAGCTCGTCACCAGCCATCTGCGTCTCGTGGCCAAGATCGCCATGGGCTACCGCGGCTATGGCTTGCCAATTTCGGAAGTCGTATCCGAAGGCAATGTCGGCCTGATGCAGGCGGTCAAGCGTTTCGAGCCTGAAAAGGGTTTCCGGCTCGCGACCTACGCCATGTGGTGGATCAAGGCCGCGATCCAGGAGTACATCCTGCGCTCGTGGTCGCTGGTGAAGATGGGTACCACCGCCAACCAGAAGAAGCTGTTCTTCAACCTGCGCAAGGCGAAGAGCAAAATCTCTGCGCTGGAGGAAGGCGATCTCAAGCCCGACCAGGTCAAGCTGATCGCCCAGCGTCTCGGCGTCACCGAGCAGGACGTTGTCGACATGAACCGCCGTCTTGGCGGCGATGCGTCGCTCAACGCGCCGATCCGTGACGATGGCGAAGCCGGCGAATGGATGGATTGGCTGGTCGACGATGCGCCGAGCCAGGAGCGCATCATGGCCGACAACGAGGAAAGCGATAACCGCCATCAGGCGTTGCTTGCGGCCCTCAATGTCCTGAACGATCGCGAAAAGCGCATCTTCCAGGCACGGCGTCTGGCCGACGATCCGGTCACGCTCGAAGATCTCGCCGCCGAGTTCGGCGTGTCACGTGAGCGCGTGCGTCAGATCGAGGTGCGCGCCTTCGAGAAGGTGCAGAAAGCGGTCAAGAACCAGATCGCGACGATGGAGCAGCCGGCGGAAGCCGAAGCTGCGACGATGCACTAAGCGCAGCATCCACAACATGAAATGCAAAAATGGCCGGGGATTTCCCCGGCCATTTTTTTTATTACGCAAGACTGATCGGCGAGGCTACTGCCCCCAGGCGCGGAAGGCTTCTTCGAAAGCGCGGGCGCCGGGCGTGCCCTTTTCAATCGCGAGAATTGCGCGCTTGCCGCTGGTATAGACCACCGGAATGTCGAACCAATCGCGTTCCTTCAACAGTTGAATGTTGCGCGTGACATCGACATCGACCGCCGACAGGCCGATCAGGAAATAACCGTTCGTCACCTTCACCGCGAGACCGGCGAGCGGCGCACCCCGCGCCTGCTCGTTCTGCTTGGCGAGAATCCCAGGAACGTTGCCGATGCCGCCTTCGGCGAAATCAGCCGGCAGCGTAAACATGACTTCGATGGTGTGGCTCGCCGGCAGCGCCTTGTCGGTGTTGCGGCGGAGCGACCAGGTCATGCGCAAGCGCCGCTCGGGAATTTCGACATCGGCACGGATTGCGAGTTCGGGTGCAAGCCCCGGTCCCGGCGACACCGTCTCCGTGCGCCACAATGCCGAACCGACGTAACGCTTGCCCTGCGGGTCGTTGGGGTCCTCATCGTAGAGCACGACCTTCTGCGCCACCGAAGCGGCAGGCGCGGTGGCATTGCTCGGCGTGATGTCACCGCCAATGCGATCGGCGATCTTCGGCCGGCCAGCGGGCTGCGTGGCCTCAGTAGGCTTCGGCGCCGGCGTACTCGCCGTCATGGTCGCGCGCAGATTCGAAACCATCGACAAGATGGCGTTGCGTTGCCAGTAGCCTGCGCCGGCGATGCCGCCGATCACCAAGAGCAAAAGCAGAATCTTGACAACGCGGCTCCAATCGCGCGGCGGACGCGCATAGGCCGGATCTTCTTCGTCGTCGGACGGTGCGGGTTTCGGGGACCACGCGCCGGCCTTTTTCGACCCGGAGCCGACATACGCCGAGTCGTCGCCACGTTCGTGGTCGCCGTGCGGCTCATGAGCCAAATCATGCGCCGGCTCATGCGCGGATTCGGCCGGGTTTGTGTGAAACACATCGGAGGGCGCCGGTTCGAAATAAGCCGAATGCGGCGGCACGTAAGGCTCGGGCTCCGCCGCGGCGGGCTCTCGCGCAGAAGGCTCGATCTCGGCCGGCTGCCGGTCGGACGGCACGGCGTCGTAGGCGGCATGCGCCGAGCGATTGGCCTCCGCGGTGGCGTCGCCGAGGCCTTCAGTCTCCTTCATGGTATCGCGGAAATCGCGCAGCCCCTGATCACGCAGCGAGGTGCCCATTTCCTCTGGCTCGACGGCCGCTTCGCGGGCGCGCTTGGCGGCCTCGGCCTCGACCTTGCGGATCGATTCCTCGAGCGCCAGGCGCTCCTTCGTGATGTCGGATTCGTTGAGCGGCGGATCGACGCTGCGCAGTTGATTGACCAGCGCACCGCGCGCGCGCTCGTACAAGGCACGGCGGTTCTCACCGGTGTTCTTGTCGAGACCGCCGACGGCGCGGACAATCAGGGGATAATAGTCAGCCATTACCTGTCTTTTTCTCTAACACGATCTTACCCGGAAATTGCCCCCATTTCCCGGAAAGTACTCTTTTACTTGGCGCGCGATCTTGCGCATCAGATCTCAAACGGATTGGTCACCAGGATCGTGTCTTCACGCTCCGGGCTGGTCGACAGCAAGGCCACCGGACAGCCCACCAATTCCTCGATTCGCCTGACGTATTTTATCGCCTGCGCCGGCAATTGCGCCCACGAACGAGCCTTCGCGGTCGGTTCTTTCCAGCCGTCAATGGTCTCATAAATCGGCTCGACACGGGCCTGCGCCTGTTCCCCGGCCGGAAGATAGTCGATCTCGCGGCCGTCCAGTTTGTAGCCGGTGCAGACTTGGATTTCGTCGAACCCGTCGAGGATGTCGAGCTTGGTCAGCGCCAGGCCAGAAATGCCGCTGGTGCGCACCGTCTGGCGGACCAGCGCGGCGTCGAACCAGCCGCAGCGGCGCGGACGGCCGGTGACGGTGCCGAATTCGCGGCCGCGCTCGCCGAGCGTCTTACCGACGTCGTTCATCTGCTCGGTCGGGAACGGCCCGGAGCCAACGCGCGTGGTGTAGGCCTTGGTGATACCGAGCACGTAACCAATGGCATTAGGCCCCAAGCCCGAGCCGGTCGCCGCTTGTGCTGCGACGGTGTTCGACGAGGTGACGTAAGGATAGGTGCCGTGGTCGATGTCGAGCAATGCGCCCTGCGCGCCTTCGAACAGAATGCGCTTACCTTCGCGGCGCTTCTCGTCGAGCATCGACCAGACCGAATTCATGAACGGTAGCACCTTCGGCGCAACCGCGGCGAGGTGATCGTACACATCGCGCTCGGCAAATTCCGGCATGCCCATGCCACGGCGCAATGCATTGTGATGCGTGAGCAACCGCGTGATCTTGCCGTTCAGCGAGCCTAGGTCAGCGAGGTCCATGAGACGAATGGCGCGACGGCCGACTTTATCCTCGTAGGCCGGACCAATGCCACGGCCGGTCGTGCCGATGGCGCCCTTACCCGACGCCTTTTCGCGTGCCTGATCGAGTTCCTGATGCAACGGCAGAATGAGAGTGACGTTCTCGGCGATCTGGAGATTGTCGGGTGTGACGGTGACGCCCTGCTCCTTCAGGCGGCCGATCTCGTCGACCAACGCCTTCGGATCAAGCACGACGCCGTTGCCGATGACCGACAGCTTGTTGCGCACAACGCCGGACGGCAGTAGCGACAATTTGTAGGTCTTGCCGTCAATGACGAGCGTATGGCCGGCATTGTGACCGCCCTGAAAGCGGACGACGACGTCGGCCTGCTCCGACAGCCAGTCGACGATCTTGCCCTTGCCCTCGTCGCCCCATTGGGAGCCAACCACAACCACGTTCGCCATCAGAACCGTTCCTAACGTCAGTGTACGGACACTGACGCCGGAGGGTCCGGGCAGGTCCACCTTCCGTTAAAGGAAGGAGGGCCCGGAGGCAAGGCAAAGCAGCCCCCCGGAAGCCTCCGGGGGACAACTTTAACAGTCTGATTTTGCTCTAGAAATGCAGCCTGCGAGCGCTCTGGACCTGAGGCAGGGCACGGACCTTGGCGAGCACATCGTCCGGCAGTTCGCCGTCGATCTCGATTAGGGCAACTGCGTTCGCCCCCGGGGCCTCGCGGCCGACGTGGAAGGTTGCGATGTTGATGCCCGCCTCGCCCAGGGTCCCTGAGAACTTACCGATGAAGCCTGGCTTGTCGAGGTTGGTGATGTAGATCATCGACGGGCCAAACTCCGCGTCCATCCGGATGCCCTTGATGTTGACGATGCGAGGGCGGCCGTCGGCGAAGACGGTACCGGAGACGTGTCGCGTCTGAGTTTCGCTAACGACCGTGACCGTGATCAGGCTCTCATAGTCACCGGCCATTTCGCGGGTCGTTTCCTCGACGATAATGCCGCGCTCCTTCGCGACCAGCGGCGCCGAGACGACATTGACGTCCTGCAACATCGGCCGAAGCAGGCCGGCGATGGCCGCGGAGGTCAGCGCCTTGGTGTTCATGTGCGCGACTTCACCTTCGTAGGAAATCTGCACTTTGCTCAGACCCGTTTCGGTCAACTGGCCAGCGAAGGAGCCCAGCTTCTCGGCAAGCGCGATGAACGGCTTGAGCTTCGGCGCTTCCTCGGCGGTGATCGACGGGAAATTGACGGCGTTAGAGATCGCACCGCGCAGGAGATAGTCTGACATCTGCTCGGCGACCTGCAGCGCGACGTTTTCCTGCGCCTCGGTCGTCGCAGCGCCAAGATGCGGCGTGCAGACGACGTTGGGATGGCCGAACAGCACGTTGCTGGTCGCAGGTTCCTCAACGAACACGTCGAAGGCAGCGCCCGCGACCTGCTTGGAGTTGAGCGCATCGACCAAAGCCTGCTCATCGACCAGACCGCCGCGCGCGCAGTTGATGATACGAACGCCCTTCTTCATCGCCGACAACGCCTTGGCATCGATGATGTTCTTGGTCTTGTCGGTCAGTGGCGTGTGCAGCGTGATGAAGTCGGCGCGCTTGAATAGCTCTTCAAGCTCGACCTTCTCGACGCCAATATCGACGGCGCGCTCCGGCGACAGGAATGGATCGAACGCGACCACCTTCATGCGCAGACCGAGCGCACGGTCAGCGACGATCGAGCCGATATTGCCGCAGCCGATGACACCGAGCGTCTTGCCGGTGATCTCGACGCCCATGAACTTGTTCTTTTCCCACTTGCCGGCCTGCGTGGAGCGGTCGGCCTCCGGGATCTGGCGCGCGAGCGCCAGCATTAGCGAGATCGCATGCTCGGCAGTCGTAATGGAATTACCAAAAGGGGTGTTCATCACAATGATGCCGCGTGCGGTCGATGCCGGAATGTCGACATTGTCGACGCCAATACCGGCGCGGCCGATCACCTTGAGGTTTTTTGCCTTCTCCAGAATCTTCGGCGTCACCTTAGTGGCCGAGCGGATGGCAAGGCCGTCGTAGTTGCCGATGATCTCGGCGAGCTTTTCTTTGTCCTTGCCGAGGTTCGGCTGGAAGTCGACCTCGATGCCGCGATCCTTGAATATCTGAACAGCGGCGTCGGACAAAGCATCGGAGATGAGAACTTTGGGCATGGTGTTCCTCGATTGTCATTCCGGCCGAGCGCAAAGCGCGAGAGCCGGAATCCAGATGAAGAAAGACGTATGAAAGTTTGATAGAAGCTTTGGATTCCGGGTTCGCGGGTTTGCCCGCACCCCGGAATGACCGATTTAGGCTGCCTTCGGCAGCGCGGCTTTGGCTTCAGCGAAAGCCCAGTCGAGCCAGGGCACAAGCGTCTGGACGTCGCTGGTTTCGACCGTTGCACCGCACCAGATGCGCAGGCCCGGCGGCGCATCACGGTAATAACCGAGATCGAGACCGGCGCCTTCCTTCTCGATGAGACCCGAGAGCGCCTTGGCGAATGCCGCCTGCGCGTCGGCGGACAGTGACGTGATCGCCGGGTCGACAACCTTCAGACACACCGACGTGTTGGACCGCACCTCGGCCTTACCGGCCAGGAAATCGACCCACGGCGTTTTCGCCGCCCAGTCCGCCAATACTTTGGTGTTAGCGTCAGCGCGCGCGATCAGTGCCTTCAGGCCGCCGATCGACTTCGCCCAGGCGAGCGTATCGAGGTAATCCTCGACGCAGAGCATCGACGGCGTGTTGATGGTTTCGCCGATGAAGATACCTTCGTTGATCTTGCCGCCTTTGGTCAGACGGAAAATCTTCGGCAACGGCCAAGCAGGCTTGTACGTTTCAAGCCGCTCGACAGCACGCGGGCTGAGGATGAGCATGCCGTGTGCACCCTCGCCACCGAGCGCCTTCTGCCAAGAGAAGGTGACGACATCGAGCTTCGGCCAGTCGAGCTTCTGCGCGAAAGCGGCTGAGGTTGCGTCACAGATGGTGAGACCTTCGCGGTCAGCGGCGATCCAGTCACCATTCGGTACGCGAACGCCTGAAGTCGTGCCGTTCCACGTGAAGACCACGTCGGTCTTGAAATCGACCTTGGAGAGATCGGGCAATTCTCCGTACGGCGCCTTTAGCACCGTGACATCTTTCAGCTTGAGCTGTTTCTCGACGTCGGTGACCCAACCTTCGCCGAACGATTCCCAGGTCAGCATCGTGACGGGCCGCGCACCGAGCAGCGACCAGAGCGCCATTTCGACCGCGCCGGTATCGGAGGCCGGAACAATGCCGATGCGATAATCGGCGGGAACTTCGAGCACTTCGCGCGTCAAATCGATCGCGCGCTTGAGCTTCGCCTTGCCGATCTTGGCGCGATGGGAGCGGCCGAGGGCCGCGTCAGTCAGGGCTTGGAGGTTCCAGCCGGGGCGCTTGGCGCAGGGGCCGGACGAAAAATGCGGAGTTACCGGCCGCACGCCGGGCTTGGTCGCTGTCATAACCTATCCTTCCAGATAGAAGCCTCTCGTTGGGGAGAGGTGTCCCACTGGCGGAGATATGCGAAGTCGCCCTCCCCGTCAACACGGAGAGTTCTGCGTCATTAGGCTGAGACCCGCGCAGCCGCCTTAGGCTTTTGAACGGACTTGGCTTTCACAGGCTTTGAATTTTACATGCTTGGATTTTTTAGCACGATCTGATCCGCTAAGCGGCCAAGCCGATCGAACAATTGATCGCCCGCAGGAATTCCGCAGGCTGGATCGGTTTGTACATCGCGGTGGTGGCGCCGGCTTCGAGCGCCATGTCTTCGAAGTTCGGCATGTCCGGGCAATAGCCTTTAAAAAGAAACCCGGACACTGCGATAATCGGAACCTGCGGGTTGTATTCTCGAATAACCTTCATCGTTTCCAGGCCGTTCATCCCGGCCATGAACAGATCAACGACGATCAAATCGAAGGTGCATGTCTTGATGGCCTCGATACCGGCTTTGCCGTCGGCAACCGCAACCGCCTCGAAGCCATGCGAAACGAGCAGGAACTTGGTCGCCCCACGCACTTGCTCGTCATCGTCGATGATCAGGATGCGTGCCATCGTTCAGCCCCACTCCGCTTGAGTTAAACGCAAACGCGACGAAGGACCAATTAACGGCGTGGCTTTAACGCGAACACCGTGAATGGACTGCTAATTTAACGGCTTCAGTCGTGCGACGCCTGAGCCATCGGCGTCACTTCGACTCAAAATTTCAAAATTAAGACTTTAGCCGCGCGATAAAGCGCGTTTGCAACATCGTCTTAGAAACGCACGCCAAGGCCGACGCGGCCAGTGTTGAGACCGGCTCTGATACCGTTGAGCGGCGCAAAAGCGGCGTATTCCCATTCGGCGCGTGCAAAGATATTGGGCGTAATTGCCACATCGAGACCCAATGCGAAGAGCGGACCTGCGGTAAAGGCCCCGTTTCTCGACGAAGACTGAACGTCGGTATTGGGGCCGTAAGTATTGTTGGGTGGCACAATGGTAGTGCTGTTGCCGCCGACCGTCGTCGTCGCCGTCGTGGAATAGTTGAAGCGGCCGACCGCTACGCCGACTGCGGCGTATGGGAGGAATTGTCCCCAAGCGTAACCGGCACGGATGCGCGCCGTCGCATAGTCGATCAACTTGAGCTGCGACTGGGCGGAGATTGTCACTTGATTAACGAAGGTGTCGGACGTCGTCACTTGGCGGCCAATACTATCGCTCGCCGACGATTCTAGACTTGTGGGACGATTATAGGCGGCGTCGAAGCCGAGCACGAGCTCGCTCCATTGCACGTTGTAGCCGAGGAAAACGCCGTACTGCCGGCCGTTCGTGGTGTTGGTGGGAAGTGTCGTCCAAGACGACGGCGAGTATTCGCTTTGCACCGTCGTATTGCGCAGGCTGTAAGCGATCAGTCCACTGGAGCTGTTGCCGAAATCGGTATTCATATTCGACAGGCCCAAACTACCGCCGAAGTTGAAACCGTCCCAACGCATCGGAGCGGAGCTGGAGTAAGAACCGCGAAGCGAGTCATCGGGCCAATCGGCCGCCGACGCCGGTACTGCCATCACGGCAGTCAGCATCGTCGCGGCTAGAACGCGCAGCGTTCGTTTGCGGTGACGCGTGAAGCGCACCTTAATGGGGCACGGGAAGGTCATCGAAACTCCAACGCAAGCCGACGCGTACTTCATGCGCGGCGATATTCTTGAATGTCATCGCGCCGGACGCATCCGTCGCGCTCTTGGTATCGCCGAGATTGAGATAGCGGTAACCAACATCGGCGACGAGATTGGACGACACCGCAATACCGACACCCGCCATGGCGGCCCAGGCAAAATTCCACTGTGCGTTGGAGCCGCCCGTGAACGGCGGCGACACTGCGCTCTGATAGTCCGACGTTTTCACGCGCGCGGCGCCGATGCCGCCGCCGATATAAGGGCTGACGCGGTACCAACTGCCGAGATCGAGATAGCCGTTGAGCAACACGCTCCAGGCCGACATCTTGGCCGTGACGTCGTCAGGCGCAGCGACAGTGCCGCGATATTTCATGTCGGACAGATAATCGGCAGTGACGTCGGTCCGGATCCAGCCGCGTTTGATGCCGAAGCCGAGACCTGCGGTCGGTGCATTGCCGAGGCTGTTGCTGGTCGGATCGGGAAATCCGGTCGCGGCCTGCGCACCGTTGATGCGGCCCCAGCCGTAGCCAAGATCGCCGCGCAGATACCAGCCGCTCGATTCGGTGACACGCAGAACCGGACTCGTTGGCGGCGGCAACGGCGGATAGCCTTTCGGCATATCGGCGGCCATGGCGGTCGCAACAGCGGTCACGACCTGCACCGCAACACATCCCGCGGTGAGTGTCTTCGACCAGCTCATGACCACCACATTCCTTTAACCATAAATCTTCACCCACACCGGCCTGACGTTAAGGATGTGGCCGATGCCATTGTCGCCTCAGCCTTTGCTGCGCAACGGAGGCTGCATGTAAACCGGCGGCGGCGTGTAAGGCTGCGGCTGATAGACGTAGCGCGGCGCCGGCTGTTCGACGTCGCAACACGTCCAGCGCAGGCCAAGCATGATGTCGTGCGAACTCAAATCCTTGAACTTGTAGTCGTTGCAGCCATTCGCGCCGAAGCAGTCGACGGTTTCTTTGGCTGAGCCGTAGTTCAGGTAACGGTAGGTTAGATCGATACTGAAGTTCTTGGTGACCTTATAACCGACGCCTGCGTAAAGCGCCCAGGCAAGGTTCCAGTTGCTAGTGTTGCGGCCGACGCCGAATGAACTGCCATCTGCGCCAAAGGCCGCAACGTTTGGAGTGACGTCAGTGAAATTTGTGATCGAGTTGTAGGCGCCGCCGATGCCGACGCCGACAAAGGGAGTGAAGCAATTCCACGTGCCGAGATCGACGAAAGCGTTGGCGAGAAATACCCAGGATTTCATATCCCCTTGGTACTGATCGACCGCGACTGGTCCCGCGCCGCCGGGCTGAGAATAGACGAGAGCGTTGATGCGCGCCTTGGCGCGATATTCGGCGGAGACATCGAAGCGCAACCAGCTATTAAAATTGTAGCCGACTGCACCGCCAAGGAAGACACTGTCGCCTATCGAATTGGATGCGATGAAGGTGTCTGCCGGCAGCGGTGAGATATCAAGATTGGTTTTGCTCGTCATGCCGACGCCGACGAAGCCGCGCAGATACCAGTTATCTACCGTCGCACAGCATTCAGTTTGTGGCGGCTGGTAGACCGGCTGCGGCGGCGGCAACGGCTCCGAGTAATCCGCAGCGCGCGCGGCGCTCGTAGCGAATACAGCGGCCAGCGCGATGACCGAAATTGTGAGGCGCACTCTAAACATGCCTTCGTCCCCTATCGACGCACCCTGATGGGTGGAAGCGAAAGATGATGGACGATGGCAGCAAATCGTTAAGTGGCTCTTAACCCTGTTTTTTAACCACACTGTTTAACGAATACGCATGGCTTTGCGCGCGCCACAAGAGACGCGTACGACAAAAAAATCGGACTTAAGAAATCGTTTACACGTGTGACAATGGGCGGCGCCTTAGCGGCGCTGCGCCCGGCGCACCCAGTCGTCGCTGACCAGACGCTCGGCAAGTGTGATCAAGGCGGCGCGGCCCGGCGCATCCTCGATGGCAAGGAAAGCCTGCATCAGCCGCATCGCTTCCTTCATGCGGGGATCGTCCGGGCTACCGGCCGCGGCCAGCGTGTGGGTCGCCGAATCCCGATTCTCGGTCGGCTTTGCAGGCATGGGCACAACATTGTCGCCGGAACTATGAATCTGTTTGGACATGGCTGTAATTTTTACCGGCATTAGCTTCGTACGATGAAACAAGGGTTTTCGCGCTACGAAGCGGAATTCACGACAACCCAGCGTTGAGAATTGCCCAGTGTCGCCCCGGATGTCATTAGCGGCGTTATCGCGTTTTATGAGTTTTCATCTCATAATGGCGCTATGGAACTACGCCACCTCAAGTACTTCATCGCGGTCGCCGAAGAAATGCATTTCGGCCGCGCCGCCGCCCGCCTCAATATCTCGGCGCCGACGCTAAGCCACCAGATCGGCGCGCTGGAAAGCATGCTCGGCGCCAAGCTATTCACGCGAAGGACCAAGAGTGCGGTGGCGCTAACCCATTCCGGCCGGCGATTTCTGGTCGAGGCGCAGGAAACGCTGAAGCAGGCAGCACATGCCGAGATGGTCGGCCGCCGTGCCGGACGCGGCGATGCCGGTTCGATCTCGATCGGTTACGTGTTGTCGGCAGCATGCGGTGGTGCGTTGACATCGGCGCTGGCACGCTTTCGCGAAAAGCATCCCGATGTAACGTTCCAGATGGCGCGCGTGCTGACAGTCGAACAGTTCAAGTCACTAGCCGACGGCTCGATCGACATCGGCTTTACGCGTACGCCGCACCGATATCCCACCGGCCTGACCGGCTTTATCGTCGACCGGCAGAAATTCGTCCTCGCCTTACCAGAAAAACACCCTCTCGCTTCGCAAAAGAAGATCACGCCGGCAATGCTGCTCAACGAAGGCTTCGTTGCCGCATCGCTGGAAAGTGAACTCGGCTTCTGGGCGAATTTGTCAGCCGTGGCGCCACCGGGTGTGGGGTTGAAGATCGTGGCGCGCGCGCCGGACGTGTTCACCGTGATCGCGCTGGTCGCCTCCGGCGCAGGCCTGGCGGTGCTGTCAGAATCCATGCAGCGTATCGCGATGCCCGGCGTGATCTATCGCGAGGTCGAGGGCGCGACCCGTACCTCCGATCACATCGTGGCCTACCGCAAGAATGAATCGGAGCCGGTGGTGAAAGCCTTCGTCAACTTCCTACGCGCCAACACGCGCGGCGTTTAACGATCCGAGCTCGCGGCCAAACATTGCGAAAATCTCGCGCCAGTCGAGCGCGGTCGCCTCAGCGGCGTGGATATCGCGGTCGGGTAATGAATAGCCATGATCGGCGCCGGCGTGCACGTGCCTGCGATACGTTACGTTCGGATTAGCGGCGAAAGCACGATCGAGCGCCTCCACTATCTCCGGCGTGCCAAAGCGGTCGCGGTCGCCGAAGCCACAATACATTTCGCCGCGCATGCGGCCGACGAAGCGATGGGCGGAGTCCTCCGCGTCGGTCACCAGACGCGTGCCATGCAAGCTGGCATTGGCACGAAAGCGGGGAAACTCCTGGCCGGCGTAAAAAGCAGCCCGGCCTCCCAAGCAGAAACCGGCCGAGCCGGCTGGTCCCCGATCGACAGGTTCGCCACGGCAGAACTCGAGCACCGCAGCAATATCGATGCGCGTGCGTGGCCGATCGACTTTGGCCGAATGCTGATGCATTTCCTGTTGCTTCTCTGGCGGCAAATCGATGACTGACATCATCTTGCCAGCGGGCGTCCGGTAATCGAACCGGATTTTGCCTTCGCGATAGAACATGTTCGGCACCACGCAATAGTAACCTTGGGCGGCGACGTTGCGCGCGATGGCAAACAGTTCTTCCCGCAAGCCCCACACATCCATGAACAGCAGCACGAGCGGGAATGGACCGCCGCTATCGGGATGCGCGGCGTAGGCGTCCATCACACCGTCAGGCGTAGGTATGTCGATCTCTTTTCCGGTCATGCGGCGGCGCGCCTACTTGTCATCGGCGCCGATCTTGGCGTCCCTGATGATCGTCGCCCATTTGGCGCGATCCTGCATCATTATTTGAGCAAGTTGCGCCGGCGTTCCACCGATGGGCTGGAAACCGGCTTCGCCGAAGCGCTTGCGCACTTCCAGCTTTTGCAGAAAGGCCTGCATGACCGCATTGAGCTTGGCGACAATCTCAGGCGGCAGATTGGCAGGACCGAAAATGCCTTCCCAGGTGCCGCCGACGATATCGAAACCGCTTTCCTTCATCGTCGGCACGGTGGGCAGGAATTCGACTCGTTCGGCCGAGGTCACCGCCAACAGCGAACCTTCCTTGGTGGCCGGATTGTAGGCCGGAAAACCGGCATCGAGCGTGCCGCCGAGCACATCGATCATCATCGGACCGGTGCCGCGATACGACACCGAGGCGACATCAAGGCCGCTCATGGTGCCGAACAAGATGGTGCTGAGTTGCCCCAAAGTGCCTGGACCGGAGTGTCCGATGCTGAGCTTGCCGCCGTGCGCCTCACCATAGGCGAGCAGGTCCTTGGGCGACTTGAGACCGAGCTTCGGATTGGCGACGAGCACGTTCGGCGCTTCGCCGAGCATGATAACTGGCGTGAATTCCCTGTCGAGATCGAAGGTGACGCTCTTGTCGATCAGCGGGCGCAACACCGCCGGGCCGACCGCAGTCATCAGCAGGGTGTAGCCATCGGGCGGCGCCTTGGCGACGTAGTTGCTGGCGAGCACACCGCCGGCGCCCTGGCGCGTTTCAACCAGCACGGGCTGCCCAAGCGTCGCCGACAAATCGTTAGCGAGAGTACGCGCGACGAAGTCGATCATGGATCCGGACGCAAAGCCGAGCACGATCGTGATCGGACGCGATGGCCAGTCCTGCGCCGTAGCGCTGCGCTGCCAGCTTGTCAGCGCCAGAACGGTGGCAAAGATAGCAAAAGCTCTGGCCACATATTTATCACCGGCCGGCTTACGCATCACGACATATCCCAACGGCCATGAAGTACCTAAAGACACGCTCGTTTAGGTGGCAGCCACAGGTAATGCGCGTACAACCAAAAGCGCGAGACTTCAATGGGCAATTCAGGACTGCGTATACGCGTAACGCGTCAACGCTAGCCTTCGTCGAGTTCGCCCATGTGATGCTGCGAGTACAGTTCGACGCCGAGCTTGGCGACGAGATCGAGCTGCGTCTCGAGGAAGTCGATGTGCTCCTCCTCCGACTCGAGGATGCGCTCGAACACCTCGCGCGAGACGTAGTCGCCGACCGTCTCGCAGTGCGCGATCGCGGTCTTGAGCTGTGGATGCGCGTCGCGCTCGAGCGCGAGGTCGCATTCGAGCGCCTCCTTGACGTCCTGGCCGATCCGCAGCTTGTGCAGATCCTGGAGATTCGGCAGGCCCTCGAGGAACAGGATGCGCTTCATCAGCGCATCCGCGTGCTTCAT
>DASYCM010000064.1:0-7458 GCA_036500165.1 Pseudolabrys sp.
GGGCAATGGGTGCTAGCGACAGGCTTGTCGCCGGACGGCAAGTCCATCCTCGCCAACGATCCGATCAGCGGCAAAGTCGTTGCGCTCACCTTCGATCCGGCCACAGGCGCTGTCGGCCCCGTCGCCGGCTTCTACGACGCAAAGTCGAAGGGCATTGTCTCGCTGGCCGACAGCAGCGGCGCGCTTCCGGCTGGCGCAGATATCGGCCCGTTGAAGGATTTCACATCCTCAACGTTCTTCGCGGTCAAGGTGCAGTAGCAGACGGTCGGACATCAGCGCACCGACATGAAACCGAGCACTTCATCCAAAGTCTCGGCTTCCGCGGCTTTGGCACGGGCAACAACGAGCGCCGGATCGATATCGCCGAGTCGCCTTTCTTGCCGTGCCGGTAACAAATCCAGATGCCTTCTTCGAACTGCCGCATCATTTATATCGCCTTTATGAGAAGCGTTGTCGTTCCATGCACTACGACTTCACACAAAACGAATCGGCGCGCCTCGTCTGCGGCGCGCATTTGAGGCCGCGATCGATTTACGAGCATCGCCTTCGCCATCGCTCAACGTAAAGAAATGCGGAAAACGCGGCTCTCACGACTTATGGAAAGGTCTTCGCCCCTGAGCGATCGAGCAAAGCTTGGGCGGGGCATCCTTATGCCACGTTTATAACAACCCTGATGTTCCCGCCTCGAATTCTTACGCCTTGGTCCATATTCTATCGGCCAAGGAGAATTCAGATGCACGGGCGCCAAGGCTCGCACACTACGGTTCTTTCATCCACGGCACTCAAGACCTGCATGGGGTGGGTATCCTCATTGCGTTCGTTATTCGCCATCGATGCGCGAACCTATCGTCCTGAAAAATATTATATGCGCGGGCCAGGACCGAAATGGCACGAAAAGCATGCCGGTCTGTTCGACGGGCTTTAACCGCAATGTGTGCGTTGGCCGGAACTGCTAACGACATTATTCGGAAAAACGCAGCATAGGGTGTCGCCGCGTCTCTTTTACGCGTCGTCGAGGCCGATATCGACGGCGGGCGCGGCCTGAATGGTTTTGCTGGTGGAAATATAATCGACGCCGGTTTCGGCAATCGGCCGCACCGTGTTGAAGGCAACACCACCGGAAGCTTCGAGCGGTATCTTGCCTGCAACAAATTTCACCGCCTCGCGCATGTCATCGAGCTTCATGTTGTCGAGCATGATGATGTCGGCCTTGGCTGCGACCGCTTCGCGGACCTGCTCGAGCCTGTCACACTCGACCTCGATTTTAATCAGGCCCGGTACCCGAGCCCTCGCCCGCTCGACCGCCTTGGTGATGCTACCGGCGACGGCAATATGGTTGTCCTTGATCATAACGCCGCCATCGAGCCCAAGCCGGTGATTGGCGCCGCCGCCGCAGACAACGGCGTGCTTTTCCAGCATGCGCAGGCCGGGCGTCGTCTTGCGCGTATCGATCAACTGCCCTTTGGTGCCCTTGATCTCTTCCATCCAGCGCGCCGTTTCCGTCGCGATGCCTGAAAGGTGTTGCACAATGTTGAGCGCGGTGCGCTCGACCGTCAGCAGGCTGCGTGCCGAGCCCGATACCTTGAGCAGCACGGTCTTGGGCTTGCAGCGGTCACCGTCCTTCGCGGTCACTTCGACAGTGACGTTAGGGTCATAACGCTTGAAGCAAGCGGCGGCGACCTGGATGCCGGCCAGCGACAGTTCTTGCCGCGCATTCATATGAAAATTGGCACGCGCGTCCGCCTCGATCATCGACAGCACCGTCAGATCGCCGTGGCCGATATCCTCGCCCAGCCAGAGATCGATCAGGCGATTGACGGTAAACAGATCCAGCATGTGAGCACCTCAGAGCTTTAAGTTAGCGTGGGATGGCGCGGTCTAGCCACAGCAGAAGAGCGTTGGCGGCGATGGCGAAGACCGACAGAAACACCGCAACCGCCATGATGGTCGCGATGTCGCCGAGCCCCATCGCGCTCACGATCATGAAGCCTAATCCGCGTTGGGAGGCAAACATTTCACCGATCAGCACACCGAGCAGCGTCAGCGAGAATCCAAGCCGCGCGCCGGCAATGACTTCCGGCAAAACTGCCGGCAAGGCGATGGTGAGCGCGGTCTGGTGCGCTGACAGCCGCATCGCATGCGCGGTGCGCCACAGCACCGGCTTGATCTGCAAGATCGCTTTCATCGTGAAAATCGTCACCGGGATCAGGCCGTGCATGGCGCCGAACGCGACCTTGGCAGACATGCCAAGACCAAAGCACAGCAGCACCAGTGGATAGAGCGTCACCTTCGGCAGCGAGTAGAGCGCGATCAGTATCGGCTCCGACACGATACCGGACGTACGGTTGAGCCCGAGCAGGACACCAAGCGCAACGCCGCCGGCGAGCGAAATCACGACCGCGAAGCCGAAGGCCCGCGCCGTTTCAGCGGCATGACCCCAAAAACGCGCGGTGCCGAGCAGATTCCACAAGTGCGCCGCTGTGTCTGCCGGCGAAGTCAGCGCGATATCGCCGGCCAGCCAGTAAAACACCTGCCAGGCGGCGATGATGCCGAAGATCAAGAGAAGGCTATCGCCGGCGCGTTTCATTCCCGCCTCGTCCGGCTTTGCATGCGGCGGTCGATGGTATCGAGCGCGGTGTTGGCGGCGGTGGCGAGCAGGATCACCAGCAGCATCAGGCCGTACATGTTGCGGTTATCGAAATTATTATAGGCGTAGGCAATGGCGTAGCCGACGCCCTGCCCGGACAGGATGAATTCCGACGCAATGACGCCGATGAAGGCATAGGCGAAGGCGAGCTTGATGCCCGTGAACAGATGCGGCGCGGCAGCCGGAAAGTCGATCAGCACGGCGCGCCTGGCGGTGCTCATGCGGTAGATCGCCGCCGTCTTGCGAAGCACACGCGGAATGCGGTCGAGGCCGGCCAGCGTGCTTGCGATCATGGCGACGACCGACAACAGCACGGCGATGGCGATGATCGCCCGCGAACCGACGCCGAACACCACGATGAACACCGGGTAGAACATGAAGGTCGGCACGGCGTAGTAACTCGCCAGCAGCGGCTCAATGGTCGTGCGCAACCGCGGCAGCGCATGAATGAGGACGCCGAGCGCAAAACCGAGCGTGACCGAAATCACCGCCGACGCAGCGACGTTACCCAAGGTCGACAGGATGTCCTTGTTGTATTCGCCGGTCCGGAGAATGTGCCACAAGCTCGCCGCCATATCGGAGGGCGGCAGCACCACGGTGCGCGGGATGACGCCGAAGCGGCACAGCGCCTCGAACGCGGCGGTGAACGTAACGACCACCGCAAGCCTGATCCAGCCTTCGCGACTCAAGATTTCGCGACTGAATATCCGGCTGCTCACGATTTGGCTCCCGGCGCGGCGCCACCCATCGTCTTGAGAGATTCGACGCGCAGCTTGTCCCAAAGCCGCGACGTGATCACGCCGAAGCGGGGATCAGAGACGATGCGGCTGTCGCGCTCGCGCGGCCATTCCGTTTCGATGAAGTCGATGAATTGGCCCGGCCGCGCCGACATCACGCCGACGCGGTCCGACAACATCGCGGCTTCGTCGAGCGCATGCGTGATGAGCATCACGGTTGCTCCGGTCTCACGCCACAGCCGCAGCAATTCCTCGCCCATGAGCAATCGCGTCTGCTGGTCGAGCGCGCCGAACGGTTCGTCGAGCAGGATCAGCCGCGGCTGGAGCACCAGCGTGCGCGCAATGCAGACGCGCTGGCGCATGCCGCCGGACAATTGCGCCGGATAGGCCATGGCGAAATCGCGCAGCCCCATGAAGCCGATGGCGTATTCGACGCGGCGTGCGGTTTCCGCAGCGTCCATGCCGGCGCGGCGCAGTCCAAAAGCGACATTGTCGTAAACGTTCAGCCACGAGAACGATGCGTCTTCCTGAAACACGACGCCGACGCCGTCCGGCACACCCTCGATCGGCTTGCCCTCGAACAGCACGCTCCCCGCCGTCGGCGGCGACAGACCGGCAAGAATATCGAGCAGCGTAGACTTGCCGCAGCCCGACGGACCGACGACGCCGAAGAACTCTCCGCGCTTGATGTCGAGATCGATCGGCCCCAGCGCGTGAAGCTTGGCGCCGGAGGCCAGATCGAAAACACGGGTGACGCCGGTCAGCCGCGCGTGAACATCGGCTCCGTCCGGCGCTTTCACAGTTTGCCTTGCAGATCCTTGGGCAAATAGGACTGGTCGATCAGCTTGCTCCAATCGACATCGCCCTTCACCTCGCCAATCAGCTTGAGGCCCTCAACTGTACGGTCGAGTTCGGCGCGGTTGAATTCGCCCAGGCTCCACATCTTCGGACCGATCATGTTGTGGACGGCTTCCTTGGCGATGGTCGGATCGAAATTCCAAACTTTTTGCAGGATCGCGGCGGCCTCGTCCGGATTGGCATAGATCGCTTCGACGCCGGCGCGGCGGCCGGCGATGATGGCGCGGAGCTTGTCCGGGTTCTTGGTGGCGAACTCGCGCGTGGTGATGCCGACCGAGGTCGTCATCGGCGGCAGGATGTCCTTCGCGGCGGCGACAGTACGATAGCGGTCCTTACGAATGATCGACAACGGCTCGATCAGCGCCGCGGCCGACACCGCGCCCTGCTCCAGCATTGTCAGCGCCGGCGGATAGCCGCCCGCCGCGACGCGCGTGACCTGACCGGCGTCGATGTTCTTGGCCTTGAGCTCCATCAGGAAGATCATCTCGGACGATGACTTCGGCGAGGTGATCGCGACCTTCTTGCCGACCAAGTCTTCGAATTTCTTGACGTCGCTGTTCGGCATCGTCACCAGCGTCGACTCCGCGATGGTGCGCGTGCAGACGTTTACGATGATGATGTCGAGACCGCCCTCGCGCGCCGCAGCCAAGGCCGCCGGCAAGGCGACTTCACCGTAGGGCGTCGCGCCCGCGAGAATGTTGCGCACCGTCGTGCCGCCGCCGGCCGAGCCGATGACGCCGGTGATGTCGATACCGGCCTTCTTGAACAGGCCCTTCTCCATCGCCACGGCAAAGGGCGCGCCGTAGAGACTCTGGCCCCACTGCGTGACGGCGATTTCGTCGGCCTGAACCGGCGCCACCAGCAAGGCCGCGGCAAATACAGCAGCAGCGGTCAAAGCCGCGCTTTTGCGCACGCCGGAAGATCGAATAAGCGACATATTCTCCACCTTTGTTTTAAAGCCTCACGTGTCCTTTTTGCCGCTGCCTTATTCCGGCGCTGTTCCAAGGATAGCTGAGCCCGGCGAAGATGCTAGCGGCCGGCGGGAATGACTTGCATGACAATCAGGATGCTTCTCGGCAGGTCGCTTTCCGCTTTGGCCTTTGCAGCCGGGCTGCCGCTTGCAGCGATCGGTGGCGAGGATGTACTGGCCACCCGACCCGCCTTTTCGCTGGGTGACCAGCCCGCCCCGGCGGTCGCCCGCTGCGACGAAGTGCGCGCGATGTCGGCCGGTCTGGATTATCCGGGATACCGGGTCGACTTGTCGGTCATCGGCGACATCACCAGCGTCCGCTCCGATGGCGTGCTGTGGCACGTGACGATGTGCAATCTGCCGGATGTAAGGCTGATGTGTGTCACGTATAAGTCGAACGGCATGAAGGTGGGCGCCCCAACCACATCATGCTCGACCCATGTCTCGCCAACTGGCCGGCCACAAAGCAGGACTGAGCGGGCCTCTCAATCCCAGGGCAATTCAAAGCCGATCAGCGGCCCGCCCGA
This sequence comes from Pseudolabrys sp., assembly GCA_036500165.1. Taxonomy (GTDB): domain Bacteria; phylum Pseudomonadota; class Alphaproteobacteria; order Rhizobiales; family Xanthobacteraceae; genus Pseudolabrys. The sequence goes on from DASYCM010000064.1 coordinate 5,740, forward strand.
TGTGCGGCAATCGCGCTGGCAATAGCGGTCGCATTTGTCGGTGTATTTGAGGCACAGCCCCTGAGAGTCGCGCTCCAGGCACTGGGTTTGGCCCCAAGCGCAGTAGGCGCCGCAGTCGGTCAGGCAGGCGCCGGAGGCCCACACGGCCTGAGAACGCTCACTGCGGGAAAACGGCTGGACATCGCTTCGCGGCGTCATGCGCCAGCTTTTCGCCGTTACCGGCTTGAGGTCGGCGGCAGCGGCCGGACTGGCCATCCATAGGCCGCTCAGAAGCAGTGCAATCAGTGCCAATGCGCATTTCATAACAGGACCCGCCTTTTGGCTACGATAGCTCCGGCTTGCGCGTCCGCCAATCCGGGAATAGGACCTTTAGACAGCTAATGCCCGGCGGAACCTTCTTCCGCGCGGCCGGGTTCGGACCCGCCCCAATGCCTGGAATTGAAGGAGGCGCCGCATGAGCGTCGCAGAACAGACACCGCCCGAGCAAAATCCGGCCCAGCGTTTTGGCACCGACGGCATCAAGCCTCTGGCGCGCGCCAGCCTCGTCACCCGCATCTTCATGAACGTCGTGTCCGCGGTCGAGCGGCTCAATTTGACGTGCAGCAAGGTCGGCAACCCGCCGATCTACGAAAACGCCGTGTTTCCCTGGACCAAGGACATCGAGGCCGAGTGGCCCGCGATCCGCACCGAGCTCGACCGCGTCCTGACGCGGCAGGCCGATCTGCCCGGCTTCCATGAAATTTCAACCGACGTTGCCACGATCAGCCAGGACCGCGGCTGGAAAACATTCCTTTTGTCGGGCTACGGCTTCAAGTCGGACGCCAATATCAAGCTGTGCCCACAGACCTGGCGCATCTGCCAGAAAATCCCCGGCCTGATCACCGTGATGTTTTCGATCCTGGAGCCGGGCAAGCATCTGCCGGCACATCGCGGCCCTTACAACGGCGTGCTGCGGCTGCATCTCGGGCTGATTGTGCCCGAACCCCGCGAACAGCTCGGCATTCGCGTCGACCAGCAGCTTTACCGCTGGAAGGAAGGCGAAGCCGTCATTTTCGACGACGCCTACGAGCATGAGGCCTGGAACAAGACCCAGCACACCCGCGTGGTTCTGTTCGTCGATTTCCGCAAACCGCTGCGGTTTCCGGGCAATTTCCTGAACTGGCTGCTGCTCAATCTGGCGGTATTCACGCCCTTCGTGCGCGAGGGTACGGATAACCACAAAGCCTGGGAAAAGAAGTTTTACGAGGAAGCCGAGGCGCTCCGTAACCAATAGACCGGAGCGGCCGGCCCACGCCCTTGCACTCGCCCTGGATCGCGGTTAGCTCCATGCCGCATGCAGGTTCCAGAGACGAAATCCGACGATAAATCAGCGCCGAAGGTGAGTTTTGTCTCCCTCGGCTGCCCCAAGGCCTTGGTCGACAGCGAGCGCATCATTACGCGCCTGCGCGCCGAGGGCTATGAGCTGTCGCGCGAGCATGCCGGCTCCGACCTCGTCATCGTCAACACCTGCGGCTTCCTCGACAGCGCCAAGGCGGAATCGCTCGGCGCCATCGGTCAGGCACTGAAGGAAAACGGCAAGGTCATCGTCACCGGCTGCATGGGCGCGGAGCCCGAGAACATTTCCGCGGCCTACCCCGACGTATTCGCCATCACCGGTCCGCAGCAATACGAGAGCGTGCTCGATGCCGTGCATCGCGCCGCACCGCCGCAGCACAATCC
>DASYCM010000065.1:0-2010 GCA_036500165.1 Pseudolabrys sp.
AATGCGTGGGCGCCGGCTCGTTTACCGTGTTGCTCCCGGCTTCTTCGTTCAATCCGAGACCTTCGAGCTTGCGATAGAGCGTCGAGCGTCCGATTTTCAAACGCCGCGCCACTTCCGACATCTGCTCATCATAATGCGTGATGGCGAAACGAATGACGTCGCTTTCGATCTCCTCCAGCGGGCGCACCTCACCATGCGAGTCGGTTAACTGCAGCGACGGGCCTGACGGCGTTAACATGTGTGCGCTGCGGATCGGAATTCCGGCGATCTCGGGCATCGCGGCGGCGGTCGCCGGCGACTTCTCGATCCATTGTTCGCGTGCGGCCGGTACGGGCGCTACGTCCGAAACGACCTGCGCGGCGATCTGCGGGAATTCATTGGCGCCGATTTCGTCGCCATCGGCCAGAACCACGGCGCGGAATACGGCGTTTTCGAGCTGGCGCACGTTGCCGGGCCAGCGGTAGGAGCCGAGCAGCGACATCGCCTGCGCGTTGATGCTGCGCACGCGTTTGCCTTCCTCGGCGGCGATGCGGAGCAGGAAATGCCGCGTCAGTTCGGGAATATCCTCGAGCCGTGAACGCAGCGGCGGAATCATGATCGGGAAAACGTGGAGACGATAGAACAGGTCTTCGCGGAAGCGGCCCGCTTTCACGTCGGCAATGAGATCGCGATTGGTGGCGGAGACGATGCGCACGTCGACCTTGATGTTTTTACGGCCGCCGACCGGTTCGACTTCGCCTTCCTGCAGCGCGCGCAGCAACTTCACCTGCGCGGCGGGTGGCAATTCGCCGACTTCGTCGAGGAACAGGGTGCCGCCGTCGGCTTCGATGAATTTGCCGGTGTGCTTTTCGGTGGCACCGGTGAACGACCCCTTCTCGTGGCCGAACAGAATCGACTCGACGAGGTTCTCCGGCATGGCGCCGCAATTCACAGCGACGAAAGGTCTGGCGCTGCGCGCGCCGCTGCCATGAATGGCGCGGGCGATCAGTTCCTTGCCGACACCGGATTCGCCTTCGACCAAAACTGGGATGGCGGAGCCGGCGGCTTTTTCCGCGGCGTGCAGCACAGGGCGCATGGCGGCCGAACGGCTGATGATGTCGGAGATAGCGAGTGTGCCCTCGCGGCTGCGCTTGATGCGCTGCAATTCACCGCTGAGCGCCTTGGTAGCGAGCGCGTTGCGCAAAGAGACATGGAGCCGTTCCGGGCTTGCCGGCTTGATAACGAAGTCGGTCGCGCCCGCCCGCATGGCGGACACCGCATTGTCGATGCCGCCATGAGCGGTCTGCACGATGACCGGAATATCGAGGCCGTGTTCGCGCATCCGCGCCAGCACGCCGAGTCCGTCGAGGTCGGGCATCACCATGTCGAGGATGACGCAGTCGATTCGCGAAGCCGGGGAGGCGGTCAGCATGGCGGCCGCGGCATCGCCGCCGTCGGCCAGCAAGGCTTGATAGCCGAAACGCAGGACCATCGCCTGAAGCAGGCGGCGCTGGACCGGATCATCATCGACGATCAGCACGACTTGTGACATGAAACCTCCGGCGTCGGCGACTGTACCGATTTGGTGCAATCTCGCCGGTTTGGCTTAATGGGCTCTTAAAATGACCGGATACGCCTCGCCGCGTATGCCTGGAAAAAGGGGAAACGACCTTGTCCACACTGCAGATTTACGGAATCGCCCGTACTCGCGCCTTCCGGGCGCTCTGGATCGCCAAGGAATGTGGCATCGACTACGAGCACCTGCCGATCGAGATCGGCGATACCGGCGCCAAGACCCCTGAATTCCTCGCCATCAATCCGAACGGCCGCCTGCCGGTCATCGTCGATGGCGATTTCGTGCTGTTCGAATCGCTGGCGATCACGATGTACCTCGCCAAGAAGCACTCGCTCGGCAGACTTTATCCCACCTCGCTCGAAGGCGAGGCCCGGACCTGGCAATGGACGTCCTGGGCGCTCAACGAGGTCGATCGTGGCGTCAATATCTGGTCGTTGCATGCCGTGCGCCTGCCG
>DASYCM010000066.1:0-7676 GCA_036500165.1 Pseudolabrys sp.
GCCTGACGCCAACACGCAGCCGCGCCGTCATCCACGACGGCCTTGTCTATACGGTCGCGGTGTCGCCCGACCCAGATCCCGATTTCTACACGCAGACGCAAAAGGCGCTGAAGCGCATCGACGAGAGCCTGGCGATGGCGAAGACCGACAAGAGCCGGATTCTCTCCGCCGTCGTCTACATCGCCGATATCAAACAAAAAGAAGAAATGAACCGCGCGTGGGACGAATGGGTCGATCGCGCCAATCCGCCGATGCGCGCCTGCCTCGGCGTTGATCTCGAGCAGCCGCATCTCGTCGAGATCGTCGTCACCGCCGCACAAGGATGAATCATGCTCACCGCCGACAAATACAAAGACCTCAAGCTCGCACTCGACGGCTTCGTGCCGCCCGGTCATGGCTTTCATCGCAATCTGTTGTTCGACGCGATGTACGCATCGTTGCCAAAAGACTCTCAGGTCAAGGTGCAAATCTACAACGCCGAGATCGTGCCGGGCGGCTTCACTAACTGGCACTGCCACAACGGCGCGGCGTTCTTCGTCGCGCTACAGGGCCAGTTCGAAGCACACTTTCAGGAAGGCGCGCTGGTCAAGGCGAAAGCGGGCGAATGCTATTCCGAGCCGATCGCCAAATTTCACCGTGGGCATAACCCGCATCCCGAACTGTCTTATCTCTGCGTCGGCCTGTGCTTCACGGCGCCCGACCGCGATCACGTCACTAACTCGGTCGAGCGGCCTTGGTAGCGCGTCTCCTATTGATCCGGCGCTAAACGCCGCGCACCAACGGCCAGTCCGGCTCGTTGTGCTGCATCACCCATGGCTCGCGCATCGCAGCCGCGTACCATTCGACCCACGCCGGCAGAGCCATCACGGCCTTCATGTAGGCGCGCGACGTATCGCCGACCAGCAGGCCATAGCTGTGCAGGCGCGACACCACCGGCGCGTACATGGCGTCCGCCGCGCCAAACGCGCCGAACAGGAAGTCGCCATCTTTACCGAAACGGGCGCGGCAATCGCTCCACAGTTCGTCGATGCGCTTCACGTTATCCATCACCTCGTCGCTTTGCGGGCGATGCTTCGGCGGCAGCCACATATTCATGGCGCAGGCCCGGCGCAGCGGCATGAAACCGCCGTGCATTTCATTAGCGACGACGCGGGCATGGCTGCGTGCACGCAAGTCGGCCGGCCACAGCCCCGACTTGGTAAATTTCTCGCCGAGATATTCGAGGATCGCGAGCGACTCCCACACCGTGACATCGCCGTCGACCAGCACCGGTACCTTGCCCGCCGGGGAATATGTCAGCGCGCGCTCGCGGCTGCCGGGCTCGTAAAGCGGGATCACCTCCTCGTCGAAGGCGATGCCAGCGGCCTTCATCGCGATCCACGGCCGCAGCGACCAGGACGAATAGTTCTTGTTGCCGATGATGAGTTTCAAAGTCATGGCCCCCGCTGACTGCCTCCGCAACGAGAACCATTAATCTTTGAATGGGTCAAACTCACCCTCGCCAGCCATTGCCACCGCAAACGGCCGCAATGTGTGTACCACCTTGATTGAACCGGCATGCGCTGCCAAAACCTCTGGCAATCTGCGGTAAGCCATCGGACTCTCGTCGAGGTCCGCACCGACCAAGCTGACGCCGCGTTCTTGCAACCAGCGATCCATTTCCGCGCGGCTGAATCGGCGCTTGGCTTCGGTACGGCCGAACAGACGGCCAGCGCCATGCACCGTCGAGTAGAGCGAAGCCTTCGCCTCGGGACTGTCGACGCCCTCAATAATGACGGCGTCATCGCCCATCGAGCCACCAACAAAACCACGCTGACCGGGACGAGCAGGCGTCGCGCCCTTGCGCACAACCCAAAGATCGCGGCCGCCATGGTTTTCGCGCCAAGCGTAATTGTGATGATTGTGAACCATGTCGGTCACGGCGCCACCGATGATCTTGCGGACGCGCTCAACCACCCACTCACGGCCCGCATAGGAATAGCGCCCAGCCAATTCCATGGCCGCGATGTAACGCAGTCCGATCTCGCTGTCTTCGTCGATGACGGCCGGCGGCACGTTCATGCCATCTTTGCCGCCGGCGGCCTTGAGATAGCGGGTCGCGCTGGTGTGGCCGAGTCCTCGGCTACCAAAATGCACACCGATCCACACAAAGCCGTCTTCATCGCGCATCAGATCGACGTAGTGATTGCCGGAGCCGACGGTGCCGAGCTGGTTCGCCGCCTTCTGGCGGTATGCTCCCATGTCTGATTGTTTCCACGCCTCGGCGTCGTCGAGCAGTTCGTGCTCGACGCGCTCGTCATTGTTGCGACCGACGCCAAAGGAGACGACGCGCTGCACGTCCTTGATGATCGGACCGATCTTATCGGCAATGGCCGAGAAAGGCGTATCGAGTCGCGCGGCCATGTTTCCGCAGCCGATGTCGAAACCGACGCCGGAAATACTGATCTGCTTCTCGTAGGCGATGACGCCACCGACCGGTTGGGCATAGCCCAAATGTCCGTCAGCACAGATGACACCGGCAACGACGTTGCCAACAGACATGCAGTTTTTCATCTGCGCGAGGGTATTGGCGTCATGCTGGCCAAATACTTTGAGCGGACTGTTCTGAAATGCGGGAGCCTGCGGCGCAGTGGCCGCGATGGTCTGGGCTGCCACCTCGGTCTCGCGCACGACGTGCTCCGCTCTCGCGCGGTCGCGGAACGTACACCACAACGGCATGCCTCTGCCTTCACCAAAGCGGGCATCGGGATCAAGGCCGGCTTCAACAGCAAGCGCCCGTGCACGGGCTTGATAAGGATCGCTACGCGGGGGCATTGGATTGAGTCTCGGATATCTACGGATTACTGCCCCAAGTTGTAGTCCAACGCGGTTCGAGACAAGTGAATTTTTCCGATGGCATTTAGTAGAGCGGCAAATGAATTCAAGATTTTTCGCCAGCCTTCTCTTCCGGCGCCTCAACCGGGCCGCCGGCTTTCTTCCAGGCGCCGAAGCCGCCGCGCACGTGAGCGACCGGTTTCAATCCCATATGCTGCGCAGTCTGCGCCGCCAGCGCCGAGCGCATGCCCCCGGCGCAAAAGAATACGAATTTCTTATCCTGGCCAAACACAGGCTTGAAGTATGGGCTTGCCGGATCGATCCAGAATTCCAGCATGCCGCGCGGGCAATGAAAGGCGCCCGGAATCTTGCCGTCCCGCGCGAGTTCACGCGGATCGCGGATATCGACCAGTACCGTATCATCACGGCCGGCGAGCTTGATCACCTCCTCGAACGGCAGCGTTTCGATCTCGCGCTCGGCGGCTTCGCAAAGCGCCTTGTAGCCAATGGTAATGGTCTGAGGCATTGGGGCTCCTTCCCCGCCTTTTCTGGCAGAGCGGGCGACGCCGCTCAAGCAGTTGAATGCGCCGTGACAAGCGGGCACGATGACCACAACGGAGTCGCCATGCCGGTTTTGACGCTGCCTGATATCTTCGCTGTCGCCTATTTCTTTGGTGCATGGATCGCCTATTCGGTCGTGATCGAAAAGACGTCGGTCGGCCGCACCGGCCTCAATTCGCTGATGCACTCCTATCGCGACGATTGGATGAACCGGATGATCGCGCGTGAGATGCGCATGGTCGATGCGCAGGTCACCGCCGCGCTCCAGAACGGCACGGCCTTCTTCGCCTCCACCAGCCTGATCGCCATCGGAGGCGCGCTGACGCTGATGCGCGCCAGCGACGATATCCTGCCGGTCATCTATGAGCTCAATATCGGCTCGACGCCGTCGCGACAGCTCTGGGAATTCAAGATGCTCGGGCTGATCGTGATCTTCGTCTATGCGTTCTTCAAGTTCGCCTGGTCGTACCGGCTCTACAACTACTTCGCCATCCTGGTCGGCGCAGCGCCGCCGCCGTCCGAGAAAGACACACTGGAAACCAAAGCCTTTGCCCATCGCGCCGCGAGGCTGTGCGAAGATGCCGGCCGCCACTTCAACCGCGGACAGCGCGCGTTCTTCTTCGCGCTCGGCTATCTCGGCTGGCTGCTCGGACCTATCCCACTCGCGCTCACCACGACCGGTGTGGTCGTCGTGATGTGGCGGCGACAGTTTAGCTCGGAATCGCGCAGGGCGTTCGAGGCCGAGATGTCGGTACCGCCTGAATCCTAAACCGGAACGTTCAAGCCAGCCCCATCAGCACCGCTATCAACGCGACCACCACCACGCCAAGACCGACGGCGATGGCGCTGACGACCTGGTCGCTGAGATTGGCGCGCGCGCCGAGGTCTTGATACGGACCGGGCTTGGCGACGGAGGAAGGCGCGTCGATCGACATAACGATCCCCTATGAAGTGAGCATCGCCGGCGTGCGCCGGCAATGGTGCACGAGAACGCAAACTCGGACGCGTACCCGAGACGCACGAATCGCCCTTCGTCTTGAAAAAGCATAACGCGGGCTCGGCGTTTGACAAATTTATGGCGGAGATTTTACGCGCAAATTTCTATGGAGAAGGCAACAGCGTGCTGGTCTTGCCGGTCAGCCAATAGGCAATCAGCCCGATCCACTCGTGCGTGGCGAAATCCAACTGATACAAGCCCTCGCTCAGCAGGTTGAACGGCACCGCGCTGAAATGTGTGCGCGTTTTCCAGGCGACGGGATACGCTTCGACAGGAAATCCGGCTCGCCGGAAGCACCCCATGGAACGCGGCATGTGCTGCGCCGACGTCACCAAAAGCCAGCGCTCGCCGGGCTTCGGCTTTATCATTTCCTTGCTGAACAGCGCGTTCTCGAAGGTATTGCGCGATCGGGGCTCAATCGTCACGCGGTCTCGCGAAACGCCGAAGCTGTCCATCAGGCTCAGGAAATATTTAGCGTCGGGCGAACCGTTCGCGAACAGGCTTGCATCGCCGTTGGCATAGACGATGCGGGCGTTAGGATAGGCGCGCGCCAGCTTAGCAACAGCTGCGATCCGGCCGCCTTCGCCGGTCAGCATCGGCTCGTCGTAGTCGGCCGACAGTGTGGAATTGATACCGCCGCCGAGCACCACAATGCCGTCAGGCGAACCGCGCGAGGCATCCCACGGCGGAAACCGGCTTTCGAGCACATGGCCGAGAATGTTGCCGAGCGGCGAGAAGCCGAGTGCCGCAAGCAATACAAAACCGCCGATTGCCAGCCGTAGTCCGGCGCGGCGAAATCGCGTCATCAGCAAAGCGACGCCGATCAGCCCAATCGCAGACAATAGATTGGACGGCGGCAGAAGGAATGCGACAGTCTTGGAAAGAATGAAAAACATCGTGAGCCCGATCAATGACGACCGGCGCCCACTCTAGCAAGGATTGGAGCCGCAACCTATTTGCGCGACTTCTTCCAATCTTCGTAGCGCTTTTTGTTTTCTTCGTTCGGCGGATAGAGGCCGGGGAGCTTCTCGCCCCTCTCGACTTCCTGCACCAGCCAGCTTTCCATCAGCTCATGTTCGGCGCCTTCATGGGCGACGAAGTCGACGAATTCCTTGGGGATGACGACCGCGCCGTCGTCGTCGGCGACGATAATGTCGCCCGGGAAAATCGCGCAACCGCCGCAGCCGATCGGCTCTTCCCAGCCGACGAAGGTCAGCTGGTTGACCGACGCGGGCGCGGCCATACCGGCACACCAGACCGGCAGGCCGGTGCCGAGCACGCCGTGCTTGTCACGCATCACGCCATCGGTGATCAGCGCGGTGACGCCGCGCTTGACCATGCGCATGACCAGAATATCGCCGAAGATGCCCGCGCCGGTAACGCCCATCGCGTCGGCGACGACGACGCAGTCAGGCGGCATGGCTTCGATGGCCGAACGGGTCGAGATCGGATTTGACCAGCTCGCCGGCGTCGCCAGATCCTCGCGCACCGGCACGAAGCGCAGCGTGAAGGCCGGGCCGACGACGCGCTTGCCGGAAAAGCCGAGCGGCATAGCGCCTGCCATCCAGGAGCGGCGAATGCCCTTCTTCAACAGCATCGTGGTGATGGTGCCGGTGGTGACGTTCTTCAGAATCTCAAGCGACGACGTCATGCGATGTCCTCAGGTGGATGTCAGGCCGAGCCGCTCATCACGGCGGCGCAGAAAAGCAACGAACGGAATGGCCAGCACCACCATCCAGAGTTTGCCGACTATCTGCCCCATCAGAAAATCGAGCGAACCGAATGCCAGCCACAGGAAGATTATTGAATCCACGATCAATCCGGCGAGGCTCGACAGCAGCACTGCCAGCACCAGGCGTCGTTTCGCCAGCGGCGTATAGACCGCAAAATCGCTGAACTCCGAGACCAGAAAGGCGCTGACCGAGGCGAGCACCAGTTGCGCCGGTGAAATCGCTGCCGAGATCGCCGCACCCGCGACGATGGCGCCGATGCCGAATGCGACGCCAAGACGGCGCTGCACCAAGTCACGCAGCACCAGAGCCGCGCCGATCAGCAGCACGCCCGACGGCGCCATCAATCCCGGCGCCACCGGAACCAGACATGGGCCGTTGGGCGGGCAAACCGTCCCGAAATGATCGACCATCCAATTGGCGGCCGGAATTGTCAGGCCGAACAGGACGAGGAAAATCGCGCCTTCAATATTCTTGCGGGTCTCAATTTTCATCACGCCGTCTTTCGCCGTTCTACAAATTTTTCATAGCCCTGTGCCCGCAAGGTGCAAGCCGGGCATTCCCCGCAGCCATAGCCCCAAACGTGCCGATTGCTGCGGTCGCCCAGATAACAGCTATGTGTGTGCTCGACAACGAGTTCGAGCAAGGCTTGACCACCGATTTCCTCGGCCATCGCGAAGGTGGCAGCCTTGTCGATCCACATCAGCGGCGTCTCGATCACAATGCGCCTGTCGAGCCCCAGACCCAGCGCCACCTGCATCGCCTTGACGGTATCGTCGCGGCAGTCGGGATAGCCCGAATAGTCGGTCTCGCAGACACCGGTAACGAGATGGCGCACGCCGCGGCGATAGGCCAGCGCGCCGGCAAAGCAGAAAAAGATCAGGTTGCGGCCAGGCACGAAGGTGGTGGGCAACCCATTAGCGCTGAGCTCGATGGCCGTCTCACGCGTCAGCGCAGTCTCCGAGATTGCCGCCAGCGCGTCGACCTTGACGACATGATCCTCGCCCAGGCGTTCCGACCATTGCGGCCGCATGGCGCGCAATCTGTCGCGCAAATTCGCACGCACCTCCAACTCGACCGCGTGGCGCTGGCCGTAGTCGAAGCCGACGGTCTCGACGCACGCAAAGCGTTCCAGCGCCCAGGCGAGACACACAGTGGAGTCCTGTCCGCCGGAGAACAGAACCAAGGCGCTATCGGGTCTGACGTCGGTCACCGGTGGCTCAATCCCATTTCGGCGACCAGGACCAGTCGACAATACGGCCGTCACGGCGCGCGAGACCGGCAATTTCCCGCATTTCCGCGTCCGACAGTTCGAAGTCGAACACGGCGAAGTTCTCTTCCAGCCGTTCGACCTTGCTGGTGCGCGGGATGACGGAGATGCCCTGCTGGATCAGCCAGCGCAGGCAGACTTGCGCCGCGGACTTGCCGTGCGCCTTGCCGATGCGTTCGAGCAGGTCGTCACCGGTGGCGGAGCCGCGCGCAATCGGGCTGTAAGCCACCGGCACCATGCCGGCCTTGCGGCTGGCGACGATGACTTTGTCCTGATTGAGATAAGGATGACATTCGATCTGGTT
>DASYCM010000067.1:0-22297 GCA_036500165.1 Pseudolabrys sp.
CTAAATTGCCCGAAAAGAGCTGTTTTCCGGAGCGCCGGAAGCAACTTCCGGCCGCGGCGGCGTGTTAGAAGCGCGCCCGCACCAATGAGGAGCTTCACCGATGCTCGGCGCCGTTGCCCGTAAGCTGTTTGGCTCTGCCAACGACAGGCGGATTCGCAGCTATCAACCGCGGGTCGATGACATCAACGCGCTCGAGCCCGAGCTCAAGGCGCTATCCGACGAAGCCCTCAAGGCCCGCACTGCGGAGTTCAAGAAGCAGATTGCCGAAGGCACTTCGCTTGACGATCTGCTCGTTCCGGCTTTCGCCACGGTCCGCGAAGCGGCGCGGCGCGTCATTGGTCAGCGGCACTTCGATGTGCAGCTCATCGGCGGCATGATCCTGCACGAAGGCAAGATCGCCGAGATGAAGACCGGCGAAGGCAAGACCCTGGTCGCGACCGCGCCAGTCTATCTCAACGCCCTGTCCGGCCGCGGCGTGCATGTCGTCACCGTCAATGACTATCTCGCCAAGCGCGACTCCGAGTGGATGGGCCAGATCTACGGCTTCCTCGGGCTGACCACCGGCGTGATCGTGCACGGCCTCGACGACGAGCAGCGCAAGAAGGCTTACGACTGCGACGTCACCTACGGTACCAACAACGAACTCGGCTTCGATTATCTGCGCGACAACATGAAGTACCGGATGGAGGATATGGTTCAGCGCAGCCATATCTACGCCATCGTCGACGAAGTCGACTCGATCCTGATCGACGAAGCGCGCACGCCCTTGATCATCTCCGGTCCGCTCGACGACCGTTCCGAGTTTTACAATACCATCGACAGCTACATCCCGGCGCTCGACAAAGGCGACTATGAAGTCGACGAGAAGCAGCGTTCGGTGACGCTGACCGAAGCCGGCATGGAGAAGCTCGAGCAGCGCTTGCGCGACGCGGGCGAATTGAAGGGCGAGTCGCTCTACGACGTCGAGAACGTCTCCGTCGTCCATCACGTCAATCAGGCGCTGCGCGCTCACAAGCTGTTCCAGCGCGACAAGGATTATATCGTGCGCAACGGCGAGGTCGTCATCATCGACGAGTTCACCGGCCGCATGATGCCGGGCCGCCGTTATTCGGAAGGCCTGCATCAGTCGCTCGAAGCGAAAGAGCGTCAACCGATCCAGCCCGAAAATCAGACGCTGGCCTCGATCACGTTCCAGAACTATTTCCGCATGTACGAGAAGCTCTCGGGCATGACCGGTACGGCATTGACCGAAGCCGACGAGTTCATGGACATCTACAATCTCGAAGTGCTCGAAGTGCCGACCAACATGCCGTTGTCTCGTGTCGACGATGACGACGAGGTCTATCGCACCAATAACGAAAAATATCGCGCCATCATTGCGCTGATCGAAGAATGCAAACTGCGCGGCCAGCCGGTGCTGGTCGGCACCACGTCGATCGAAAAGTCAGAGCAGCTCGCCCAGATGCTGCGCGATGCCGGTTGGGAAGCACACGACTTCTCCGATCCGAATGCATTCGCCGCGCTTTATTCCGGCGACGACGGCGCCACCAAGACCAAGGTCTTCGCCATCCTCAACGCTCGCTATCACGAGCAGGAAGCCTTCATCGTCAGCCAAGCCGGCGTGCCGGGCGCGATCACCATCGCGACCAACATGGCGGGCCGCGGCACTGACATTCAGCTCGGCGGCAATGCCGACATGCGCATCCGCCAGGAAATCACCGACATCGAGGATTGGGGCCTGCGCGACAAGGATCCGCGCGCTGACGAAATCCGCAGTCAAATCGCGCGGCTCAAGGAAAAGGCGCTCAAGGCCGGCGGCCTGTTCGTGCTCGGTACTGAGCGTCATGAGAGCCGCCGCATCGACAACCAGTTGCGCGGCCGTTCCGGCCGTCAGGGCGACCCGGGTCACTCCAAATTCTTCCTGTCGCTGGAAGACGACCTGATGCGTATCTTTGGCTCCGACAAGCTCGATGGCATGCTGACCAAGCTGGGCCTGAAGGAAAACGAAGCCATCATCCATCCCTGGATCAACAAGGCTCTGGAGAAGGCGCAGCAGAAGGTCGAAGCCCGTAACTTCGACATCCGCAAGAATTTGCTGAAGTACGACGACGTGATGAACGATCAGCGCAAGGTGATCTTCGAGCAGCGGCTCGACCTGATGCGCGACGAACACGTCGACGAGACAGTCGCCGATATGCGCCACACGGTGATCGATGAGATGGTCGCCAAGCATATTCCCCCCAATGCCTATGCCGAGCAGTGGGACGTTAAGGGGCTTGATGAGGATCTGCGCGAGGTGCTGACGCTCGCGCTGCCGGTCGAGGAATGGGCCAAGGAAGAGGGCATTGCCGACGAGGAAATGCGCGAACGCATCGAGCGTCGGGCCGACGAGTGGATGGCCGCCAAGGTCGCCAAGTGGACGCCGGACGTCATGCGCTATGTCGAGAAATCGGTCCTGCTGCAGACGCTCGACCATCTGTGGCGAGAGCATCTCGTCATGCTCGAACATCTGCGTCAGGTGATCGGTCTGCGCGGCTACGGACAGCGCGATCCGCTCAACGAGTACAAGGCGGAAGCCTTCAGCCTGTTCGAGGCGATGATCGCGCACCTGCGCGAGGCCGTCACGGCGCAATTGATGCGAGTCGAGGTCGTGCCGCCGCAGCAGGAAGAGCCGCAGCCGCTGCCTTTCATGGAAGCGCAAAAACTCGATCCGACGACTGGCGAGAACGAGATGGCGCTGGCGCCTTTGCTTGCGACCGATGGCGATGTCGCGGTCGACCGCAATCCAAAGGACCCGACGACCTGGGGCAAGGTCGGCCGCAACGAAGAGTGCCCGTGCGGCTCCGGCAAGAAATACAAGCACTGCCACGGCAAGTTTGCGTAACGAGTTCGCCTAACGCACCTTGGCCGTATAAAGAAGAAGCCTGATGGCCCTGCCAACGGGGCCGGGACCTGCCTGACATCGCATGAAGCTTCCCGCCGCACTGCCGCTGCTCGTCGCCTCGACGATGTTTATGGAGCAGCTCGACGGTACGATTCTCGTGACCGCGTTGCCGACTATTGCCAACTCGTTCGGTGAAACCGCGGCACGACTCGATATCAGCGTCTCGGCCTATCTCGTCACGCTCGTGTTCATGATTCCGGCGAGCGGCTGGATCGCCGACCGACTTGGCGCCAAGCGCGTCTATGCCGGGGCGATCGTCCTTTTTGTGCTTGCTTCGGTTCTGTGCGGCGCCAGCCAGAATATCTGGCAGTTCATTGGTGCGCGTGTGCTGCAAGGATTGGGCGGGGCCATGATGGTGCCGGTCGGCCGGCTCATCGTGCTGCGCGAGACCGAGAAGAAAGATCTGATCCGCGCCATTGCTTATCTGACGTGGCCGGCGTTGAGCGCGCCGCTGCTCGGCCCGCCGCTCGGCGGCTTCATCACGACTTATTTCTCGTGGCACTGGATCTTCTATATCAACGTGCCGCTCGGTCTCATCGCGTTGGTGCTGGTCTGGCGGATTGTGCCTGCCACGCCGAAGATCGAGCGCGACAAGTTCGATGCGTTTGGCTTCTTGCTGACCGGCGCGTCGATCCTCAGTATCCTTTCCGGCATCGAACTCGTCGGACGGAATGACATTCCCTCGCTGGCCTCGGTCGCTTTGCTTTTGTTCGGCGCTGGCACCGGCATCGTAGGCGTACGTCGCGCGTTGCGCCTCGATGATCCGATGATTTCGCTTGCCGCCTTCCGGACGCTGACCTTCCGTCTGGCCATGCGAGGCGGCTTTTTCTTCCGGGCGTGCCTGGCGGCGCTGCCCTTCCTGCTACCGTTGTTGTTTCAAGTCGGCTTCGGGCTCGATCCGGTAACCTCAGGTACGCTGGTGCTGGGTCTTTTCGTCGGTAACCTCGGCATGAAACCGGCAACGACCTGGCTTATCAAAAACATCAGCTTTCGCCGTATCATGATCGTCAATGCAACAATTGCCGTCGCGACGATGATCTGCTGCGCATTGCTAACTTCCAACACGCCGCACGCACTTATCGTCGCGATGCTCATCGTTTCCGGCATGGCGCGCTCGATGCAGTTCACCACGCTCAGCACGCTGGCGTTTTCCGACGTGCCGAAGCCAACCATGGGCAGCGCCAATACATTGTTCAGCATGCAACAGCAGGCGGCCAATGCCTGCGGCGTTGCTGTCGCCGGCGCCTTGCTGCGCCTAACCTCGCACGGGCATGAGGGTGGTGTTCAGACGGTGACGGATTTCCAGATCACATTTGTCATCATCGCGGTGCTCGCCGTCGTCGCGATGATCGATTTCTTCAAGGTACCTGCCAATGCCGGCGAGGGGTTGCGATAGGCATCGGTGGAACCCAAATTAGGTCTGGACGTTTAGGTTCCCTGAAATCGACACGAAATCCCGCGGTTTGCGGGGAAGGAAGAGCCCGTGGCCCTGTTGTTGAATCTGCTTTGGATCCTCTTCGGCGGCTTCTGGATGGCGGTCGGCTGGGCGGTCGCCGCCTGTATTATGGCGATTACCATTATCGGCCTGCCGTGGACCAAGGCGGCCTTCACCATTGCCGCTTACACGCTTCTGCCGTTTGGCCAGAAGGCGGTGTCACGCGATGAATATTTTGGCCGGGAAGATATCGGTACCGGAGCCTTCGGTTTTCTTGGCAATATCATCTGGTTCGTGCTGGCCGGCTGGTGGCTGGCGCTGGGTCACCTTGTTACCGCACTGTTGTGTGCGATCACGATTATCGGCATTCCTTTCGCTTGGGCGCATTTGAAATTGGCCGGGATTGCGCTATGGCCCATCGGCAAGGTCATCGTTCCGGCTTGAGCGAAATCAGAGAAGTTTTATGACGACCAAAATCGACGACATGAAAGTGCAACTCGCCGCTTTGAGCGCCGAGCGCGATCTACTCGACACGGCGATCGAAGAGATGATCGCCAGCATGGCCGAGGTGCCTGCCGAGCAGCGCAAGGTGGGCGACTGGTCGCCGAACGGCTCAATGACGAAAAAGTATCTCGATCTGACCAACCGCCAAGCTGAGGTCGAAACCGAGATTGTCGATCTTGGCCGCGCCATCATGGAATCCGACGAACCGGCGTCATCGTTGCATTAGAGATGCTGACCCGCGCCGTTCTGAAAAGTTACCTGCTCGAAATGCCGAGTGGGCACATCTTCGATCTCACCTATGATCTGTTTGCCCAGGCGTTTCCGCCAGGCAGGTCTGCGCCGGCGTCGGGTATCGAGCTCGATGCCTTTGCCGCGGAATGCAATTGCGACGTCGTCGATAACGAAGCTGAAGGCCGTTTTGAGCTGACACGGCGCTAGACCGGCGGGGCGCACCCGCTCAAGCAAGGGGAGGCGAAATAAAATGCGCCGGTATTTCTTTTCGTGGGCAGCTTGAGGTGCGTGGAAGATCGCAGCGCCCCCGCCCCGGACTGCGGCACCCGAGGCCTCAATTTATTTATCGCAGCGCGCGCTTAGCGATCGTCGTCCCATCTTCCATTGGGACTACCATCCCTGCCACCGTTTCCGCGGCCGTTGTTTCCTTTGTGGTGTCCCGAAGACCCTGCAATGGCCGTGGAATTCAGCGATGTGGAGAGCAGCAGCGTTAGTGCCGGCGGCGTTACAATCGCGAATTTGCCGCAAGTTGCGAGAAATTTCCGACGATCTTCACTCGCCGTATCGCGGCCCGGTAGGTTTTCTTGAGGCTGCATTTGGGATGCTCCTTATATTTAATTGACGTCGAATTAAATATTGAATTAAATTTAATTTATCTGAATACAATGTCAAGGTTTTTTCAATCGTGCACTTATTCTTGATGGCATGTAATCCTTTGTTTTTCTAAAGAAATGGAACTTTCAAATCTCGGCAGCATTGCGAGGTCTGTTCCGGAAACAAAGGAAGATTAAATATGGGGACGCTAGGTCGCGATGAAACATATTTAATTAAAGGGCCAGATGGTCATCAGTATAACTGCATTTTGCGCGTCGCCGAAGGCGCGTCATTTCTGTCGCTGGATGATCAGGCGGCGGTGTTCAGCGAGCCTGCCCAAAGAATTTACGGGCTCAATCAGATGGCCGCCAACATTTGGTGTCGCCTGGAAGAACGACAGACGCCATCCGCTATTTCCGGCGAACTCATCAAATCCGGCGTAGCTCCACGCCTTGCAAGAGAATATGTCGATCAAGCCATACGCATGTGGCTAAAGCTTGGGCTGCTGAAAATCGAATACAGTGCTAATCGCAGCAAGCTCCCTCTGGAGCACTTCTTCACCGTCAATGTGGGAAAGCTGAAGATTACTATCCAGACCACGAGTGAGCTGCTCGCTCAGTGGCTGAGCCCCTTATTCAGCGATCACGTCACACCAGCCGATGGCCACGGCGATATTTTCCATGTCGTCGAAAACGATCGCCTGGTCCACGTCTTTCATAACGAGCTCAACGTTCTTTGTTGCGATGTCAGCGAGCTGGCGCCATCGCTCAAGGCCTACATCACCGAACAGATTGTGGCGAGGAGTCCGCCCGATGTGGTGTTTCATGCGGCTCACCTCGTGCGCGGCATGAGAAGCATTTTAATCAGTGGGGCGCCCGGCGCAGGTAAGACAACCCTGGCTCTCCATCTGATGAATGCGGAATTTGAATACCGCGCGGACGACATTGTCTTAATCGCACCTGACGGAAACGTGATGGGGGTACCCTTCGCGCCGACGGTCAAAGCCGGTGCCTGGGAGGTGATCAATAAAATCTATCCTGAATTGAACGATGCCATCGTCCACCGGCGGCCGGACGGAAAATGTGTGCGATATCTCAAGCCAGCGCACATCGTGAGAACGGGGAAGTATCCGGTCGGCTGGATTATCTTCATTGAGAGAAATTCCGACGGTCCGGCAATTCTGAAACCGCTTGGCCGCGTGGATGCCTTGAGCAAATTAATGGAAGGCTCATTTTCCCCGGGCGGCAAGCTCACCTATGCAGCGTGCAATGCGATCAAACGGACCTTGGTCAATGCGAACTCATTCGAATTGACCTATTCAAATGCGACAGACGCTTGCACCGCCATCGTTGGTCTTTGCGATGACTAGTCAAAGCGCGTCCATCGTTCAGTTGTGTCAATGTCTTCGAGGTTCACCTCCGAAGAGCATGGACTGGATGTCTATAATAGGTTTGGCGAACCAAACCTTGACGACCCCTGCATTAATAAATTTCGTCAAACTTTTTCCGGAGTGTGCCCCTCCGGACGCTCGTCTTTACGTCAACGAAATATTCGAGCGCAATTTTCTTCGCAATGACCGGCTTACGACGCAATTGACGCAAGCCGTGGTCGCACTCAACGAGAGGGGGGTGACGCCTGTGCTGCTGAAGGGCGCTGCGATGCTTGTCACGAAGAAGCGCGTCAGTTCGGCAACGAGGCTCATATCGGATCTGGATATTCTGGTCGCGCCACACGAGGTCGGGATCGCGTTGGATTGTCTTTTTGCCCTGGGTTACCGCGTTCACTATCAGGCGCCGCCGGGCGCTTCCAAGTGGTATGCGGATCTTCAAAGACCCGAAGACGTCGGAATGATTGATCTGCACCAAGCGCCGCCCGGACATGATTATTTTTACGGGTCCTTCGGCGACATAAAGCAATACTGCAAGCCGATCACCGGTGAGCAAGGCTCGGCTTACATTCCATCCGCCACCTATCAGGCGCTGATGCTCATTGTGCACGACCAATTTCAGGATTCTGATTATTGGGTCGGCGCCATCGACCTGCGGCATCTTCTGGATTTGCGTGATCTTATAAATTCACCTGAGGGAATCGATTGGGAAATGATCGCCTCGCTCACCTCAAGCAAGCTCATCAGGAATGCGTTCGAAACGCAGTTTGTAACCCTGTTTTCTTTGTTGGGAGTTGATGTGCCGGTCGCGATGCGCAGGCGATTAGTCCCTCGTCTCCAATACTGGCGTCGCTTGTTGCAAGCGCGCTTCCCAGCCCTCCGGCATGTGTTTTTGGCAATGGCGCTGCTGGACTATCGAAACTACCGCGCCGAGGTCGGCCGCGAGGAAAGGATCGCAAAACATCTCGAACCCACAACGTGGGTGCTGCCAAAGATGGCTACGATGCGCTTTCTGTTCGACCTGTCCCGCGAGCGACGCGGTGGAAAGGTTTAGTTTCACGGTGTCGAGTACAGGGCCGTGGGCCGACGGCGAGAATGCGACTGCTAAGTCGGTAAATAACAAGCAAAGGCCACTTCGAATTGGATGCGACGGTACGCGGCTTACGCAATTACCACTTGGTATGTGATACCGCGCAACTGTTACAATTTCCCACACGAATTTAACCAAGTTCCTACAGCCGAACTTAATCCACGGCCGCTTGAGTGTGGTTCAAGGCGAGGGGCGTGCAATGCCATGAAGGCGCGGCGCTCCGGGCCGGCTCGCAATGACGATGCCGGCGGCGACAGGATGTTGGTTGATGAGTTTGCGTGCCCGGTTATTGCTGCTCGTTGCACTGGCAACATTGGTGCCTGCGGTTCTTCTGGGGATTCGCTTTTTCCAGAACCGCGCGGCTGAAATCGAGTCAGCGCTGGCCGAATTGTCGATGCAGGCCAACAGCATTGCCAACGATCTGGATGAGAAGATCCAGGGTACCGCCCAGCTACAATATGGTTTGGGGCGCGCCGTCGATCTCGACAGTGTTGACCGGGCGCAATGCTCGTCCTTCCTGTCGGCGGTTCGCGAACGGTATCCGCAGTATACCGGAATTCTGACGATCACTCCGGATGGAAACCTGTTTTGCGATTCGTTGCGGACCAGGCACGAGCTTGATCTCCGGGATCGAAAGTATTTTCAGCAGGCGCTGACGATGAAGGATGCGGTGACGCTGCAGCCTGCTTTCGGCCGGCTCACCGGCATTTCGGTCCTGCAAATTGCCTATCCGGCGCGTACACTCGCCGGGAAACTGAAATATGTTCTGCTCGCTTCATTTAACCTGCAGAAATTTGCGTACTTTCACAGCCAGCGGCTATCGGCCGGGTTGAGTATTTTATTGCTCGATAAGGACGGTACGGTCCTTACGTCGCCGTCAGGTCCGGAGTGGGATAAGCGGGCGGGTACCTCGGTCAAGAATACCGACCTGTTTAAGTTCGCCAGTCAATCGGCGGACGCAAACCATGCTCGTGAAGTGACAGGGATCGGCGGCAGCAAACAGTTCTGGGCCGCCGTCAGTATGCCCGCCATTCGTGACGCCGGTCTTTATGTGATGGTCGGCGTATCCAGAGATAGGTTGGTCGCCGCCGCCGACAGTCGCCTGTACGAGGATCTGAGCATTGTCGCTCTCGTCTCGTTGTTATTGTTTGCCGGTGTCTGGACGCTTGCGGAGATCGGCGTCCGCCGTCAGGTCGGCCTGATCGCGGAAATGGCCAAGAAGCTCGGCTCTGGCGATCTCAGCATTCGCATCACGCCGCCCTATCCCACCGGTGAACTCGGCGGGCTTATGGCCGAGTTGAACGCCGCTGCCGGATCCTTGCAGCGTCAGCATGTGGCCATCGCCGATCTGAACAAGGAGCTATGTCAATCGCAGAAAAAGGAAGCCGGCACCAAGGCGTTCCTCGATGCCATTATCGAGCATATTCCGAGCCCGGTTGCGGTGAAGGCGGTGCCAGACGCGCCTTTCGCCACGACCGGCATGAGGCTGATGCTCATCAACAAAGCCTACGAGGAGCTCACCGGCCTTCCGCGGTCGTACGCCATCGGCAAATCGGCGCACGACCTCTATCCTGAAGAAACCGCCGATATCGTCGCGGCTTCCGATATGGACGCGCTTGAGAGCGACAAGGCCGTCGCCTCGGGCGATCTTTCGCTGGCTACGGCCGGCAATGGCATCCGTCTGGTCACGATGAGCAAAGTCGTCATCCGCGACGGCGACGGAAAGCCGCAATATCTGCTGACCGTCCTCGACGATGTGACCGAGCGGCGCCGGTCTGAGAAGACCATCGCGCATATGGCGCATTACGATACGCTGACGGATCTGCCAAACCGGGCCGCGTTCAACGCGCGCATCGCAGCCACCCTGGACAGGGCGGCGAGCCGCGGCGAGCGCTTCACCATTCTGAGTGTCGATCTCGACCGCTTCAAAGAAGCAAACGACGCTTATGGACACGCTACCGGCGACGCTTTGTTGCAGGGTGTAGCTCGGCGCCTGCAGGCGGCTGCCAGCGGGGCCTTCCTTGCGCGGATCGGTGGCGACGAGTTCATTTTGATCGTCGCGGACGGTTCACAGCCGGAGGCGGCGAAAAAAATCGCGGACCGTTTGATTGTGGCCTGTGTTGATGAATTTGTCATCGACGGCAAACGCCTCCAGATCAGCCTCAGCGTCGGTGGCGCTGTTTATCCCGCGGACGGCACGGACGTTAAAACACTGATGGTCAATGCCGACGCCGCGCTCTATCGGGCGAAAGCCGAGCGCTGTGAGACAGCATTGTTCTTCCAGCCCGAAATGGGCATCCAGCAGCAAGAACGGCACGATCTTCAACAGGATCTGAAGCTTGCGATCGAGCGTGGCGGATTGCTTTTGTATTACCAGCCGCAGTTCCGCATCTCCGGCGAACTCGTCGGCTTCGAGGCGCTGGCGCGATGGCATTGCCCCAAGCGCGGCGTGGTTTCGCCCGGCACGTTCATCCCGATCGCCGAGGAGTACGGCCACATTATCCCGATGGGTGAATGGGCGCTGCGCGAGGCCTGTCGCGAGGCAGCGTCCTGGCAGCAGCCACTCAAGATTGCGGTCAACGTGTCGCCGATTCAGTTCCAGCACGGCGACCTGCCGGGCCTCGTTCATTCGATCCTGCTTGAGACCGGCCTTGCGCCGTCGCGGCTTGAGCTCGAAATCACCGAAGGCGTCCTGATCAACGACTTTTCCCGCGCGGTATCGATTCTGTGCCAGCTCAAGGGACTCGGCGTGCAGATCGCTCTGGACGATTTCGGCAAAGGGTACTCCTCGCTGTCATATTTGCACTCCTTTGCCTTCGACAAGATCAAGGTCGATCGCGCTTTTATTGCCGACCTCGAGCACAATCATCATTCGATGGCGATTGTCCGAGCGGTCATTGGACTCGCGCACAGCCTCAAAATTCCGGTGCTTGCCGAAGGCGTCGAGCAGCAATCGCAGCGTGCGTTCCTCTTGCGGGAAGGATGCGACCAGCTCCAGGGCTATTTGGTCGGCCGTCCGCTCCCGATTGACGATTATGACGACGTGGTTGGCCGTCGGACGATGCGTGGCGAACCAAAAATGTCGAACGTCGGATAAGACGGGCGATGTGCCCGCCGCTACTTGTGCAGAGATGGGCAAGTGGAATACGACGCGCCATGTCAGAATTTGCGTCGGAACAGTCGGCCCACCGGCGGGCCTTCGCCAGCTTCGTTGCGGCGGATACGTTATTCGGCTGCGCCGAAGATATCATCGTTGTCGCCGTGGGCTGGCTCGTCTTCAGCAAGACGCGCAGCACTTTTGATCTCGGCATGGTCGGGCTCGCCGGCTTCCTTCCGTCGATCTTGCTGTCGTTAGTGACCGGTCTGGCGACGGACCGGTTCGACCGCCGCCTCGTTCTTGCGTTATGCGGCGCCGGCGTGACGGCGGGCGCGGCGCTGCTCAGTCTCGTCGCCGGGCTTGATGCGATATGGCCCGTCTACGCCATTGTGTTTTTCATCGGCATCGCCAAGGCATTTCTCGGACCGGTCAGCAAGGCGCTGGTGCCCAATCTTGTCCGGCCTGGCGAACTCACCAGAGGGCTCGCTTTGGCGAACTCGTTTGGCGGCACGGCACGTCTTTTTGCGCCGGCGCTGAGTGGCCTGCTTTATCTGGCGGGTCCCATTGTACCGTTTATCGCTGCAGCCATCGTCGGTGGATGTGGCGTTGCCTGTTGCGTCAGTATTGGGCCGCGGCCACCCGAAACGGCAACGTCAGAAACCGACTGGTCCACGCTCGTTGCTGGCTTTGTCTACATCGGCTCGACGCCGGTCGTGATGGCGGCGATGGGTCTCGATCTGGTCGCCGTTCTGCTCGGCGGTGCGACCGCGTTGATGCCGTACTACGCGCAGGAGATATTTCTCGCAGGCCCCTGGTCGCTCGGCATGATGCGAACTGCGCCGGCAATCGGGGGCCTCCTGATTTCGTGGGCACTGACCCATTGGCCGCTCCAGCGGCGTGCGGGTCCGACTTTGTTGGCCGTTGTGGCCTTGTATGGCGCGGCCACGATTGGATTCGGCCTGTCCACGAACCTCTATCCGGCCTTGGGATTTCTCGCGATCCTCGGCGCATCGGATTCCGTCAGCATGCTTGTGCGGCAGTCATTGGTGCAGGCCCAGACGCCGGACGCCATGCGCGGACGGGTCAGCGCTGTGCACACTTTGATTGCAGGGGCTTCCGGTGAGCTAGGCGAATTCGAATCCGGCTTGTTGTCCACGGCAATCGGGGTGGTGCCTTGCGTTGTCGCCGGCGGTATTGCCGCAATTGTCGCGGCAATAGGGTTTGCGATTTTCGTCCCTGAACTCAGGCGGACTGACCGAGTCGAACACTAAGTGGCGCGTCGTGGCCGGCGCCGTTTAATTCGATAGTGTGAAATGTAAAACGCGTGCCGTCGTGCCGGCGTTTTCGTCCGTTGCGGTGCGCGTTGATCCTCTTATGATGCCCTGACAACGCGAAGGGTAATCGATGAGCGACGGCGAAGTGCGATTGGTGCGCGACGGCGCGGTGGCGACGATCTGGTTCGATCGCCCGGCTGCGCGCAATGCGATGACCTGGGCCATGTACGAAGGCCTCGCCGCCGCCTGCGTACAACTCACAAAAGATGAAACAGTCCGAGTCGCTGTGCTGCGCGGCGTCGGCGGCAAGGCCTTCATCGCCGGCACGGATATCGCGCAGTTTCTGGAGTTCACCACGCCCGAGCAAGGCGTCGAATACGAAGAGAAGATGGAAGCCTATTTGAGCGCGCTCGAGGCGCTGCCCATGCCGACGCTTTGCGTCGTCGAAGGCTGGGCTATTGGCGGCGGGCTTGCGATTGCCGCTTGCTGCGATTTGCGCATAGCCACGGCGGGTTCAAAATTCGGGGTACCGATCGCACGCACACTCGGTAATTGCCTGTCGGTCGCTAACTACGCCCGGATTGTCGCGCATCTTGGCGTGTCACGGGCCAAGCGTATGCTGCTGATGGCCGAAAATGTCCCGGCCGAGGATGCCTTGGCTGCTGGTTTTGTTATGGACGTGTTGGATCCTGCCGCGCTCGACGCCCGCATTGCCGATATTTGCGAACGCTTGCAAGGTAATGCGCCCATCACCATGCGCGTTACCAAGGAAGCCATGCGACGGCTGCTGCACGCCGGCATGCCGAAGGATGAGGACTTGATCCGCGCATGCTACGGCAGTGAAGACTTCCACACGGGTGTCAAAGCCTTCGTCGAGAAACGGCCGCCGCAATGGCGCGGCCGCTGATCCCGCCAGCAGTGAGCAGCTATTATGACCGTCATCGACTGCCATCATCATTTCTGGAAATTCGGCAAACGTGTTCACACGTTTCCGCACGGTGTAGGCAATCGCCTCGATCGCGACTACCTGCCGGAAGACTTGCAGCCGCAGCTCAAAGCCGCTGGTGTCGATAAGACGATCCTCATCCAAGTGCTCAACCAGGTCGATGAAACGTATGAGTTTCTCGATATGTCGCGAGAAGTCGATTACGTCGCCGGTGTCGTCGGCTGGGTGCCGCTGACCGATCCCAAAGAGACCGCGCGCTGTCTCGAGGACATGAAGACCCGCGGCAAGTTGCTCGGCATCCGTCCGCTGATCGTCTACGAGCCGGATCCGGGCTGGCTCCTGCAATCGTCGGTGCGGGAGTCGCTCAAGATTCTTGCCAAAGCCGATCTTGTGTTCGAAGCAATCCCGGCGACGCCGGAGCAATTCGAAGCGGTGCTGACCGTGACGAAAGCGCTTCCCGATCTCAAGGTCGTCCTGAATCATCTCGGCAATCCGCCGGTGCCGGAAAAAGCCTGGGAGCCGTGGGCCGGAAATATTACGCGCGCTGCCGCGCTGCCGAATATGTCGGTCAAGCTGTCGGCGGGTCTAGCGCTGGTCGTGAAGTGGAAATGGTCGACCGAGGAAATCCGCCGTTACGCGGATTACGCCATCGATCTGTTCAAGCCGGATCGCGTGATGGCCGGCAGCAATTGGCCGGTGGTTGAACTTGGCGGGCCTTACGCGCAAGTCTGGCAGGGCATCGTCGATCTAATTGCGAAGTTGTCGCCGACCGAACGCGCGAAGATTCTGGGCGCTTCCGCAGCGCGAATCTACGGCCTGTAAAAAGCCGCCTAGCGTCTTTTCTTTTTTGACGCGGTCGTCTTGATCTTGGCCGTGAGCTGCTTGCGGAATTTGCGGTCGCGCTTGAGATGCCACTCGCGGCTCATCGCTTCGCGCTTGGTTGGAAACCATTCCGAATGCAGCAATTGCCAGGCGCGGCCGCGGGTCGTCTTGGCACCTTTGCCGATGTTGTGCTTGGCAAGACGCTTCACCACGTCATTGCTCCAGCCGACATAGGTCAGCGAGCGCGATCCCTGCTTGCAGCCGAGAACGTAGACGAAGCAATCCATGCCTGAATCGCTAACACACGCCCCGTAATTTTGGGATCACATTTGTGACAGGGACGAACGTATCGCGGGGATAGGTTAGCCAGGGACTAGCGGAACCCCGACCAGCGGCTGTCGAACGTGCCCGTCGGAACCACCGGTTGCGCCCCCAAGAGCATACCGTTGGTGTTCGCTGGCGGCGCGGAGAACGCGGTGCGCAGCTGCGGCTCTGCGGCGCGTGGCGCGTCGTTCTTGTCCTGCTTGCTGAGGCGAAGCTGAGGTTCGGCTTCGGCGACTGCCTTGTGCGAGGTCTGTTGTGGTTTTCCGTTTTGCTTGGCCGTTGTGGACGGGGTCGAAGCGGTGCGGAATACCGGCGAAGTTTGCTTGGCTTTGGCCACCGCGGGGCGGGAGGCCGCGGGTGCGGTTTCCGCCCCGGCAGCTTCTGGTTCAACAGCTTCAGGCGCCTGCATGCGCCCGCTCGCCATCGCCGGCTGTTCGGCGCCCGCCGGTTCGGTGGTGGCAACTTGCGTCGCGGCGGGCTGCGGTCCGGGGCCGACGCGCGGGATGGTCGCGAGCGGCGCGTTCGCCATGCGCGGCAGATAGCCCGGCGCTTGCGTATTGCCGACGAGCTGAACGGTGCGGCCGTTATTGTCGTATTCGTTGTGAGCGGCGAGCTTGGACGCGAACACCGGGTTCATGCCGCCGTCGATACCGGCGCGCGACGGAACGACCGCGACGTTACGGCCGATATATTCGGCCATCTGGACTTGTTCGCTGCGGCGCTTTTCCATAACGACTTCGGCGACATTCGGATCGAGTTGATACGCCGGGCACTTGCCCGAGGCGTTGAATTGCGGCGCTTTTGACGAACCAGCGGGCGCCGCCGGATCGAACACGTAGCGGCGCTCACAGACCGCGACCTTTGGTTCTTGCTTGCTGGCTTCGAAGTGATCGTAGCCTTCCTTGATCATCTTCCAGAAAGCGAAGTTCGGATTATTGCGGTGCTTGGCCATGTTCAACGCGGTCATGCGGAACGGATAGGCCTGAAGCTGGAACGCGCGCTGTCCGCCGAAGAACGACTCGCGGCCTAGCGCATAGATTTCCTGGATCTGTTCGTCGGTCATCGCGTAGCAGCCGCGTGACGAGCAATCGCCATGTACCATCAGATCGGAGCCGGTGTAGCCCCACGATTTGTCATAGGTGTTCGGAAAGCCGGTGTTGAACGCGAGGTAATAATTCGAGTTCGGATTAAACTGTGCCGGCGTGATCGTGTAGAAGCCTTCCGGCGCCTGACGGTCGCCTTCCTTCTTCTTCGGACCGAGATCGCCCGACCAGCGGCAGACCGGATAGGTTTTCAGCAGCGCGAATTCGCCGTCCTTGGTTTTTTTCCAGACCTCGAGCTCGGACTCTTCCTTGAACAGACGGACGAGGATCGGCGAATCCTTGTCCATGTTCTTGGTCGTGATATCGGCGAGTATCTTTTCGGAGAGGGGGGCGTATGCACGGCCACTGGTCGGGACGTCGCTCGGATTGCAGCCGCCAAGTGCGACAGCAGCAGCAATGGCCGCGGACGTCAGCAGCGTACGGACGGTCGATCGATTCAAACGCTGTACTCCCCCGGCGTGCGGGCCTCAGTGACACAATCGTTACCCATAAGATGTGGCATCCGCAAGGCAACGAAACCGGACCGAGGCCCTAGGGTAACCCTATGGCGAACCAAGGTAAACGGTCTGCTCCGGGAACTTAAAGCAAAGGAATTGCCGTAGCCTTAAGGGCTTAGCCCTAGAGGGCCGGGCGCGTCATGCGGCCCATATTGAGGAATTTTTCGCGCCGTTCCTTGAGCACGGCCTGCCGGGACAGAGGCTTGAGCTCGTTCAGCGCCTTGGCAATCGCCTCGCCGGTGGCCGCGATGGAGGCCTTGGGGTCGCGGTGGGCGCCCCCCGTCGGCTCGGTGATCACGCTGTCGATCACGCCAAAGCGGATCATGTCCTGGGCGGTGATCTTCATGTTGGTCGCCGCCTCCTGCGCCTTGGTGGTGTCGCGCCACAGGATCGAGGCCGCGCCTTCCGGCGAAATCACGCTATAGATCGCATGCTCCATCATCAGCACGCGGTTGGCGGTCGCCAGAGCAATGGCGCCGCCGGAACCGCCTTCACCGAGGATCACGGCGACGCTCGGTACGCCGAGCGCCAGACAAGCGTCGGTCGAACGCGCGATGGCTTCGGCCTGGCCACGCTCTTCGGCGCCGATGCCGGGATAGGCGCCCGCAGTGTCGACCAGCATGATCATCGGGATGTTGAAGCGGTCGGCCAATTCCATCAGCCGTACGGCCTTGCGATAGCCCTCTGGCCGCGCCATGCCGAAATTATGCTTGAGGCGGCTTTCGGTATCGGAGCCCTTTTCGTGGCCGATGACACAGACGCTCTCGCCACGAAAACGGCCGAAGCCGCCGACGATCGCGAAGTCGTCGCCGAATTTGCGGTCGCCGGCGAGCGGGATGAAATCGGTGATCAGCCCGGCAATGGTATCCAGGCAGTGCGGCCGCATCGGATGGCGCGCAACCTGGGTCTTCTGCCAAGGCGTCAGATTTGAATAGAGGTCTTTAAGCGCCGTTGCAGCTTTGACCTCAAGGCGACCGATCTCATCGCCGACAGCGACCGCGCCACCGCTTTCGCCCATGGCGCGCAGTTCTTCGACCTTGGCCTCAAGCTCGGCTACTGGTTTTTCAAAATCGAGATAACTACGCATTGGTTTCCGGCTGGGTTATTGGCGCGAAATGACGTGGAAGGAGCCGTTTAGTCAAGCAATCGGGTTAATATGGCTCTTACGGCGGCTTTTTCTACCCATCTGCGAGTGGATGCAGGTCGCGCACCAGCGCTTTCAGGCGCTCTTCCAGCACGTGGGTGTAAATCTGGGTCGTCGAGATATCGGCATGGCCGAGCAGGGTCTGCACCACGCGTAAATCGGCGCCGTTGTGCAGCAGATGGCTGGCGAAAGCATGCCGCATAACGTGCGGGCTCAGTCGATCCGGCGTGATGCCGGAGGCGGTGCCGAGGGCTTTCAGGTCGCGCGCGAAATGCTGGCGGGTGAGGTGGCCCTGTTCGCCGAACGACGGGAACAGCCATTTCGATTGGGCGTTAGCTTTGGCGTCCCCGCGGAGCTTGAGATAATCCGCCATCGCGCGCTTGGCCGCGCCATTGAGCGGCACGAGGCGATCCTTGTTGCCTTTGCCGCGTACCACCAGCATGCGCTGATCCTTGCGGGCGGCGGAGGCGGGGAGCGCAACAAGTTCGGATACACGCAAGCCTGTCGCGTAGACGACTTCGAGCAAACACAACAGCCGCGCCGCGCGCAGGCGGGAAGCGGGCGGCTGTTCGGTATTCTCGGCGTTGTTGCGCGCTTGCGTCAGCAGCCCGTCGACGTCGGCGATAGACAAGACTTTCGGCAGCGTGCGCGCACGCTTCGGCCCTTCCAGCACTGCCGCGGGGTCGTCGCTGCGCTTTCCTTCGGCGTAGAGGAATCGATAGAGCTGGCGCACCGCCGACAGCCGCCGTGCCAGGGTCGATGTTGCAAAGCCACGCTCGGCAAGCGAGCCCAGATAGTTGCGCAGATCGTCGGTGACCGCCTTGGCGACGGTGACCTTCGTGGCGCGCAGATGCGCGGCAAGATCGGCGAGATCATTGCGATAGGCGTCGAGCGTATTCTTGCCGGCGCCGCGCTCAGCCGCCTGCATGTCGAGAAACAACTCGATCAGGGCGTCGTCATTGGAAGTTCTGGCGCTCACCGCGGCGGCTTGAGGAATTTGTCTTGCGGCACGGTCACGATGATCTCGCGCGGCTTGTGCTGCACGAAATTGGCGAGCGCAAATACCCCGCCATAGGCCAGGCCGCCGAGCAGGCCGACGAAAATCAGAAATCTAAACAGGCTCGGCATGATCGGAAAATCCAGTCTTGTCGCTTTTAACGCTCCGCGCCGGTCATCCTAGCGCGACTGTTGCCCATGTTCCTTAACAACCGGGCGATATACGGCCGCTCTCGCGGTGCCGCGTTTGCTGGTATATGAACCGGTGCGCCGATTTGGAAGATGGATATGGTTAACGCCGCCACGCAAAAAGTTGACGAAAACGGCTCCGAAATGGCCGTTTGCCGCGAAATCGTGCGCGTGTTGGGCCGCCGTTCCATTGTTCTGGTCGGCATGATGGGCGCGGGCAAATCGTCGATCGGCCGCCGTCTGTCGGCCCGGCTCGGCATCCCCTTTGTCGACGCCGATACCGAGATCGAAAACGCCGCCGGCATGACCATCCCCGAGATTTTCCAGATGCACGGCGAGCCCTATTTCCGCGCCGGCGAGGCGAGGGTCGTCGCACGGCTACTCGACGGCGAACCGGGCGTGCTGGCGACCGGGGGCGGTGCGGTCATGGACCCGCATACCCGCGAGCTGATCGCCGAAAAGAGCATCTCGATCTGGCTGAACGCCGACATCGACGTGCTGGTCAAGCGCACCAAGCGGCGCAGCGACCGGCCGCTGGTCGACAAGATGAGGGACCTGTTGCCGTTACGTGAGCCGCTCTATGCGCAGTCTGACATCACCATTCATTCGCGTGACGAGCCACATGACAACATCGTTGACGACATCGTAAGCGCATTGGCGAAGCGGCTTGGCATCCAGCTTGACGTCGCGGCGAAGGAGAATGCCCCGGAGAATACCCAATGACCGCGCCGCTGCGTTCTGGCGAATCCATTATCGTTCCGGTCGCGCTCGGTACGCGGGCCTATGACATCGTCATCGGCCGTGGCGTGCTAGGCTCGCTCGGGACGCGCATCAAAGCGCTGCGTCCTGGTGCCAAGGTCGCGATCGTCACCGATGAAAATGTGGCGAAGATCCACCTTGCCGCGACCGAAGCCTCGCTGAAAGCCGCAGGCATCGAAAGTACGGCCATTGTCGTGCCACCGGGTGAGGGCTCGAAGAATTATGCAACTTTCGAAAAAGTCTGCGAAGTCGTCATCGCGGCGAAGATCGAGCGCAACGATCTCATTGTCGCGCTTGGCGGCGGCGTGATCGGCGATCTTGCCGGTTATTGCGCCGCGAGCGTGCGGCGAGGCCTCGACTTCGTGCAGGTGCCGACGACGCTACTGTCGCAGGTCGACTCCTCCGTCGGCGGCAAGACCGGCATCAACTCCAGACTCGGCAAGAACCTGATCGGCGCTTTCCATCAGCCGGTTCTGGTGATCGCGGATACCGCACTGCTCGACACTTTATCCGAGCGTGAATTTCGCGCCGGCTACGCCGAGGTCATGAAATTCGGGCTGCTCGGCGATGCCGCTTTCTTCACCTGGCTCGAATCCAACTGGCAGGATCTCTTTGCCGGCGGTCCCGCGCGTGAACATGCCATCGCGATCTGTTGCCGTGGCAAGGCCGGCGTCGTGTCGCGCGACGAGCGCGAGAATGGCGAACGAGCGCTGCTCAATCTCGGTCATACCTTCGGTCATGCCTTCGAGGCCGGCGCCGGCTTTTCGCAGCGGCTGCTGCATGGTGAGGCAGTAGCGCTCGGCTGCACAATGGCGTTCCAGTTTTCGGCCGGCAAAGGCCTGTCGGCAGCGGCGGATGCGACACGAGTTCGCGCCCACCTTGATGCGGTCGGTCTGCCGACCCAGGTAAAGCAGGTGCAGGGCGGCGTGCCCGGCGTCGATGCTTTGATGGATTTGATCGGTCAGGATAAGAAAGTGAAGCGCGGCAAGCTCACCTTCATTCTGGTGCGCGGCATCGGCCAGGCCTTCATCGCCAATGACGTCGATCCGGCCGAAGTGCGACAATTCCTGAGCGAACGGCTCGCCGGATGAACGACAACGTCGTCAATCTGACGATCGCTCTTCTGCTGCTCGCCGCCAATGCTTTCTATGTGGCGGCCGAATTCGCGCTGGTGAAGAGCCGCGGCTTCCGCATCGACGCCATGGCGGAGGAAAACGTTTTCGCCGGCCGGCTTCTGCAAAAGATGATGGGCAATCTCGAAGCCTATCTCGCGTGCTGTCAGCTCGGCATCACGATGGCTTCGCTCGGTCTTGGCTGGGTCGGCGAGCCGACCGTGGCGAGCCTGTTGAAGCCGGTGCTGACGCCGCTCGGCATGCCGGAATCAGCACTGCATTTCACCTCGTTCCTTGTCGGCTTCCTCGTGTTTTCGTCGCTGCACATCGTCGTCGGCGAACAGGTGCCGAAGACGTTGGCGATACGCGAGCCGACGCCGGTGTCGCAATGGATCGCCTATCCGCTGCACGTCTCTTTTGTCTTGTTGTATCCGTTGAACTGGCTGCTCAACGCGGCGTCACACGGGGTGCTGAATCTGCTTGGCGTGCAGGAGGCTTCCCATCACGAAGTGCTGACCGGGACTGAACTTGAAGGGCTTGTTGAGGTCTCGGCCGAGCACGGCAATGTGGAAGAGGGGCAGGCCGAGTACATTCAGAACGTTCTGCGCTTCGGCGAGCTCGAAGTGTCCGACGTCATGATCCATCGCACCAACATGATCACGGTGAATGCCGACGATCCGGCGGAAGATGTCGTCAATGCGGTGATTGCGTCGCCGGTCACGCGCCTGCCGCTATGGCGCGGCAATCCGGAAAACATCGTCGGCATCTTGCACGTCAAGGATCTGCTGCGCGCTTTGCATGCCGTCGATGGTGACGCCGCCAAGGTCGACATTGCCGCGATCATGGCGCCGCCATGGTTCGTGCCCGACACGCGCCCGGTGTCCGAGCAACTCAAGGCGTTCCGCCGCCGCAAGACGCCGTTCGCGCTGGTCGTCGACGAATACGGCGAGGTCGAAGGCATCGTCACGCTCGAAGACATTCTCGAGGAAATCGTCGGCGACATTACGGACGAGCATGATGTCGCCATGCCCGGCGTGCGGCGTCAGCCTGACGGCTCGGTGAATGTCGACGGCGCGGTGACGATCCGCGATCTCAATCGCGTCATGGATTGGGAATTGCCGGACGACGAAGCCACGACCATCGCCGGGCTGGTGATCCACGAAGCGCGCTCGATCCCGCTGGTCGGGCAGAGCTTCACCTTCCACGACTTTCGATTCCGCGTGCTTCGCCGCAGCCGCAATCGCATCACTTCCCTGCGCATTCAGCCGTTGCCGAAACAGGCGGCAGGTTGATCGAAGATTATTCGATCTTGATGTTCCGCTCGCGGACCAGTTTGCCGTATTTTTCGTAGTCGGACTTGATGATCTTGGCGAATTCTTCCGCCGAGGTCCCGGCCGGATCGAAACCGCGGTCGACCAAGCTCTTGTTGATGGCCGGATCCTTGATGACAGCGCCGATTTCGGTCTCGAGTTTCTTGACGATCGCGGCAGGCGTTCCTGCCGGCGCGGCAATGCCATACCAGCCGTCCATCTCGTAGCCCGGTACAGCGTCGCCGATCGTCGGCAAATCGGGGAACTGCGGCGCCGGTTTGGGCGACGTCACCGCGAGTGCGCGCAGCTTTCCAGCCTTCACGAATTCGGCGATGCCGATGAAGGACGTGATGCTCATGTTCAGCTGCCCGCCGATAACGTCGGTGATCACCGGCGCTTCGCCGCGATAAGGCACCTGTACGATGTTCACACCCGCCATGGCGGCGAGCAGATCGATGTCCATCTGTGCGGTGCCGCCGATACCGCCGTTGCCGGCGGTCAATGTGCCGGGCTTCGCTTTTGCGTAATCGAGCAACTCC
>DASYCM010000068.1:0-6844 GCA_036500165.1 Pseudolabrys sp.
CAGTGCGTCGAGCGCGGCGAAGGGTTCGTCCATCAATAGAATATCCGGCTGCATCGCCATGCCGCGGGCAATGGCGACGCGCTGCTTCATGCCGCCGGACAATGTATGCGGATAGCTGTTGGCGAATTCGCTGAGGCGGACCTTTTCGATATAGCTGAGCGCGACGTCACGCGCTTCGTTGTGGCTCAGACGCTTGGCGGCCTTGAGCGGAAACATCACGTTTTGCAGCACCGTGCGCCAGGGCAGCAACTGGTCGAATTCCTGGAACACCATCATGCGGTCAGGGCCGGGCGCCGTGACCTTGCGGTCACGGATCCGGATTTCGCCCTCGACCGGCGCGATGTAGCCGCCGACCGCCTTCAGCAGCGTCGACTTTCCGCAGCCCGACGGTCCGAGCAGCACGTAGCGGTCGCTTTCGTTGACCGTAAAGCTCACGCGATGCGTGGCGGTGACCAGCGATTGCGGCGTCTTGTACTGCGTCGTGACGCGATCGACCTGAAGAAGTGCTGTCACTGCTCAGCTACCCGGAGTAGCGGCGGCTTCGGGGAAGAACATTTCCTTCCATTCCTTCGGCGCCGTCTTGATGATGCCCGCCTTGGCCATGAATTCGGCGTAAGGCTGTACGCGCTGCGGCGTCAGCATGAAAGCCGAGCCCTTATCCTTGATCAGCGCGACGGTATCTTCGACGCTGATATTGTCCTTCGAGGCCGCGAGGTAAATCTTGGCCATCTCTTCTGGCTGCGTCTTCGTGAGCTCTTGCGCTTCCTGCAGAGCCTCGACGAAGGCCTTGTAGGTCTTCGGGTTGTCAGTCCGGAATTTCTCGGTCGTGTAGGCGATCATGTAGGTCGACGGGCCGCCAAGAATATCCTCTGCCGATGAAATCGCGCGGATGTGCTTGTGCTTGAGTTCCATTTCCTGGAACGGCGGCGCGGTGAAGTGATTGTTGATCTCGCCTGCCTGCGAAATCATCGCCGACGCAGCGTCGCCGTGCGGGATCTGCACGGTCAGCTTGTTGATGCGATCAGGACCGCTCGGGCCCCAAAGCTTCTCGGCCGCCATCTGCAGCATGATGGCGTGAACCGACACCTTCAGCGTCGTTACGGCGATGCGATCGTTTTCACCGAGATCGGCGATCGACTTGACGTTCGGATTACGCGTCAGCAATTTGAGCGGCAGAGCCGATACCGCGCCAATGCCGCGCACGGCGAGCGGCGTGCCCTTGGCCTTCGCCCACAAGGTGATGAAGACGGTCGATCCGGCGCTGACGATGTCGAGCGAGCCCGACAGCAGGCCTTCATTCATCGGGTTGCCGCCCGGGAACTGTCGCCAGATGACCTTGGTCGCAGGGAGACCGTTGGCGGCAAGATGCTTCTCGAGCAACTGCTTTTTCTCGAGGATTGTCATCGGCAGCGTGCCGATGCCGAACTGGGTCGCCATGCGCAATTCTGAGACTTCGGCGCGCGCCGAGGTCACGAGCGGCGAAACGAGCACGGCAGCCGCCAGAAGTGCGGCGTTAATCTTGGCCTTCATATTTCCTCCATTCCATGTTCGGGCAGCGCTCACATGAACGCCGCTTCCGCATCCGGAGGCTTGACGCCCCTCTCTTGTTCAATCCTCTAGCGCCGTCGTGGCTTAAGCCGCCGCGGCGCGCACGTCCTGACGCAACATCTGCATCAAGTCACGCACCGAGCCGAGATTCTCCAACGATGCGACGCTTGAAATGATGCGATCAATCGCCGCAGGCGACAGCCGGCCCTTCGCATAGGTGCGCAGCTTGGTTTCGATCTGCGCCCGCGTCATCGGGTTCTCATAAGAGCCGCGCGGAAATTCGCAACGCTTGCTGATCTTGGTGCCGTCCTTGAGTTCGAACTCTACCGTCGACTGCACTTCCTTGAGGCTTTCGTCCGGCTGGATGTCGATAAATTCGCCCGCAGCCTTGCGGATCTCCGGATCGTCGTAGCGCTCGGGCAGGAACTGGTCGAGCGTCAGAACATGATCCTGGATAATGATCGCGGCGGTGTAATGCGCCGAGATCAAGGCATCGAACTTGGCCTTGTACTTCGATAGCTTGCCGTGGAGATTGAACACGGTCGGCGCGAGACGAATCTTCGCGCTCTTGAGATCCTTGAGCTTGAACGGCTTCTCTTCCAGAGCATCGAACAACGCGGTGTTCATGCCCTGGATCGACGAGGCCGACGGCCACAGGCGCAGCGCGATCTGCTCGAGCTCCCAACGCTTGCCGAGAT
Organism: Pseudolabrys sp.; assembly: GCA_036500165.1. Taxonomy (GTDB): domain Bacteria; phylum Pseudomonadota; class Alphaproteobacteria; order Rhizobiales; family Xanthobacteraceae; genus Pseudolabrys. The sequence goes on from DASYCM010000068.1 coordinate 2,247, forward strand.
CCCTGGTCACTTCCTCCGGTTTGCCGCCGTTCGAGAAGGTGGTGAACAGGCCGCCGTCCTTGTGGGTCAGGAACTCACGGGTAGCGAGGAAGTCCTGCTCGGCGAGCAGCGCCGCCATCAAACCGGACAGCGCACCACGGCACTGATGGAATTTCACCGTGGGCGTACCCCAGGCAGCGAAAGTGCCGCCAGCCTGGCTGCCGGCAAGACCAAAGGCGCGCGCCATGGCTTCGGGATTGAGCTTGATGAGGCGGCCGGTCGCGGCAGCCGAGCCGAAATTACCGAACACGCCGGGGCCATGATAGCCGCGCGCACGGAAGGCGGGATAGTCCGACGCAACGCCGACGCGTGTGGTGACTTCAAAACCGGCGGCCAGAGCGACAAGGAGATCGCGGCCGGACAGATTGTCGCGCTCAGAGATGAGCAGCGCCGGCGGCACAACTTCCGGCGTCACGTGCGTGAGAGTCGACCGGTGAATGTCGCACATCGTCACAGCGGTGATGAGATAGCCGTTGAGCATCGTGGCGCCTGCAAGCGACAGCTTGTCGCCGCCGATGACCGAGCTTTCCGATGACGCCGCGATCGCGCCGGCAAAGCGCGACACCTGGCCGGTTTCCTCGCCGGCATGCCCCGCCAGCGCGCAGGCAAGCGTGTCCAACAGCACGTCCTTGCACTTCTCGCGCACGTTCGCGGGGATATCGTCGTAGCCCAGCGTCGATACGAAGCGGGCAAGCTGTTCGGTTGAAGATTCGGCCATCGTATCCTCCACGCTGCACTCATTACCTGGGCCGCTTATTCGCGGCGGCCCTTCTTAGACCTTCGCGCACCATAAGAGGAACGGTGCACCACTTTGTCTCACACTATTATGTGCCGTTTTACATTGTGGCAATATCAAAATATGATCGGCCATCATTGGCGACCGCATCCCACCGCACACACTCAACAACAGAATCCGCTGCGGCTCGCATTTCACGTGAGGAAACTATGCGCCGATTGCTGCCCGCTTTGCTTGCCTGTGCCGTTTTCGGCACCATCGCCGTCTCGTCTGTCCATGCGGCGGATGACTATCCGAGCCGGCCGATCCGGCTCGCCGTAGGCTTTGCGCCTGGCGGCGCGACGGACGTCGTGGCGCGCATGATTTTGCCCGCGCTCAGCAAAGAGCTCGGCCAGACCGTTTATGTCGACAACATCGCGGGCGCGAGCGGCTTTCTCGCCTGGCGTAACATCGCGGCCGCGGCGCCCGATGGTTACAGCCTGCTGATGGCGGAAAACGCGATCGCGATGCGCCCAGGCTTCAAGGATATGACGCCGACCTTCGACCCGATCACGCAGCTTGAGCCCATCGCAGCTGTGGCCCATTCGCCCCTCGCGCTGGTCGTCGCCGAAAAGGTGCCGGCAAAAAATGTCGCGGAATTGATCGCCTTCGCCAACAAGACCGAAAAGAAGCTCGACTACGCCTCGGCCGGCGTCGGCTCGGTCGCACAGATGGTGTGGGAAGCCGTCAAGGATGGTGCCAAAATTGATGCGGTCGACGTGCCCTATCGCGGCGGCGGCCCGGCGATGGCGGGGATCATCTCCAACCAGGTCGACGTCGTGATGGCCTCGACCCAAGTTGCCCAGCCGCAGGTTGAAAGCGGCCGCCTCAAGGCGCTCGCTGTCACCAGCAAGACGCGCTCACCCGTTCTTCCCAATGTGCCGACGCTTGACGAGGCCGGCGTCAAGCACGCCGACGTCGATCTGCGGTTCTGGTTTGCCGTGTTCTCACCGAAAGGCGTGCCGGAGCCGATCCGTATGAAAATCGAAAAGGCCGTGCAGCGCACCTTGGCGGACCCCTCCGTGCGCGAAAAGCTCGCTGGCCTCGACGTGACCGCCGATTTCGGCAACGGTGCCGTGCTGGAAAAGCAGCTTGCGAACGAGATCAAGAACTGGAAAGCGTTCATCGAGGCCAAGGGCCTCAAAGGTCAATAAGCCCCGCTTTCTGCCGCACCCCAATCGACACTTTCAAAGGTACTCCCCATGGCTGCTGCCGGTCCCTGGATCAATCACTTTGGCGATAACTTCCTCTGGTCGAACGCGATCATCATTCTCAAAGGCATGGCGCCCTATGGCGCCGTCGCTCTCGAGGAAATGGACCGCGTCGGCGAAAAGCTGAGGCCGCGATGGACCGAAGCCGATCGTGGCAAGGCCTGGTTCGAGGAATGGCGCGCCATGGGCGACCTCATCGAAAAGCGCGGCGACGACGCGCTGGCCAAGGGCCACAAGATCACCGCCGGCGACTATTACGTGCGTGCCGGCATCTACCACTACAACGCCGAACGCTTCATCCAGCCGGGCCCGGAAAAGAAGGCCCAGTGCGCGCATGCCTACAAGGTCTGGCACCAGGGCATCCGGCTCCGCGAGCACGACGTCGAATTCGTCGAGGTGCCATATGAAGGCACCACACTGCCGGCGCTGTTTCGCAAGGCGCCCGGTCCCGGTCCGAAGCCGACCGTCGTCGTGGTCAACGGCATGGATAACGCCAAGGAGATGAGCATCTTCTTCTGCGGCATGGAATTCGCGCGCCGCGGTTACAACACGCTGTGCCTCGATGGCCCCGGCATGGGCGAAATGCGCCGCATGCGCGACATGCCGAGCCGCTTCGACTACGAAGTGCCAGGCACTGCCGCGCTCGAGTACTTGCTGACGCGCAAGGATGTCGACCCGAAGCGCGTCGCCATCATGGGCTACAGCTTCGGCGGCTATTATTCGTCGCGCATCGCCGCGTTCGAAAAGCGTTATGCCGCCTGCATCGCGCTGTCGGCGCTGCACTGGGATCTGGCCGGCTGGCAGCAGAAGATCAAGGACGCCAACAAGAACGCGCCGGGCTCGGTGGCGCAATCGAACTTCCAGTGGCGCTGGGTCGCCGGCGCCGACGACGAAGACGGCGGTATCGAGATCGCCAAGAAGTTCTCGCTCAAGGATGTGGCCCAGAACATCACCTGCCCGTTCCTGGTAACGCATGCCGGCAACGACCGTGTGGTGCCGGTCGACAACGCGCAGAAGCTCTATGACGCGGTGGGATCGAAGAACAAGACCATCAAGATCTTCACCACCGAGGAAGGCGGCGCCGAGCACGCGCACGTCGACAATCGGCAGATCGGCATCGATTTCGCCGCTGACTGGCTCGCCGATAATATGAAGTAAGCTGCTCGGCTGCGCCGGTAGCGGTACGTCGAGCCGCAAACCAGCGGCGATAGCATCATGAACCGACTTGACGGCGCTGGGCGAAAGCCCGGGGCCGCTTGCGTAAAGCCCGAGCGCGTCCCGCACGATCGGCCCTCACCCCAGGCCGGGACGCGACATGCCATAAAATGGCACATTAAATTTCCGACTTTACCGATCCTTTCGGGCAAACAGCCATAAATTCCTAGAAAAGAGCGCGACTTACCACCCCGGAAAGTATTGTGGCCTTAGGCCCCAATGCGCTAGTAACGCCATGTATTAATCGCGTAAGCGTCCATTGCTGTTCACAAAAGGATGTCAATGTCGCCATTCACACTCGGCCGGTTCGTGCTCGCTCTTACGCTAGCTGGGATGGTTGGCGGCTGCTTTCGGCCGCTTTACGGCGATCAGTCCTCTGTCGGTGGACCCCGTGTTCTCGATAAAATGCAGTCCATAGAAGTCGACCCCGTTAAAGCAACGGGCGACAGGCGGATTGCGCGCGTCGCTGGAGAGGTCCGCAACGAGGTAACTTTTGCACTGACTGGTGGAGGCCCCACGAACACATCCAGCTATCGACTTGTTGTCAGCCTCAGCAGCCAAAACCAGCAAGTGATCGCGGATGTCACTACCGGACGAAGCGATGGCGGCACCTACGGTATCAATGCCAACTATTCATTGATTGAAATCGGCACCGGAAAACAAGTTTTAAACGGGTCCAGTTTTTCGCGTGTTTCGTATGATCTGCCGGGCCAAATGCAACGGTTTGCGGGCGAACGCGCTTTGCGTGATGCTGAAAACCGCGCTGCCAAAGTGATTGCGGGCAACATCCAAACACGGCTTGCATCCTATTTTGCGGCAGGGACGTAATCGTCTCCATAAGGACGCGCGCCCGCTCGTGGCAATCTCTTGAGACGACGCGGGCGACGCCGCGCCCGGCACAAAGCTCGTCACTGCTAGGACACCATCGTCTTCCCGCTGCCGTCCTCGAAGTGCTTCGTGATATCGGCATCAGAGAGGACTGTGTTGTAGAACGCGACGTCCTGTATGGTTCCTTTGAACGGCAGCAACGGAAAGCTCAGATCGGGGCCACCCTGCATGCGTGGCGGCAACCAAGGCAACCCGGCACCAATAACGAAGGGTGATGTCGTGTTGGGGCTGAAGGTCGTTCCCCCAGGCACCGCCGTTGGCGCCGACATCTGCATGCCGTTTATGAATATTGCTGCATTTGTCCCATCAAATGTCAGAACGACGTGCGTCACCGAAGATAGCGGCGCCGCACCGGCGGCTACCAGCACACCAGTGCCGTCATTGGCATATATCGAGGCTTCCCAATTGCCGGAGTTATTGACCCCAATCGCGAAGCCATGAGCCATTCCACCCACAGTATCCCGGGAATC
>DASYCM010000069.1:0-13645 GCA_036500165.1 Pseudolabrys sp.
GCGGCGGACAGGATCATCGCGGTCGGATTGGCCTTGCCCTGGCCCATGATGTCGGGCGCGGTGCCGTGACAGGGCTGGAACACTGCGTGCTTGTCACCGATATCGGCCGACGGTGCGATACCGAGCCCGCCGATCAATCCGGCGGCGAGATCGGAGAGAATGTCGCCGAACATATTCTCCATCACCATGACGTCGAAGTCCCATGGCTTCTTCACCATCATGGCGGCGCAGGCGTCGACATAGAGCATGTCGGTTTTCACGCCTGGCAGCTTTGCCCTGCGCTCATTGAAGATGTCGCGCTGCCAGTTGAATGCCTTGAAAACATTGGCTTTATCGACGAGCGTCAAGCGGCCTTGCTTGCCGCGCTTCTTGCGCCGTTCGGCGAGGTGGAGCGAGAAGTCGAACAGCCGCTCGGTTTTGTCGCGGGTGACGACTAGCGTTTCGCGCGCTTCATCATGCGTGGTGACGCCTTTGCCCATTGAGGCGAACAGGCCTTCGGTCGACTCGCGGATCAACACGAAGTCGATGCCGTGTTCCTGCGCGCCGACGATCGGCGACGGCACGCCGGGAATAAGCCGCGCTGGGCGCACGCCGGCATAGAGATCGTAGATGAAACGCAGTTCGACCTGCGGCATGATCTCGGTGTTGTCCGGATAGCGGACGCTAGGCAGTCCGCAGGCGCCGAGAAAAATGGCGTCGGCCTCGCCGCACAGCTTGATCGTTTTTTCCGACATTGATTTGCCGGTCGCCTTGTATTCCTCGGCGCCGGCTGCTGCCTCGGTGAAACGGAATTTGAGGCTCGGCGTCGTCTCCTCGATACGGCGCAATACGTCGAGTGCCGGTTTTGTCACTTCGTGACCGATGCCATCGCCGGGCAGTACGGCGATATGAAAGGCACTGTTGGCTGACATGAGCGACCCGGCTGGCGTTCGAGCAATCGGATAGGTAATGAATACGGCTCCACGATGTTGCGCAAGGAGTGAGTATGCCCCGTTTCGCCGCCAATCTGGGTTATCTCTATACGGACCGTCCTCTGTTGCAGCGCATCGACGCCGCGGCGGCGTCCGGCTTCAAGGCGGTGGAACTGCAACTTCCCTATGACGTGCCGGCCGCGCATGTGAAGGCGGCGCTTGAGCGGAACAACATCGCGGTGCTTGGTATCAACACGCCGCCCGGCGCGCGTGAAGACGAATTCGGACTTGCCGCCGTTCCTGGACGCGAAAAAGATTGGCAGGTGCTGTTCGGCCGCGCGCTTGACTACATCACCACCATCGGCGGCACTGCGATCCACTGCATTGCGGGCAAGGTCCCGCCGGAACAACGTCCGGCCGCGGAGCGCACCTTTATCGAAAATCTGAAAGTCTCGGCCGACATCGCCGCGGCGAAAAACATTACGCTGCTGATCGAGCCGATTAATCCACGCGACCGCCCGAATTATTTTCTCAATCACGTCGAGCACGCCGCCGACATCATCGCCAAGGCGGGCAAGCCGAACATCAAGATCCAGTACGATTTTTATCACGTGCAGATTGTCGCCGGCGATCTCATCACGCGGCTGGAAAAGTTCTTGCCGGTGGTCGGCCATCTGCAATGCGCGGCGGTGCCGGTGCGGCACGAACCGGACGGCGGCGAGATCAACTATCCGTTCGTTTTCTCCGAGGTCGACCGACTCGGCTTCAAGGGCTGGATCGGCTGCGAGTACCGGCCGCGCGGTAAAACCGAGGCGGGGCTGGGCTGGGGCCGTGAGTATGGCCTGAAAACAGCGTCTTAACGCCCAATTAACCATCAAACTTCTTGAAAAACCTCGCTTTTTGGCTTTTCGAGCGCCCGGGGCCTTGATAAAATTGGCTCATGTGGGGATCGAAGAAACCGGCCGCCGCCGAGCCTGAAAAGCCGGCCACCGAACTGACTGCCGCGGTGCGCGAAGCGCGCATCGAAGCGGCGGAGCGTTCGGCGGTCGTCGTCGATCTTCGCGACGCCGACGTCGCGCGGCTCGAACTGCTCAACGAAACGCTCGGCCCGGTGTTCAAGGACATCCCTGCCGGTGTCGAACTGTTCGATCGCGGCATCAGCAAGGGCGACACGCCGCGGCTGTGGATCGATGTGATCGCGCATGTCGAGATGGGCCGCGACAAGCGGCAGTACCGCTTCGTGCAGGACACGCGTTACGGCCGCGCTGTGCTGGCGGAGAGCTACGACATCGCCGAGATGAAACAGGCGCTGACCCGTTACGTCGCACGCCGTCTGGTCGAACGTGAGCGGGCGTTGACCGACGACGCGCCGTTCGGCGAAGGCAGCATGATGAAGCTCGCCGAGCACGAGAAGCGCCGGAGCCACGCGCGCGCCTTCCGCACTTTCATTTATGGTGTGATCGTCGGTGTCGGCGCGCTGGTCGCGTTCGCGCTGCTGTACAAGCCGTAACTTTATTCAGCCAGCATAAACCGGTTCTGCTCGACGACCACGCCGTCGGCGTCGAGGCCACGCGAGACGACTTCGCACGTCCATGCGCCGCGCGTGCCGTCGATGCGGTAGAGATGATAGGCCGCGCCGTGCTTGTCGGTGCCGGGAATGGCCGATGCAGACGGCACGCCGACCGCCGGTACCTTTGTGCCGTTGGGGCCGGGCATCCAGTTCAGCATATGAATGTGCTCGTGGCCGTGGATGACGAGATCGGCGCCATGCTCCGCCAGCACCTTCAACAGCACGGGCGCGTCCAGCAACTTTTTGTGATTGCCGCTGTGTGTGATCGGCGGATGATGGATCATGATCACGCGGAAAACGTTTTCGTTTCGCAACTCCTTGAGCAGCACAGCCAGTGCCGCGAGCTGCTTTGTGCCGATCCAGCCGGTGGCGAGAAAAGGCGCGCTCGGCACGCCGGTCGAAACGCCGATCAGCGCGACGTTGTCGCGGCGGCGGATGTAGGGAAAGCCTTGGGCGCCTTCGTCGTCGGCCATATAGGTGCCCCAGGCTTTTTTCGCCCAGGCGGCGCTTTCGCCGACATAGATGTCGTGATTGCCGGGCACAAAGGAGACGTCGCGCACGGAGCCGAGGCTCTGCAGCCAATCGCGGCCATGCAGGAATTCGCCGGGTAGCGCGATATTGGCAATATCGCCGGTCACCGCGAGATGGTCGGGCGCCTGCGTCTTCACGTCGGCGACGATCTTCGCCAGCACCGCAGCATCGTGGATGTAGCGGCGCTTGCGCTGCCAGTTGATGTAGCCAGTGACGCGCTTGCCGAGGAGATCGATCAGCCCCGGCTTGGGCAGCGGCGCCAGATGCGGGTCGGACAGGTGGGCGAGGGTGAACATGTTTTTCATTGTCATGGCCGGGTTCGACCCGGCCATCCCGCTGAGGAGAGCACAGTGCCTACCTAAGCGAGGTCACCGGGACAAGCCCGGTGACGACAATTACGAGCTTCCGATCAATATGCCGGCGAGGAATACCAGCACGCCGCCGACCACGACCTGAAACGCCGCCCGCAGCAGCGGCGTGTCCATGTAGGCATGACGAATCCAGGAGATCGTGGCCAGTTCGAGCGCGACGACGAAAATCGACAAGGCTGTCGCCAAGTGAAAGTCGGGGACGAGATAGGGCAGGGTATGGCCGAGTCCGCCAAGCGCGGTCATGCCGCCGGTGACGATGCCGCGGATCACAGGTGAGCCGCGGCCGGTGAGCGTGCCGTCGTCGGACAAGGCTTCGGCAAAGGCCATCGAGATGCCGGCGCCCACCGAGGCCGCCATGCCGACTAGAAACGTCTCCCAGGTGTTGTGCGTGGCGAAGGCCGCGGCGAACAGCGGCGCCAGCGTTGATACCGAGCCATCCATCAGGCCCGCCAAACCGGGCTGAACATATTGCAGCATGAACTGGCGCTTCTGCGCTGCGGCTTCGTCGGTGCGCGCGCCCTCGGTCAGGATTTCCTCGGTCAGCTTGTGCGCGAGGCTTTCGTGGCCGGCTTCCGCTTCGGCCAGCTCGATCAGAAGCTGACGCACGGAGATGTCGCGCGCACGGTCAGCGGCGTGCCGGTAGAAAGCCTGCGCGTCTTCCTCCATCTTTTCGGCAAACTTGCGCACGTCGTTAAGCGCCAATGGCCGTGTCAGCCACAGCGTTGATTTGTGCGGGATGAAGCCTTTGACGTCGTGCCGGCGGATCAGCGGCAGGTACTCGCCGAATTTCTGGCGGTAGAGATCGTAGAGCTTCGTGCGGTGCGTAATTTCTTCGTCCGCCATTTGGTCGAACACCTTGGCGGAGGCGGGAAACTGCTCGCGCAGGCCTTCGGCGAAGCCGCGGTAGATGCGGCTGTCTTCCTCCTCGTTGGTGATGGCCAGCGCCAGCACTTCCTGTTCGGTCAGATCGGAGAATTTCTTCACGCGGAGGTCCTCTAGGGGTATCAAACGGTGAATTTTCTATATTAGAATTATTCTAAAATAGAAAGACCTCCACTTTTAAGGCCTTGCTGCTTGTGGGTAATGGCCCGGTGATGGTTCAGGTGCGATAGAGAGGCATGGCTTTAAAAGGAATGGCATTTCAATCGTTACGCTACGCGCTCTGGCCCGCCTTGCGGCCGTTCCTGCATCTCTACCGGCGTCTCTGCCACGGCACGACCACCGGCGTGCGCGCCATGGTGATCGACGGCACGAACCGCGTCTTTCTCATCAAGCACAGCTACGTGGCGGGCTGGCACATGCCAGGCGGCGGCGTCGACAAGGGCGAGAGCGCCAGCGCTGCGATGGCGCGCGAACTGTTTGAAGAAGGCAACATCAAGCTCGCCGGCGAGCCGAAGCTGCACGGCGTGTTCTTCAACAACCGCGAGTCGCGGCGCGACCACGTCGTCCTCTACATCGTGCGCGACTTCGTACAGGAGACGCCGCCGGAGCCGGACTATGAAATCATCGCGCACGGCTTCTTCGCCATCGACGCATTGCCGGACGATACATCCCGCGCCACCCGCGCGCGGATTGCCGAGGTGTTCGACGGCGTGGCGGTGAGCGAGGTGTGGTGAGCCAAAGGCGACAGCCACAGGCGAGCTGGATTTGGTAGACCGATATTATCGCCGAGCAGAGTGTTGACTTAAATCCTTATATAGGTCTATATTCTATCTGTCCTTTCCATCCGAGGGCGCTCTCATGAGGCGTCGTGATGGCGGGAGAGGATGCGGCGCCCGCGGCCGAGGTTCGCAGCCTTGGACTCGGGAGGCCTTGGGTCACCGTCCGCTCCCACTACGGGGGGCTGCCTTGAATGGCTGGACGCGGTGCTGACGAAGGCGGGCGAAAGCCTGCCGGATAAGAAGGACGAAGAGTCCTTCGTCGGCCCCCGGAAGCACGGTCCCAGGGACAGAAAAGCCGCGATGGAGCGCCGGGAGGTGCCGCACACCCCGGTCGCGGTGTGCGCACATAAGAAATGGACGCGCCACTCGGTGCTCCATCCCCTCGGATTTTCGCGAGGGGCAAGAAACGGAATACGGCGTACCCGGCGCCGCAAAGAATACGGGTGGCGAAGCTATGGCTGTTTGAAAATTGAAGAGACTTACTTGAACCGCGCCCTATCGTGCAGCGCGGCGAAGTCGAGTTGTGGGCCGACGGGCACGATGCCGGTCGGGTTCACCTGACGCTGGCTTCCGTAATAATGTCGCTTGATCTGCGCCAGGTTCACCGTCTCGGCGACGCCGGACACCTGATAGAGTTCGCGCAGATAGTTCGACAGATTCGGATATTCGCCGATGTGCCGCCAGTTGCACTTGAAGTGCGAATAATAAACCGCGTCGAAACGGATCAAAGTCGTGAACAGCCGCCAGTCGGCTTCGGTGATCGCAGCGCCCGCGAGATAGCGCTGCTTCAATAAAACCTGCTCCAGTTCGTCGAGCGTATCGAAAATGCCGCGGAATGCTTTTTCGTAAGCGTCCTGCGTCGTGGCAAAGCCCGCGCGATAAACGCCGTTGTTGATGTTCGGATAAACGAGATCGTTGATGCGGTCGATCTCGGCGCGTAGCGCCTGCGGATAATAGTCGGTGCGAATATTGGTGAAGGCGTCGAATGCCGAGTTCAGCATGCGGATGATCTCGGACGACTCGTTGTTGACGATGGTCTTGTTCTTTTTGTCCCAGAGCACCGGCACGCTGACGCGTCCGGTATATTTCGGATCGGCCAGCACATAGATTTCCGACAGCTTGTTCTTGCCGTTGACGTCGTCGCCGGTCGAACCCTCGTCCTTGTTGAAGGTCCAGCCGTCCTGCAGCATGTCGGGCGAGACATTGGACAGGGAGATGACGTTATCGAGGCCCTTGAGCTTGCGGAAGATGACGGTGCGGTGCGCCCAGGGGCAGGCGAGCGAGACGTAGAGATGATAGCGCCCGCTCTCGGCGGCAAAGCCGGCTTGGCCAGAAGATCCGGCGCGGCCGTCCGGCGTCACCCAGTTGCGGAATCCTGCCTGTGGGCGGATGAAATGGCCGTCCTTGGTGCGTTGCCCGTCTTGCTGCCAAACGCCGTCAACCAGCAGTCCCATGCCTCGATCTCCCTGTTAGCCGCCATTTAAGGCGTCGGCGGCCTTTACGCCACAGGCAATGGACCTGAATCGGACGAGATGCTAATCGCATGCCACATGAGCGAGTTGTCGTTATCCATCCTGCCGGAGACGCTGGGCGACGCGCTGGCGATCGAGCGGCTGCACGAGCGCACCTTCGGCCCCGGCCGTTACGCGCGCAGCGCCTATCGTCTGCGCGAGGGCCACGGCCATGTGCTCGAATTGTCGTTTACGGCACGTATCGGCACATTGATGGTTGGGTCGATACGTCTGACCCGGGTGTGCGTCGGCGAGACCCCAGCGTTGTTGCTGGGGCCGCTGACGGTGGAGCCGCCGTTCCGTTCGCGCGGTGTCGGTTCGGCGCTGATCAAGAAGGCGCTCGCCGAGGCGAAGGCCAAGGGTCACACGATGGTGCTGCTGGTCGGCGACGAGCCGTATTACGCCAAGGCCGGCTTCAAGAAGATTCCAAAGGGGCAGGTGAAGATGCCGGGCCCGGTCGATCCCGGCCGCCTGTTGGTCAATGAGCTTGTGCCCGGGGCGTTTGACACGAATGTCACGGGCATGATCCGTCCGGATTGGATGTTGGCTTAGCGGCCTTCTCTTGCCCAAGTCAGCGCCAGCGATCCGACCAGCAACAGCAAGCCGATCAGCCCGGCGAAGATCGGCAGCACGCCGATGCCGCGCACGACGGTGACGTCGCGCATCTTCATGCCGATCCAGTCTTCGCCCTTGAAGGTCGTGCTCGAGCGCACAGCCACAGTGCGCGGCACGGCAAGTCCGCTGCCGCTGTCGAGTCGACGTGCATCGCCGCCGGTGGCGCTGGCGAGCTTGCCCAGCACATCGGTGGTCGATGTGACTTCGGCGAACTCGCGCGGATTGGCAGGACCGACATTGGCGAGCGCGGTGAGCTTGCCGTCGGTGGCGCGCCACAGGCCGAGTTCGTTGGCGGTGACGGTCGTGCGCCACAGGCCCGGCTCAACCGCGCTCAGATTAAGCGTGCGTTGCGCGCCGGTCGGCGAGGTGAGCGTGACCTGATTGACGCTATCGGCCATGGTCTGGCGCTGTACTGCAATGTCGCGGCCGGAAACGATGAGCCGCAGCGCTTCCTCTTCGAGGTCGGGCTGCTTCATCAGCCAATGAGACAGCCGCCGCAATAAATCGAGATGCGGGCCGCCACCATCATAGCCGCGCGCCCACAGCCAGATGTGATCGGACAACAGCAGCGCGACGCGGCCCTCGCCTTCGCGCGCGAGCACGAGGAGCGGCTTGCCGTCGGGGCCCTCCATCACACTGGAGCCGGTGGTGCGCTTGATATCGACGAGGCGAAACCAGTTGCTCCAGTGTGGCGGGTCGAATTCGGAGCCTTCGAGGCCGCGCGTCACCGGATGACGCTTGCCAAGATCAGTCAGCAGCGGCTGGAAGCTTTTTTCGGTGACGTCGCCGGTCGGCTCCGCCGGCAAAATCACGTCGAGCGGTGTGCGCCACAGGCTGGTCGGCGAAGCGTAGTCCGGCCCCGACGCGATCAGCACCGCACCACCATCGCGCACATATTTCGCAATGTTGTCGAAATAGATCAGCGGCAGCACGCCCTGGCGGGCGTAGCGGTCGAAGATGATGAGCTGGAATTCCGAGATCTTCTGCTGGAACAGCTCGCGCGTCGGGAAGGCGATCAGCGAGAGTTCGTTGATCGGCGTGCCGTCCTGTTTTTCCGGCGGCCGCAGAATGGTGAAGTGGACGAGGTCTACCGAGGCGTCGGACTTGAGCAGATTGCGCCACGTGCGCTCACCAGCGTGCGGCTCGCCCGATACCAGCAGCACGCGCAACTTGTCGCGCACGCCGTCGATCGAGATGACCGCGCGATTATTGATCGGCGTCAGTTCGCCGTCGAGTGCGGAGGCTTCGACCTCGACAATGTTGGCGCCGGCATGTGGAATGGTGATGTTGATCTTGGTCTCGGCACCGACCGCGACGTTGCGCGTTTCCAGAACTTCGCCGTCGCGGCGGATCGTCACCTGCGCGGAGCCCGCTCCTGCGCCCTGATCCTCGACCTTGAAGCCGACGGTCTGCGCCTGGCCGACAATGCCGAAGCGCGGTGTCTGCGTGAGGACAACGCGACGGTCGATCTCATTGGCATGGCCGGTGATGAGTGCATGCAACGGTGCGGCAAAACCGAGCGCGGCGACATCGGCCGGCACGTCATGGACGCGGCCGTCGGTGATCAGCACCGCGCCGGCGACGCGGTCCGGCGGCACATCGGCGAGCGTCGACGACAGCGCCGAGAACAGCCGCGTGCCGTCAGTCTCGCCGTCTGCGGCACCGGCTTCGGCGACGCGGACCTCGAGGCCGGGAATATGCTTAAGCCGCTCGACCACCTGCGCCTGGGCAGCGTCCGTCTGCGCATTGCGGTCGCCGAAGTTCTGGCTCGGGCTCTTGTCGATGATGACGGCGGCGACCGACGGGATCGGATCGCGGTCTTCGCGCGTCAGTGACGGATTGGCCAGCGCCAGCACCATCAGCAGCAGCGCGATGACGCGCATCCATGCGCCGCGGCTGTGCGACACCATCAGCAGTACGCCGATGAGGATTGCCGCGCCGAGCGCAGCCCACACCACGTAATCGGGCACCAAAGGTGCGAATGAGATGCCGAGGTTCATGTTACTGACCCAGCCGTTCAAGCAGGGCGGGGATGTGCACCTGGTCAGCTTTGTAGTTGCCGGTCAGCGCGTACATCACGATGTTGACGCCGGAGCGGAAGGCGAATTCGCGCTGGCGCGGCTCGCCCGGCACCAGCGGGAGCATCGGCTGGCCGTCGGGCCGCATCGCCCAGGCGCCGGCTAAATCGTTCGAGGTAATGATGATAGAAGATACGCCATCGCCGGCCCGTACCGGGCGGCTGGATTCCTCTTCGGCATCCGCGGCTGGCGTAGCCTCGACCCAAAGCTGACCGTTGGTGAAACGGCCGGGGAAGTCCTTCATCAGAAAGAACGTCTTAGTCAGCACGTGGTCGCGCGGCACCGGCTCAAGCTCGGGAATGTCGAGCGCGGAGAGAATGGAGCGCAGAGCCACCATCCCCGGTCCCTGCATTTCGGCGCCGGGCGGCGCGTCGACGGCGTCGCGCGTATCGAACACGACCGTGCCGCCGCGCTTCATGTAGCTGTCGATTTTCTCAAGCGCTTGCTGTGATGGTTTCGGCGCAGACGGCGATATCGCCCAATAGATGACGGGGAAGAACGACAGTTCGTCGCGCGCCGGATCGAGGCCCATCGGCTCGCTTGGTTCCAGTGCCGTACGTTGCGCTAGAAACATCGTCAGGCCTTGCAGGCCGGCCTTGCTGATTTCGTCGACCGCATTGTCGCCGGTGATGATGTAAGCGAGGTGGGTTTGTTGCGTCGCCTTGATGGCAAATTCTTCCTGCTGCGGCGTCAGCTTCTGGGTCTGCTGTTGTTGAGGCTGCGGCGGGGTCTGAGCGTGCGCGGCGTCGTGGAGTGCGAAAGCGCCGAACAATCCGCCGATCAACAGCACGGCGGCGGCGCGGCGGCGCATACGCATCGCGCCAAGTCCGCCGGACAGCCAGAAAACCACCAGCGCGTCGATCAGTAGCAGCGCCAGCGCCGCCATGAGGATCGGGCCGCGCAGATCGAGCGGTTCGCCGTGGCGATAGACGTCGAGCCGCGCATTGAGCGCCGACACGTCGAGCGGTAGTGGCCGGTCGCTGGGTGTAAGCGTGTTCACCGCAACGAGACCTTCCGGCGGACCGTAGAATCCAGGAGGATGATCGAGCGTGCCGCGGCCGGTGAAGTTCGCGGGGATGGGCCGCGCCGTCGGCGGCGGCGGCGAGAACGCCCCGAAACCGTCAAGCACGCGCGTTGCCGGGACGACTTGATTGGCAGTGCGCCCGATGGCGCCGCTGGTGCCGGGATTGTTCGTGGTATCGGCACTCGCCGTGGCGCCGGACAGTGCGACGATGCGGCGGAGCATGTCGACGAAGGTGCCGGAGATCGGCAAATCGGACCAGCGTGTGTCGGCGGTGACATGGAACAGTACGATCACGCCCTTGCCGCGGCGTTGCGCGGTGACAAGCGGCGTGCCGTCGGCGAGCGTTGCCCAGGTGCGGTCGGTGAGTTGCGAGTCCGGTTCGGCCAGAACCTGGCGCGTTACGGTGACGTCCTTCGGCACGGTCATGCCGTTGAACGGCCCTTCGCGGGAGAAAGCGGCAAGTTGTTGCGGCTTGTCCCAGCTCAGGCTGCCGCCGAGAATGCGGCCGCCGCGGCGCAGCTTCACCGGCACCAGCGCGTCGTCGGCCGCGGCAAGATGTGGACCGGCAAAGCGCACCAGCACGCCGCCATTGTCGACCCACTTGTTCAGCCGGTCGACAGCTTCTGCGGCATTACCGACATCGGCGAGAATAAGCATGGGCAATTGCTGGCCGAGGAAGCGGTTGACCGCCTCGGCGGGGCCGACGCCTTCGGCGAGGCGGACGTCGGCAAACGGATTGAGCGCGCGCGACAGATAATAGGTCGCGCCGAGCAGCGGCTGCGAACGGTCGGCGGTGGAGCCTGAGACGATACCGACGGTGCGGCGGCGCCAGCGTTTGTCGAGCAGTTGCACCGCGCCCGACGAGCGCTCGCCGGCAATTTCCAGCCGCGCGACGTCGTTGCGGATCTCGACCGGCAGGTCGATCACGGCTTCGGTCTCGCGCTCGCCGGACCTGAACGTGAACGGCGCTTCGCCGAGTGGCAGACCCTTCAGGTCGATAGCGTTGACCATGCCGGCGTCGCCGCCGTTCGTCTGCGCGCGCAGCACCTTCACAGTGAGAGCACCGGCGGCATTGTCGGCGCCTGCCAAAGCATGCGCGGTGCCGATGCCGCCTTCCACGATGGTCAGTGGGCGGTTGGCTATCGTGCGCTTGAGGCCATCGACGAAGGCCGCGCCGGCGCCGGTATCGATGCCGTCGGACAGCCAGACCAATTCGACTTCCGGGCTTTGCTTGAGGAAACGCTCAATCAGTGGCAGCGCTTCGTTGCGGTCGACGCCATGCGGCTTCGGCTTGATCTGCTTGACCTGGATGCGCGCGGCCCCGGCGATTTGCAATGAAATCTCCCGCGCAGTTTCGGACAACGGCAGCACGGCGACGCCGCGATTGTCGGCTTCGGCGCGTGCGATCAATTCGTCGGCTGCGCGCAGACGTTCATCCCAGGTCGAGGCCGCGGCCCAGCCGTCGTCGAGCAGGATCAGCAAAGGTGCGGCGCGGCTCGACGTCGCGATAGGCGGGTTCCACAACGGACCGGCGGCGGCGAAGATCACCAACGCCGCCAGCGTCAGCCGCAGCAAGGTGAGCCACCACGGCGTATGCGATGGCGTCTCTTCCTTGGGCGCGATTTCGAACAGCAGCCGCGTTGGCGGGAAGTCGATACGCTTTGGCCGCGGCGGCACCAGCCGCAACAGCCACCACAGCACCGGCAGGCTAAGCAGGCCGAGCAGAACCAGCGGCTGGGCGAAGGCGAGGGGCAGGCCGGGGATCATACGCTTGCCCCCGAACGCGCCGGCTGACGGCTTTGAATGACACTATGCGCGCCCTGGCCCATGCGCGCATGCAGTGCGAACAGGAGCTCGGTCGGGCCGCGGTCGGTGCGATGCGTGGTGAAGCTCCAGCCGACCTGCTCGGTCTCCGCGCGCAACGCCGCGCGATGATTGGCGAGCAGCGTCTGATACTCGTTGCGCCACGTCTCGGCGCGGCCGGCGGTGATGCTGCCGAGGCCTTCGGACTCAATGAACTCCACGCGTCCCGAATAGGGGAACGTCTCCTCCGCCGGATCGACCACCTGCACGACATGACCACGCGCGCCGTTGGCGGCGAGTTGCGAAATCGTCTTGCGGTATTCCGCGATCGGGCTCCAGAAATCCGACAGCAGCAGAACTTCCGAGAACGGTGCCGGCGCGAAGTTGGGTGGCAAGCTCGGACGCTCGGTGGCGTCGTGCAGGATACGCTGCGCCATGCTCTCGATGATGTTGCGGTTCGCGGTCGGCCGCATCAGATCCGGGATGCCGACGCGCTCGCCACCTTGCACCAGCACTTCGGCCAGTGCGAACGATACGACCAGCGCACGGTCGAGTTTGCTCCATTCAGTCATCGACGACGAGAATTCCATCGATGGCGAACGGTCGGCCCACAGCCAAATCGTATGCGACGCCTCCCACTCGCGCTCGCGCACGTACAAGTGGTCGTCGCGCGCCGAGCGCCGCCAGTCGACGCTCGCGGCCGGCTCGCCGGACGTGAAGTGACGGTATTGCCAGAAATTCTCGCCGGAGCCGGCGCGGCGCCGGCCGTGCATGCCGTGGATAACGGTCGAGGCTACGCGACGCGCTTCCAGAATGAGCCGCGGAATACGCGAGGCAAGCTTGCGGCTTTTGCCGACTGCCTCCTTGACCGGCTCGTTCTGGGCGATGTCGCTGCGGCTTTGCTCGGCCATGATTATCCGATGCGCGCCTTGAGGCGTGCGATGACGTTGGAAATCGTCTCGCCTTCGGCGCGCGCGGCGAAAGTGAGCGCCATACGATGCTTGAGCACTGGTTCGGCGAGTTCGAGCACATCGTCGATCGACGGCGCGAAACGATTGTCGAGCAATGCGCGGGCGCGCACCGCCAGCATCAAAGCCTGGCTGGCGCGCGGGCCTGGGCCCCACGAGATCAGACGGCCGAGGTCGCCGGCTTCCGGTCCCGGACGGGCCGAGCGCACGAGTTTCAAAATCGCCTCGACGACGCTTTCACCGACCGGCAGGCGGCGTACCAGACGCTGCGCCGCGATCAGATCGTCCGCGGTCATTGCCGCCTTGGCTCTGGTTTCTTCGGCGCCGGTGGTGTCGAACAGAATTTTACGTTCCGCCGCCGCATCCGGATAATCGACGTCGACTTCCATCAGGAAGCGGTCGAGCTGCGCTTCGGGCAGGGGATAGGTGCCTTCCTGCTCCAGCGGGTTCTGCGTCGCGAGAACATGGAACGGTTTGGGCAGATCGTAACGCGCACCGGCGACGCTGACGTGCTGTTCCTGCATCGCCTGTAAGAGCGCCGACTGCGTGCGCGGCGAGGCGCGGTTGATTTCGTCGGCCATCAGCAATTGCGCGAACACAGG
>DASYCM010000070.1:0-7285 GCA_036500165.1 Pseudolabrys sp.
GTCAAGGAAGGCCTTGCCGAGGTGCACCAGAAGGAGTCCTTCTCGCCGATTTTCATGCGCAAGCGTGTCGGCGGGAACGGCAGTGCCAATCTGCATGACGCACAAGAAAACGCATAAGGAGCAGCCCATGCCCAGCGCAGCCAAGAAGCTCGCGATTGTCCACAACGACGAACCGGCGTCCGCGCCGGATCAGGAGTCGTTGCACGAGGCAACACAAGAGACTTCGGAAGAGAGCTCGCACGAGACTTCGCAAGAGACTGTCGAAGTGACGGTGGAAGAAATCGTTGCCGTGACCTCGCAAGCGGACGGCCAGGAACCGGAGCAACGCCCCGAGGCGCTCCGTCTGCTCGAAGCGATGCTGTTTGCCGCCGCCGATCCGCTCGACGAGGCGACGCTCAAGCGCGCGCTGCCGGACGGCGTCGACATCAAGTTCTCGCTTGTTCAACTTCAGCAGGAATACGCCACGCGCGGCGTCAATCTCGTGCGCGTCGGCAAGAAGTGGACCTTCCGCACCGCGAATGACCTGTCGTGGCTGTTGACGAAGCAGACCATCGAGACCCGCAAGCTGTCGCGCGCGGCGATCGAGACGCTCGCCATCGTCGCCTATCACCAGCCGGTGACGCGCGCCGAGATCGAGGAAATCCGCGGCGTGCAGACCGCGACCGGCACGCTCGACGTACTGCTCAAGACCGGCTGGATTCGTCCGCGCGGCCGCCGCAAGGCGCCGGGCCGTCCGATCACCTACGGCACCAGCGAGGAGTTCCTGTCGCACTTTGGGCTGGAAGAGGTCGCCGACCTGCCGGGTCTCGACGAACTCAAAGGTGCGGGCCTGCTGGAAGGCACCATGCCGGACGGCTTCGGCGTGCCGATGCCGTCGGACGACAGCACGCTGCGTGACGATGAGGACCCGCTGGAGCCCGGCGACCTCGAACTCGACCTTGGCCTTGCGCCGCCGGAAGCGCAGGTGGAGGGAGCCGACAAGGCCGAAGCGGCTGCCGAGCCCGAGCAGGGTGAAGGCGAGAAGTAGTTGTTCCGCCTCATCCTGAGGAGCCGAGCGTAGCGAGGCGCCTCGAAGGATGAGGCCGAGTTGGCGGCCGTGGCCGGAATGGGCTGCATTACGCAGCAATTCCCGTCCCTTAGCGCGACATTACGGTCTTAACCGCCACGGCTTAAGTCCTTGTTTTTGCCGCTTCCGGGGCCTAGTTTCTCCAGTGAAAACATGGATGGCGCGGCGCTGACCTGAAGCGCTTGTGCCTGTGGAGGGTTCGCCGATGGGTTCGTTTAGCATTTGGCACTGGATGATCGTTCTTCTGGTCGTCATGGTTATGTTCGGCGGCCGGGGCAAGATTTCGTCGCTGATGGGCGACTTCGCCCAGGGCATCAAGGCCTTCAAGAAGGGCATGTCCGAGGACGAAAAGACCGCCGAGGCGCCGCCCGCGCCGGTCAAGACCATCGAGCCCGCGGCCACCGCGAAGACGGAAACCGAGCGCCGCGCCGAAAGCGTCCGCTCTTAACGGCCACGCTGGTGTGAGGCTGCCGGGTCCCAATCCTTGATTACCTGGATGGGACGACGCGCGGGGAGTTGAGGATTCCATGTTCGGCTTCGGTTGGGGCGAGATAGTCGTCATCGGCATCGTCGCGCTGATTGCGATAGGCCCGAAAGAGCTGCCGACCGTGTTGCGGTCGGTTGGTCACTGGATTGGCAAGATCCGCCGCATGGCCAATGAATTCCAGGGCCAGTTCCAGGAAGCGCTGCGCGAGGCCGAACTCACCGACCTCAAGAAACACGTCGAAGAAGTCACGCAGGGCATCGAGAACTACGATCCGCTCAAGGAAACGCAGGCGGAAGTCGAAAAGGCGTTCGATTTCGATGATCCGCTGAAGTATCCGTCCAAGACTGAAGTAATGACCGCGCACGCGCCGGAAGCGCCACCGCTGCCGGATGGCACGGTGCCGGATGGCGCGCTATTGCCGGCAAGTGCGCTTCCGCCCGTTGACGTGCCGATGCCGGAGTTGCCGCCGCCGGTCACCGAAAAAGATTTCGCACCCGTCACGCCGCAGGTTGCCGAAGCGCCAAAATCCGAAGCTTTGCCCGAGGCCAAGTCGGGCGGGAGCGTATCGTGAGCCAGGAAGACATCGAGGCGACCAAAGCGCCGCTGATGGAGCACCTGATCGAGCTGCGCTCGCGGCTGATCAAGGCGCTGCTGGCTTTCGGCGTGATGTTCGCGCTCTGCTTTGTCTTCGCCAAGGACATCTACAATGTTCTGGTCTGGCCTTTCGTTTGGGTCGCCGGACCGGAAAATTCGAAATTCATCTACACGGCGCTGCTCGAATATTTCATCACGCAGTTGAAGCTCGCCATGTTCGGCGCTGCCTTCCTGTCGTTCCCGATCGTCGCCGGGCAGATCTACATGTTCGTCGCGCCGGGCCTGTATCGCCACGAGCGCAAGGCGTTCCTGCCGTATCTCGTCGCGACACCGTTCTTCTTCGCGCTTGGCGCGACGGTCGTTTATTTCCTCGTGCTGCCGATGCTGATCCGCTTCTCGCTGCACATGCAGCAGCCCGGCACCGAGAACGAAGCCTCGATCGCGCTGTTGCCGAAGGTCGGCGAATATCTGTCGCTGATGATGACTCTGGTGCTGGCCTTCGGCGTGGCGTTCCAGTTGCCGGTGATCCTGACGCTGCTCGGCCGCATCGGCATCATCACGTCGCAGCAATTGAAGGAAAAGCGCCGCTACTTCATCGTCGCCGCTTTCGTTCTGGCCGCGGTGCTGACGCCGCCGGACGTCATCAGCCAGCTCTCGCTCGCGGTGCCGCTGCTCATTCTCTACGAAGGCTCGATCTGGTCGGTGCGCGTCGTCGAGAGGAAAGCCAAGGAAGAAGCCGCAGCGAAGGAAGCGGCCGAGAAGGAAGCGGAGGCGAAGGAAGCCGCCGAAGCCGCCGCCAAAGCTGCCGAGGCCGCCAAGAACGACACCGCCGTTACGCCGGCGGAGTAGGGCTCTTTCTTAGCCGCTGCGTGCCACGCACGCAGTGAATGCTGCATTTGTCGCTCCGCCCCTATTTGGGTGACGTCCGGGTACCGAATACCAATTTCCTTTGTTTGGATTTATTCCGCCGCCATTGTTCAGCGCGCAGGTACAGCCGATTTTGTCCCGCATCTTGGCGCATTCGGGCCGAATGTTTTGCGCACTGGCGGCCAATGGCATGAGCCACAGCGAGCCTAGCAATGCCGCTATTGAAATTTTCCCGAGCATGTTTCCCCTCTGGCCTTTCAGCGGTGAGCCTACAGAAAAAACCACCGGCAGGTTGCAAATTTTCAAAATCACGTCTTGACAATATTCCCAAGGACTATATTCTAGCCACATCCCGCCCAATTACGAGGGGCGTTTGATCAGCGTCATCAGACGTTGGGCGGGGTGCGGTGGCTGGAAGGCGCGTTGGAGATGCGATGCAAATGCCCTTCCGGCGGTCCAAGCCGCATGACGCCCGGGCCGCCAGCCGCGGTCCACAGGGCGGAGTGTGGAAGAAGCGAGAGAAGCCGGACTTACGGCTGGGTACCTTCTTCAGATCACGCGCCGTCCGCAGCGGTGGGTAAAAATGGTACTCCCACCGGGGATCATGCGGAGCAAACCTATAAACATCGCGCGCGGGACGCCGGGGGACCGGCAATTCCGTGGTGACTATGCTCGTGAGAACAAACTCTTCTCTCTCACGAGGCTGCGGGGCTGTTGTGGCCCCGGCGTTCCGCGCGCCCTCGTTATTGAGGGCGAAGTTGGACGGCAGCTTGGACGACGGCCTGCCCGGGGCCGCAAAGAATACGGGCGATGAATCATGTCTGCTTCTTATCCCTCCCCTGCGGGGGCGTAAAAAAACTCAGCGGTGCTCGCTGCCCTCGATGCCGGTCATGGCAGCGGCGAGAAACAAAAACGCGAAAATGGCGCCGGCGATTTCAAAAATCAGCATCGGAAACTTCCCTCACATCAACGAAAAACCGGTCCCAGGGAACTTGAAGAGCCCGGGGGCCGGCGTCCGCTTAACAAGCGCACAACGGCGCGTTCGTTCCAGATGGAACCGGGCCGGGCGGCTTTCAAGGAAGGCCGAATGAAGGAATGGAGGCTATGCCGCGGCGTTATGGCTGCTCAAACCCGAGTTCCTCGGGCCGGATTCAGTCAGTCTGGATTTGGTTACGCCTTGAGCGCGAACTTCACAACGTTGCCTTCGGGCCGCATGGCCCTGTCCGGGTTCGGCACGTAGAGGCCGCGCTTGTCGGCCATCGGCTTGAAGGCGTCGGTCAGGCCGACCACGGTTTCGGCGGCGCCAAGCAAAAGGAAGGACTGCTCCGGCATCTGGCGCGCGACGCGGTTGAGCACGCTGATCTTGGTTTCCTGATCGAAATAGATCAGCACGTTGCGGCAGAACACCATGTCGAAAGTGCCGAGCGCGGAGAAATCCTTCAGCAGATTGAGCGGACGGAATTGCACCATGGCGCGGATGTCCGCCGAGATCTGCCAATTGTCGCCGACCTGTGTGAAGTATTTGACGAGCTGCTGGATCGGCAGGCCGCGCTGCACTTCGAACTGGCTGTAGACGCCGGCCTTGGCGCGCGTCAGCACGTCGCCGGAAATATCGGTGGCGATGATTTCGACGCGGTAGCCGGCGAGCTTGGCGCCGTATTCGCGCAGGATCATGGCGAGCGAGTAAGGCTCCTGCCCAGTCGAGGCCGCGGTACACCAGATGCGGATGCGTTTGTCGCGCGCGCGCGTCGTGATCAGCGCCGGCAGCGCGGTGTCGCGGAAATGATCGAACGGCAGCTTGTCGCGGAAAAAGAAGGTCTCGTTGGTGGTCATGGCCTCGACCACTTCGGCCGCGAGCGGCGCGTGGTCGTTGGCCTTGAGCTTGGCGATGAGTTCACCGAGCGTCGCGATGGCGTGGCGGCGGGCGACGGGCACGAGGCGGCTCTCGGCGAGATATTGCTTCTCGGCCGACAACACGAGGCCGGAGCGTTCACGCAACAATTTGCGCAGATAGTCGAAATCCAGCGGCGTCACACGCGGTCTCCCGCGAACAGGCGCGAGAGACGCGGTGCAATCTCGTTGACCGGCAGCACGGCGGAGCAAAGCCCGGCCATCGCGACCTGGCCCGGCATGCCCCAGACGACGCTGGTTGCTTCGTCCTGCGCCATCACGGCGCCGCCGGCAGCGACCACGTCCTTGGCGCCGGCAAGACCGTCGTGTCCCATGCCGGTGAGGACCAACGCCATCACCTTGTTGCCCCAGACCATCGCTGCCGATGAGAACAAGGGATCGACCGCGGGCTTGCAGAAATTGACCAGCGGACCGTCGTCGATCGCGATCACGGCGTTGCCCTCGCGCCGCGCGACCGACATATGCTTGCCGCCGGGAGCGAGATAGACGGTGCCGGATTGGATCGCCTCGCCGTCCTTGCCCTCATGCACGGGACATTTGGCGACGCGCTCGAGATGTTCGGCAAGAATGGCGGTGAAAGTCGGCGGCATGTGCTGGGTTATCAGCACGGGGGCGTGTTCGATAACGTTGCCGATATGGCCGAGGATCGCGTTGAGCGCCTGCGGCCCTCCGGTAGACGCGCCGATCAGCAATACGCGCGGCGACGACGATGGCATTGCGCGCAGCGAGATCGGCCCGTGGTCGTGATGGTGGCCCGGCAGGCGCGGTTGCAGCGGCGGCGAGGATTTCGCCGGCAGCGCCGCGGTGTTGTGGAGGGGCGCGGAGTAGAAGCGCTTGGCGCGCGCGCCGAGGTGGCGGATCTTTTCGATCAGGTCGCGGCGAAAGCTGACCGAGCCGGCGACTTCCTGACTGCTGGTCGGCTTTGGAATGTAATCGGTAGCGCCGAGCGACAATGCGCGCAAGCTGATCTCGGCGTTACGCCGCGTCAGCGTCGAGGCCATGATGACGATCAGGTCGCGCTTCTTCTCCAGGAGCAGTGGCAGCGCGGCGATGCCATCGAGCTCCGGCATATTGACGTCGAGTACGACGACGTCAGGCGCGATACGCTCGACCTGGTCGACGGCGTCGCGGCCGGAGCGTAGCGAAGCCACCACTTCCATGTCGCTTTCGGCCTCGATCCAGCGCGCAAACAGGCCGCGCACGACCACAGCGTCATCCACGATCATCACGCGGATGCGCCGGCCGAGCGCGGGTGAGACCGCGTGCGCTGGTGCGGCGAGGTTCAAAGGAGCCCGACTTCCTGAAACTTGGCTTCGACGATCTCCTTGTCGAAGGGCTTCATGATGTACTCATTGGCGCCGGCATGCAGCGCACGAGCAATATGTGCGACGTCGTTCTCGGTGGTGCAGAACACGACCTTCGGACCATCGCCACCCGGGAGCCGGCGCAACATGCGCAGGAACTCGTAGCCGTCCATGCGCGGCATGTTCCAATCGAGCAGGATTGCTTCGGGCAATCTCTGCCGGCAGGCGTTGAGCGCCTGCTCGCCGTCTTCGGCTTCCTCGATCTTGAAATCGAGTCCTTCGAGAATTCGCCGCGCCACCTTGCGGATGACGCTGGAGTCATCGACTACCAAACAGGTCTTCATCTTACCCTCGCATGTTCCCGCAGGGACTTCTGTCCCGCGAGTTGTTCCGTTATGCCGCGATCGATTTATTGCCGATGTCGAGCACGCGATCGACGTCGACCAGCATCAGCAATTGTCCGTCGAGCCGGTGAATGCCGGCCGATACGCGGGCGAGCCGCGGATCGAGATTGATTGGATTGGCCTCGCGTCCGGTATCGTCCAGCTTGAGCACTTCGCCGACCGCGTCGATCAGAAGGCCGTAGGATTCGCCGCCCGACTCGACCCCGATCGCCATGGCAGGCGCGCCGTTATCTTGCCGCTCAAGGCCAAGCCGGTCGCGCAGGTCGATCAGCGTGACGATGCGGCCCCGCAAATTCAGCACGCCGGCGATCTCCGGCGGCGCCAAAGGCACACGCGTGACACGCTCCGGCGTGAACACGTCCTGCACGCGCTGGATCGGCAGGCCGAACAACTGGCCGCCAACTGTCGCGGTGACGTATTCCCTGATTTTGCCGGTGGATGTTTCGGTGCTCATGGTTTGCCCTTACGCCGCAAATCCTGACGAAGCTTGACCGACGTCGGTCTGCTCCTTGAGCGCAGCGATCAAGCCCTGGCGGTCGAACTTGGCGACATAGTCGTTGAAACCGACCTTGCGGCCGCGCTCGATGGCATCTGTGGAAACGGCCGACGACAGCGCGATGATCGGCAGGTCAACGGTGCGGACTTCGGCACG